>NZ_JAEMUD010000004.1 GCF_018342475.1 Parachlamydia sp. AcF125 | reverse complement strand
GCACGCAAGAGTGTGGAAGAGTAGGTCGCCGCCAAGTCTTTTTTACTCCATTTTAAATGGAACCCTTTAACCCTAGTAACCTTGTTGCTAGGGTTTTTTGTTTTCCTCCTCTTTAACCCTTTAATCTTAGCCAGGCTTCTTTTATTTGCTTAGCTTGTTTCTAAAAGTAGCAAAAATAGTTCCGCCTAGCATGGAAGTTGCTAGGATCCGTAGGATAGCTAAAATAATCCCGTGTAAATGACAGTTTTTCATTCTCTCTTGCCCCTTCGCGGCTTTATTGCGAGGTCCCTACTGGAGGGATTCACACCAACGGCGGTTTAAATCACTTGAAAAGTATTTCTCTTTTTCTTGAGGAGAAAGAATATAGGTTTCGAAAAAAATCTTTATCGATCGAGATATAGAGGGATCCTTTTCTTTTAACTGTAGAAGAAACAAATCTAACCATTTTTCTTGATTTAAATGGAAAGTATCTGCTGCGATAAGCATCGCAACGGCTAGTAAGCTATATAAGGGAGAGTCCTTTAAGAATAAGCTAGGGGGAGAATCTCCTTCTACTATTTGCCCATCTAGCATTAATAAAGCCATTTGGCGATCTGGAGGCATTCTAGATGGCAGTCTTGTTGCATCTTCTTTATCCTTCCTGATGTAAGAAGCAAATTGATCGACATCTTCTTGAGAACCCAAGATAAGCTTAAAAGAAGGGGAATCTTGCTCATTTAGGCTATCGGTAATGCATAGCAGGTGGGTGATTGGTTTTTTGGATGTTAAAGAAAATTCTTCACCTACGATCGTGTCAAGATAATTCTGAGTTACCATTACACAATCAAAATTAACGATGGCTTGTAAACCTGAATCAGGAAAAAACTGGCTGGCAGGTAATAATGTAAATGCACCCACATTAGGGTTGCCAAAATCAGGAGAAAAAAATATTTTTTTATTAAGCTTTTGGCGATCGGCCTTAGGTATCTTAGAATCTTGCTGCATGCGCGTTTGATTAATAGCCAATTGCTCAGTTTCATTTTCTTGGTTCATTTGACTCTCTTGGCATTGCACCATCGTTCCTTCGCGGTTTTGCGAACCTGTGACAGAAGAATTGAGAAAATTAGCGCTTAATTCGATATTGCTAGCTAAGCGGGGAATAGCTGCGAGGCGTATTTGTTCGAGCTGCGTTTTTAAAGACTCTATTTCTTCATTTAGTACTATATCTGAGACCATTGTAATTAGCCTCTCAGAAACCTTTTGCAAATAATCTCCAATATTATGAGAAATTTTTCCTTCTTTATATTCTTTTAGAAGGCTGGTAACGACTTGCCGGGCAAATAGAGGAGCTCCATGGCTGGCTAGGCGCATATAAAGTTGCGAATCTTTTTTATCATATAAGGTATCTAAGACATATTGTTGAGTAGTATTGATAAGGTCTTGTAGGCAATGTTGTAAATTATCATTAATCCGCGCTTCCATTTCATTGAGGTAGGTAAATAAGATAAATTGCTGCATGGTAGCTTCATCTCGAATACCCTTTTCACTAAGTTTTTGTAAGGGGGAGTCTTTAAATCTATCGACCATGCATTTCACGCAGCTTTCTGATAAGGCGTGTACGACTCCTTGCCCTTCTTCTAATTTGCGCATACGTCGATTGCCCTGGCAAAGTTCGTACAACGGGGTGGCTTCTGAAGCTGTCACGAGGGCAAGTGCATGGTCATCTTGAGGAATATCAGCCCCGGTAATATGATCTTGATCATAATAGGTGAATAGTTCACCAAGCTTATATCCGGTTTGTTCTATAAGATGCTCTTTATCAGTTCCCTGTATAGGTTGACAGTTTTGATCTTGAATATGCAAGCAAAATAAGTGCCCTTGTGGGTCATAGAAAAGAATACCTTTAATTTGGGCCTTATTTACTTGCTCGGAGATTAAACGAGCAACCTCTAGAGAGGATAGCCCGCGAAAGTGACAACCGACATCGATGATTGCATGAAAGCGGCCCTTATAATCTTCATGATGAAGTAAGCTTAATAAAGCTTGAGGGGTAGGCTTAACGACATGTAAGGCTGAATTGCGATTGACTAATAGATCGATTGTTTGGCCGCTGGTTCCGCTATCAGGATACCATTCGACCTGCCTTCCCTTACTATCAAGAGTAGGACGCATATCGGAATTATCCAAATTTCCCGAATATCCATTAATGGATTTAGCCATGGTGGCCGTACTTTTCCCATTACTGCTTACTTGAGATTCATACAGGTCCACTTTATGAAGAATGCGTATACTGATATAGCTGATTAGCATTTGTAAAACAGTATCATCCGTTGTATTTCTTAGGGCTTGGCAGAAGCTTTTCGCGTCCACTTTTTCCTGTTCAAAAAAATTGGTAAGAAGGGGTTCTTTCTCTCGTAGATTGCGAAGCACTTGATAAGCGGCAGTCGTCTCTAGATCACTTGTGACTTTACGCTGCATCTCACTTTGAGCTTGTGCGCGCAAAAAACCGACAAAATCATCCACCTGTTCCTCAAAAATCCCTTTAGATAAGTAGGCAATTAAGGTGTGGATCATCATGACATAATGATCGCTAAACTCTGAGCCAATCAGCGGCTTCATGTTAGCTTGGAAAGGAATGGAAATGAGAGGATGCCCTCCTACAGCTATAAGCCCATGATGCTCATCCACTTTCTTTTGTAGTCCTTCCATCAACCATCCATCCCCAATTAAGCGTTGGGCTAATACCGCATACTCCGCCGCTGTTAACCCACCTGTCAGGGAGTTTGTATTTTTTTCAAGAAAATCGGGAAGAGGCTTATGAGGATTTGAAAGAAATTCAATAAGTTCTTGCTCTTCATGAGGATGTTGAATACCTAGCTTTCCTCTCCATAGGGGATCTTTAAGTAATAGGCCTGGGAGGTTTTCCATCATCTTTTTGCTATCAGCTTCATGATGGGTTTGTTGATTGAGTTGATCGATGCAATCTTTTAAGGAACCCTGTTTGACAATTCCTTCAGAAATTAAAAGGCGTAACAGCTTGCCAATTAATTCTCCCTCTTGAATGTCGGGGTGGACAATTTTTCCAAAAGGCATATTCAGTTCTTTCAAAGGATCCATGGCTTGATGCACTTCATCAAAAGTAAACACGCCTCGACCACGGAAAATGCTTAAAATCTCGCTCATCAAGGTGATTCTATCTCGTTGCGCCTTATCATTTTCTTTGAAACGCAATGCTTCTTTAAGGAATCTACAACGAAGTGCTTGTAAAGACTCACTTGTGGTATGGATAAATTGACGTTTATGTATCGCTAAGATAAGGGTATCTTTAAGATGGGTTAGGTGTTCTTTAGTCATATATTCAGGACGATCATCAAATTCAAACAATCTCTGCTCTTGAGTAAAGATTGCTAAAGCTTTCTCTCCCATGTTGTAGACGCTAGTTGCATATTGATGATCAGGCGAGACGTGCACAGACAGATGATAACCATCAGCTTTTGCTAATGCTAACATTTGTCCCCATACTAAAGTTTTACCTCCTGCTTGGATCAATTGTATGAAAATGTCCCTCCATTGATGATTAGTTTCAGTTTGAAGGGCATGGTTCAAGCCTTCAATTGAATGTTGACGTACGAGGAAAAGCTGATCATCTTTAAGCTTGGTCATGCAATATTCAAAGACTAAAAATATATGAGGGACAGGGCATTTGGAAAGATCATGAGAAGTAGACATCAATGCGTTTAAATTTCCAATTGCCTGCAATAATTCTTCATTATTTGCTTGGCTTTTTGCTTCGTTTACCCTCTGGATACCTTGGCAAATACTTTCCAAATGATGAGAACGAACAAAAGCTTCTAAATATTCTCCAATCATAGAGTGTAATTTTTCTGCCTGTTGCTTGCCCTCGATCTCAGAGCGAGAAAATCCCATTTTTTTGCGGTACATTTCGGCGTCTCCGTGTAGAAATAATAGCACGCAATCCTCGAGCGTTAAGGGCGCCCTATGCTTGGCTCCTACTTTAGCTGCTTGAGTGGGATTTTCTTTAAGCTGCTGATTAGCTAATTTTAAAATACTTTGTTCTAAATTATGCATAGTAGAACTTGCCTCACCATGCTCCTTCATTAACTGTTGGCTAATCTCTTCAAACTGTTCTTCCACTTTTTCCCATTCGCTTATCTTAATAGAAGTTTGACCTAGCTGACGGTTTTTAATAGCTCCAAGGTAGTAATCAAGTGTTAAATCTTCTATGCTGCTGTTTATAAAATTTGCTACCGATTCATCGTCGGAATTCAAGTTTTGTGCTGGCATTTTAAAAGGTTCAATATTAGCCTTTTTGGCAAGTTCATTAAGGTCTCTTATTTTATCCATTAGAGGAGATGGGAATGCACGGAATTTTGATGGATTAATTTTTCTTAATTCGCCTAGCAAGGTGTGCAGTTTAAATTGATCAGCAAGAGAAATAAGTTTCTTGTATTGAGGGTCAGACTCTAAATCCATCCTGTCTAACTCAGAAGAGTCTTTGGTTGAATCTTCTTTTAGGTCACTTAGTATTTTTGTGATTTCCTTTTTTACTGCCTCCTTTATTATTTCGATTTCTTTACTAAGGTCGCCTAAGGAGGCATCTTCTTTAGAAGACAAAGCATGTGGAAATAGACGCACATGGCACTCTTTAATGTCGGCGAAAAGGTTTTTTTTCAAATCTTTTCCTTTTACTCCTCTACCAGGATAAGCGGAAGGTAATTCCAAAGTATTAATTGCTGGCAGGATTTGTCGGGGAGGTTTTAAACGAGTGCTAGGCTTAGCCTCGGAGGTCTCTTTTGCAGCAATAGCAAAAGGATTGTCATGAACCACATCCTGGCTATCTTGAGTAGAAGGTTTAAAGGCAAAAGGTTTATCAGAGGGTGTTGAAGAAGGAGTGCCAAAGGCAAAAGGATTATTAGTGGGTGTTGAAGTTGGCTGAGAAGGAGTGCCAAAGGCAAAAGGTTTATTAGAGGGCGTTGAAGTTGGTTGAAAAGGAGTGCCAAAGGCAAAAGGTTTATTAGAGGGCGTTGAAGTTGGTTGAAAAGGAGTGCCAAAGGCAAAAGTATTATTAGTGGGTGTTGAAGTTGGCTGAGAAGTTGAATGGGATGTGCGGGTACGGGAGGAACGGTTTCCACTTGGCTGACCTGTTCTGCCTGTTCTTTTTTTAGTGGAGGCATTAGCCTTACCTCCGGATGTGGTTGTTAATTTGTTTTTAATAGGATCAACGCACAATTGTATAGCCTGATTTAAAGCGCTTACATCTATTTCTCCTTTTTCCTCAAATAATAAGGTAGATACTTGATCAACAACCTTTTGGGCATTTTCAGGAAACTTATCACTAGAAAGAAGGAAGTTTATGGCTTGAGGTTCTCTCTCTTTTAGCTCGCAAGCGATACGTAGGACAAGGCGCAAAGTTTTATTGCCAGGATAGGTGTCCGAATATGCTTCATCTAAAAAATCCTTTACTTCTTTTCTTTCTTCAAGGCTATCGCTATTTGCTTGTTGGAATAAAAAGGGGAAATAGCGAATAAAATCTTTTCCTTGGCGCGAACGAAAGGGGGGTAACTCGTCTTTTGTCTGGCTTTTAATATTCTTACGTAGTTCCTTCCATCGCACTTTGTTGAGATCGTCGCTTATTTTTTCCAAATCTTGTAAAACTTGGCGGGTAGGTGAGGCAGTAGGGGTTATCCATTCGCTTTCCATTGCATTTTTCATCCCCCATGTACTTAGTAAATAAGTGGGAACGAGAGATTCAATCCGTAAATCTTTAGGTAAAGAACCCATTCTTTTTAAATATTCTTTAACCATTTTTTGAAGAAATTGCGGAATAGGTTTGCTTTCTGTGGTATCTGTAGACCAGCTTGCTAGCGATAAAAACTGCCAAAATTCTTCCCATTTTTGTTCAGGAGCCAAATCAGTGGGAATAGATGGTTTGAAAAACGGGTCATTATTTTTTTTAGCCATTTCCAGTGATTGTTTTGAGGGATGGGCTTGTAGGTTTTGACGGACTAAAGCAGCTACATACAATTGTAGGGCTAGGCTATAGTGACTATGGTTAATTCCCCATTTATTAGGAGTATCGCGCCTAAGATTATCAAATCTAGGAGTATCGTCCTCCTGAGTGTGGCAAAATATCCATCCAAGTATACGTAGCTGATTAGAAGTGAAGCGTTGATATGAATAGGCTTGTTTTAAGAGCGATAGCGCCTTTTTATACTCTTCTGGGGTGCGTGCATGCATGAAATGCAAGTAAGTTAAATAGGTATTAGCTTCGGGAGAAGTTTGAATAGCAAGCTGAGGTGTCCAATCCGCAGCCTGAAGAGCGGCGCTTCTAGGGGGAGAGGTTAGCTGGCAAGTGAGGTAGCTTACATGGCGAGGAGAGTCTACTTGGGGAGGAGAATCTACCTGTGTATCAAACTCCTGTTGTGTCTTTTGAGGAATTAAGGCTCTGCATTGTCTTGCCGGGTTTTCAATGATTAAAAAACCCTCGAAGCCTGCTAAGCCTCCTATCCTTTGATTTTCTGCTAGGAAAAAATGGCTGCTTTCCCATTTCCATCGATTTCCATCAAGCTTAAAGTGGAGGGGCTGATTTTTATTAGCAGGAGAAGTTATATAGGGGAAAGAAAGCACATACTGCTTGTTAGTTTTGCTTTCCCAAAGAATCATGTGACTATCAAAACCTTGCAAGCTTTCTCTCAACATAGTATCTGCTTCTAAGCATTCATACCGTTCTCCATTGATTGTAAAAATGCCTTCATGATCAATCGTATATTGCACTTGTTTAGTCTGTTTATTGAAAATAATTAAGGCTGCAGATTCGGTCAGATTATTTGCTTTAATCCAGATCTGCAAGTCGGGGTGCCCTTTCAAGGCAGCAGGCAAAAAATCGGCGCCTTGCTCGGCAGGTTGTAAAGAATACCAACCCATCCTGTCGAATTTGCGATGCAGTTGTAATAAGTTGTCAGCATCTCCATATAAACGAATTTTATTTTCTCCACTGACTCCTTCATAATAATCGAGGCCCCCTTTTCGGAAGATAAAGGGGTTTTGGCTGCAGACTTCTTGGTAGAAAGGGTGTTTCTTATAATTGGAGGGGCATGAGGAAAGTGGGTAATCATTTTTTTTAAATTCTCCTGTGATTATATCTAACTGATAGCGGTTGTTACCCTTGTCTTGCCCTGTAAAAAAGGGAAAAGCAGCAGGCTGCCATTCGATATCGGCTTCTGACATATGCGAAGCTGTAATTTGACTTAGGACGTTGCTAAAGTTAGTTTTAAGAAAAGCTTGTATGATGGGGAGATGTTGTAAAAATGCGGCTTGAGCCGATTGCTTCAAGGCGTTTCTGTTGTAACCATTTAAATCGTGTTTGAACTCATCGCTGGGTTTATTTTCTCGAATTTTTTCCAGTTCTACTTGTGCGATTATCAGCAGTTTGATTTGTTCTTGGTCTTCTACAGTCAAAGGAATCACTTTAAAGCTATCTATGAAGCATAGAAGAAGGCGTTCCCGAAAAGCAAGAGCTGACGAAAATCGATTATCTGCATTCCAGCTTATCATTCTTTGCTGGAGCAATCCTAATCTTTCAGTATTTTGGTCTTTATCATCTAAAATTTCTATGCAATCACATAAAGCCCGTTCATACTGCTCACAAATAAAGGCTAAAGTATCGCCTATTTCTTGCTTGTGAGGATTATCTTTAAAAGCGCTTTCTAGATGTTTAAGATGGTTTTCAAAAAACTTTACCAAAAGTTCAGCTACTTGCGGTACTATTACTTCCTTAAATAAGCCTACTTCGAAAAAAATTTGAATAAAATAAGCTTGCTTTTCAGGATCCATGAGGGCCTCAGGATGCTTGTTAAAGTAGCTAATTAAAGTAGTATAACGTATTGCTGATTTGGATGCCTGGGCACTCACCAGCTCATGTAAGGAAGAGTCTGTTTTAGCTAATAATTCGTTTTGTTGCAGGTTTTTTTTTGTTCCCAAATCAGTTAAAGAGTCTGGTATTACTGGCTTTTCTGGTAAGTTATATGGATGCTGTTGAGCAAGTTCACGCACAGGCACTTCTGGTAAGTTATTTGGATACGGTTGAGTAAGCTCTCGCAGTTGAATGCTAAAGCACAGCTTATTTTTGCTACTTTTTTGAGAACGAGGAATTCCTAAATGACTATCCTTCTCGCTATAAGGCTTAATCGAGCTAGCTGTATCTCTTTTTTTGCTACCTGGTAAAGTTGAAATGGAAAAACTGCATTTGGCTAACCAAGCTAATTGACGGAGTTGTAAGAAAGAAGGGGAAAAACCTTCTTCCTCTGGTATAAGGTGACCGGTATAATAACAGTAGACACGCCAATCTTCTGCAGAAGCAGAGCAATCTTTAGGCCTTTGCTCATCTATTTTCGCCCAATCCATTTCAGAAGGAAAGCAGCGCAGGGTAAATTCATACTCATCTTTGGAGAGAGTAAGCATTTCAAAAGAATCTTGATACAAAAAATAGGGATTGTTCGGAAAATCTATACCGCTTATGCTAGGCTGCTCTTTAATACCAAAGGTGGCAAAATTAAAGAGTTGTAGGGTTTTTCCTCTATCTTCTTTAGGGACTTTTCCTATATTTACAAAATAGCCATGCAAATGTTTGAAAAGTTCTTCTGTTTCCCCCTCTAGGCAGGGGCTAGGCAGCTGGGCCATTGCTTGCTCTAGCGGTAAGGTAAAGACTGGGGGAAGAGCTAAGCTATATCCCTTTACTCCTCCTGAAAGAAATCCCGCTTTCTCCTCGTGTATCTGACATAGCTGCCACCCCAGCGCCAAGGCACTATGGAAAGCTAGAAAATTTTTCAAGTTAAAAAAAGCATTTGGTTCAGAAGATTTGGTCTGTTTAACCGACTCATTAAATAAAAGCGCGCTAAGATCCAAGATTTCATTAAGCAGTGAAGAGCAATCGTGGACTTGAAGCTCATCTTGTAGTTTGGGACTATTTAAAATGCGAAAAGATAAATCGGCAAACGTCTTCTCCAAAAAAGGAAGAGCATTACCTTTAGCTTGAATGTATTGCAAGGCAAATTGATGAGCAGTATGGCAAGAATCGATTATCTCCTTAGGGCTTGCCTGGGAGGGGAGTGGAAGGAGTGTAATGGCAGGCAATTCAGGGGATGAAAATGGCAATTTTATTTCTTGCTTAGAAATTTCGGGAGGCCTCCATTCCTCTAGCTTCTTGGCAATTTTCATGCTTACTGAGGGGGGACTTTTGAATTGAGTGGGCACGCTTGCTCGCTGCGCTAGAGCGATTTCCCAGCCGTTTTTCTCACAAAGGATTTCAAATTTTTCCCTTAAGCCTTCTAATTGCTTTAATACTTCGATGGCTTTATCATTTTTTGGGTCAAATTTAATAATTTTTGCTTGTTGATGAAAAAGGCGTGATAAAAGGTAATCCGTCAGAACCCGCATATCGCGCTCTTGTAGTTTCTCTGGATCTACTGTAATAAGACAACGGGCAATCTCTCGTTCCCATAAGTTAGTAACAACTTTATAATCTTTTGTGCAAAAGGCAAAGTAAGCAATCAAAGAACGTAGGCGGCAGGTGCCACTAAGTTGCCCCTTCATCCACTGAAGGGAAGTTGGTTCTATTTTTGAAAAACTACTCAGCAGCACGTAAAGGTGCGAAGCATCAAATTCTGCATTTGAGTCCATAACACGGCGGCTGAATGGAACGAATAAGGGTTCGAGCATTTTAAAGATAAAGTCTTCATTCAACTTTTCCACGGGTAGTGAGTAACCTTGTAAAGTGTTCACATATAACTTAGTGCCATCATTGTGAGCAGAATGGTATTGCGTGCCATCTCCCGTGTTGAACACATGGAGTTTATAGCTTGTTTTATTTTTATCTAATTGGATTTCTACTAACATGGCGTGGCCGGCTTTATCCGGTTTAGAAGCATGCCATCCCCAGCTAAATCTTACGGAGCCCTTTTCTTGTAATTTCTGAATAACCTGCTTGGCCATTTTCTCACATGCGTCTTTGCGAATCATTAAGGTGTCAGGTTGAAGTTCTGAATTTTTCTCTTGGATTGTTTCTGGCTCCTGCGATTTGTTTAACCCTTCTTGCATCAGTTGATTAAAATCTTTTAGTTCGTCTAAGTGATCGAAAAAGATTTCCATTCCTTGGGGTAATTCATAAGTATCCTTTAAATAATTTAACCAAAGGTGCATAAACTCAATGCCTTTGCTCGTACCCTCGATTAACTTCCCCTGGCTCGTTCTAGCTTTTTCCAAAATGGCATCGCCCACGAGGTGAGCCACATTGCTTAAGGTTAAGGATGATAAATACTCCTCAGGGGGGACGCTTTCAGATTGTATAGGAATAGAAGTAGAGGGAGGAGAGGCTTGAAAAAAATTAGCCTGCAAATAGGCTTTTTTTAGTTCTTTAAGTTGAGCAAATAAGGTGGTTATTTTTTTAACTGTTGCTTGTTCCATTCCATGACTTTGAGTACTTAATATCTTTAAGCGTCCCTTAAGCTGCTGAATTTGTTGTAAGCTTGGCGTACTTTGGTTGGAGAGAATCGAGGAACTAAGATTAGATATGGAGGAGTGTGTTTTTTCATTCCCTGTTTGTTCTAGCGCAGAAATCTCGCGTTCTAGCTTGGAAAATTCGCTACCTAGGTCTTTATAATTCATAGGTTCATTGCGAGCTTCTTGCATAATCCCTCGGATGTGAAATAAATTTTCAATTATCATTATAATTTTAATTTAACGATTTTGTTAATTATTAAACAAAATATTTTAATTTTTGAAACTTATTTTTTTGGTTTAATAACTGAAAATGTTTGATTTATATTCAAAAAAAATAACTAATCTTCTATCCCTACAATTAGGAATTAAAATTAGAAAAAGAGGCTTTTTAACAGGCGATGTCATCTGTTAGGCAGCTTGATATAATTGATCGAATAAGATTCTCTTTAGAAGAGCTCTCTTTTGCTGATAGCTTGTTTAAATCCTGGCCAGTTGAATTTTTTAGCTGTTTTGCACCACTTGGACTTTCCAGAGAGGTGCTACCTTAGGCTGGTACGCAGAAAATTTGTACGATAGGTCGCCAAAGTTTTTAACCCGAGCTGGTTACCTTTCTGGTAGCAAAAGAGGCGCGAATGACTTTTTTGGGCTAGTGTGAGAGGGAGGATCCAGGGGAGGAAGGCTATGCTAGAGGAGAAAGAGCTCTACGTTTATCAGAGCTTTGATTAAAAATTACTTTGATACGCCCTTTGCATTGAAAGGCGTTTCAAAGGATTTTTAAGATTAAAATAAATCGGGAAACTTTGCTTTAATCTTTAGCGGAGGTTGTTGTAAAAGACCTTTTGCTCTTAGGGCTACCACCAACTCTCGGGAAGGATCGTCCATAGGGCCTAGTTCAATGAGGTGGGAAAAAAGGCTTTCTAGGACGGTTACATCAGGGTATTTGGCAAGATAGCCTTCTTTTTCTTCGTGCGACATGCCCGTCGTGACTTTTTCTACACATTTTTAAGGGGCTAAAGATTGCTCTGTTGCCAATGAGGCAAAGAAAAGAGAGGCAAATCGTTCTTGATAAGCGTATTCTCCACCGGGATAGTTGCTTTAATATACCCTGCTGTAATCCGTTCTAGCCGTAACCCTGCTATGGAGAATAAAATAGCCTTCAGGCTTGGACGTTCACGTTTTTGTAGCAATGTAACAGCTGGGTTAGAAACGCTTTGTGGGGGAGGATTAGCTGGGGAGTGAACTGAAACTTGCGTATTTTTTCCTCGGTTAAGGGTGCGCACAATCGGCTCTTATAAGGAAAAATTTGGTTTTTTACAAAAGTAAAAAGTTTTTTTCTTTAAGGAACTGGGTCGTGGCCACCAAGACAACGGGGATTACACCGACAAATGCGGGAAAAAGCCAGGCGGGCTCCTTTGGAAATTCCGTATTTTTGAATGGCTTCCATGGCATATTGGGAACAGGAAGGGGTAAATCGACAAATAGGGCCCAGCATGGGAGAGATAAGAAGCTGATAGAGACGGATTAAAAATAGAGCAATTTTTTTCATATGATTCTAAAAACGTCTCTTAAGAGAGTCAATAAAACTTCTAGAATGATCAGCCAAATAATAGTCCACTCAAGCCGGCTAGAGTGCTGATGGTTGAGCTCACTTCCCAGCATTTCAAACAATTCTCGCACCACGTCTAAGCGATGATTAAGTACTTCGGTTCGGTCTTTAATATCGAGTTCATTGACAATAATCAAATGTAGCTTTTCAAATTCAGGGTATTCCCAAAAAAAATCCGGGGAAGCAAGCGCGTGAATATGTAAAGTAATCGAATTGCGCTCTATGAAGAGCTCGCCCATTTTTTTGCGAATTTGGCTGCGCGAAAGAGGAATGCGACCTAGTTTAGCAAGCTCTTCAGGTAGGTATTTTGTTTGATTGTATATCTTTAATAGGCTGCTTTCAAAAGCGCCTAGCTTAACAGATTGGGAAAGTCCTTGGGAAGCTGCTAATTTGGTTAAAGCGGAGGTATCGGGAAGCGTTAAATCATCTTCTACAAATTTAGCCAGGGGGCCATAAGAAAAGGTAAAGGCATCGCTTTCAATTTCATCGAGCGGTTGTTGTTCAAAAGCTTTTAGATGCTCAATTAGCTGCCATCCTTGCTCTAAGGATAAATTCCAACAAACAACCGTTCCATAGGAAAAGTAAAAAATATCGCTTAGGCCATCTTCAAAGGGCATTTCAACGTGAACGGCATCTCTATGTAAATGTGTTGGAAAGCGCGTTCGGAATGTCTCGAACAAAGATTTGATATTATAAGAAGCAGCCGTGCAAAACGTGCAGCAGTCCATGGAGAAACTCATGTTGAAGCTTAATTTTTAAGCTTACTATTTCTGAGAATTAAAAACGCTACTTATTGGAAACTTACATAGAATGCGAAAGGGGGGACTTGAACCCCCACGAGGTCACCCTCACTACCACCTCAAGGTAGCGCGTATACCAATTCCGCCACTTCCGCAGAGCGTTATTGAAGAGTTAGACTCTAGCATACACATAAATATCTATGCAACAGAAATCATGCGCGAAAAGTTTGGTAAAATAAATCAAGGGTTTTTTGATAGAGTGAAGCAGGAGGGGCATACACGCTAATCTCAGGCAAAATTCGACAGGAAGCTAAAAATAAAAGAGAGTTGAGTTCTTCCTTGTTTAAGCTGAGGGCATGGGAAGGGCTATGCTCGAAACAAAAGGTTTCTCCTTCGAAAATATAGCTCTCGCTTTCTAGGGGTAATTGGCAGGTCGCACAGGAATTAGAAAGGCCAAATACTCCTTCGTGACGCAACGTTTTGAGTAGGAAACTTGTAGCTAAGCTGTTTGCGTTTAAGCTATGAGGTAGAGCATGTAAGTAGCGAATAAGAAGAAGGTATAAATGGGGAGCCGGTTTATGTGGGTATTGAGAGGCCAATAGAGCATTTAAGATTTGAAAAGCAGCTTCCAAAGTTTCAATTCTTTCTCGGATTTTAAGAAAAGAAGCTAGGGGGGAAATCTCTTCGCATGGATAAAGCTCCCCTTTTCCTTGCCGAATAACAAATTCGGCTTGAACGAGAGGGGATAGCAGAGAAGGGGAAACTTTCTTCCGTTTTTTTGCAAACAAGGCGATTAAGCCGTTTTCTTTGGAAAACACATTTAAAATATGATGGCCTTCCCCGTAGGGGACCGTTTTCAAAATAAGGCCTTCCACCCTGAATTCATTCATGCGTGTACAAATTTGAGAAATTTTTCACAAAATTTTTCTTTTTCTTCAACAAATAACTTATGTTCACTTTTTCAAATTTTACCAAAAAAGGCTCTTTGATTCCATGTTGGACTTGCTTTCCAAAGGCAAAAGGGCAAATCAGGTCATTTTTTGCATAAAAAATAGCCGTGGGGAGCGAGATGGATTTCAAAAATAGGACTTATCAGATTTCCCATACCCTCGCAAGTCTATGCCAATAAAACGGCAACCGGGAAGAAAAGGGTGTAAAGGGTAAAAATTGGGGGTTGAATGGCCAGCCATGCAAAAAAATGAGAGGTTTGCCGTTTCCCTTGTCTTCCACAAAAAGAGCAGTTTTTAGATCAACTTTAATAAATGGCACGGTTATTGTATAACTATTTAGCAAACCTAAAAGTTTTTTGAAAAAATGTAGCTCTTGAAATTAAATTTTTTTTAAGCTATTATAATAACAAAAAGAATCTAAAATAGCCCTTCATTTAATGTTATTTTGTCTCCAAAAGGGGGAAATTATGTCAGAATCAGTCAGCCCTCAGCCTGTAGCTCCTGCAGTTATGCAAACAAGTCCCTCTACTTCTGCTTCTTCTTCTCCGTCCCTTGCACCTACAAGCTCTTCTGCAGGATACTCAACCTCTACCCGCGTCGACTCTCTGGCTGAACTAAAAAAGAAGGCACCTAAAGTGTACAATGCGATGATCCAAGGGATCGCGACTCATATTTGTAATGAAATGAAAAATCACCAAGATCGCCTGAAGAAAATGACCAGAGAGGCTTCAAATTCCTAGCCCATAATTAAAAATTTTTGTACAAGAAAAGAAGAGGTATTCTTATGCTAAGTGCTCATCTTTTCTTAGGTTTTCATGCAGATTTTCAATTTTCTGAAAGCCTGCTAAAAGTTAATCCCGAACTTCTCAAGATTTTTATTCAAAAGGAAGGGGATTACTTAATTGAAGTTTACCATCGCGAAAAAAAATATTTAGGGAAATATGTAGAAGGCATTGCCGATTTGAACCAATTAGAACTTCTAAAAGAAAATGTTTATAGTTTTCTTAGAAAAATAAATCCCCATTATCCTTCGCATGAATTTCCCCTTTTTTTGTTTCCAATAACCCGCTAGCTCCTCTTTTTTTTAAAATCCTTCCATTTGATTCAAAAAATGAATGAAATATTCTTCCATTTAAGCTATTATCATTGGCATCAAAGATGTGTAGAATAGGGCCTCATGAAGGGTGATGAGATAGAAGAAGGCGCAAGCTTTCTTATCCAAGATACAGAAGTTAGAGTTCGCTTGGATAAGGTACTTGCTGCTCGATATAAAAATAACGGGTCGAGAACCTATTTTCAAATGTTAATAGAAAAAGGGCTGGTTCTGTTAAATGGTGAGCCAGTCAAAAAACGTTTCAAGCCAAATTTAGGGGATGAAGTCGAATTATTTTTTGCTGCCGCTCCCGAAATCCCTTTAATTCCTCAGCCAATTCCTTTGCACATTTTATACGAAGATGACTATTTGCTGATTGTCGATAAGCCGGCAGGAATGGTTGTGCATCCTGCTCCTGGCAATTGGACGGGGACTTTTGTGAATGCTCTTCTGTACCATTGTGGGTATTCCTTAGGCGGGGCCTCCCTAGATTCTTTACGTCCAGGGATTGTCCATCGGTTAGATAAAGAAACTTCTGGGGTCCTTGTGGCAGCAAAAACGCTCCCTGTTCAGCAAAAGTTAATGGAGTTATTTGCAAATCGGCAAGTTTATAAAGAGTATTGGGCTATTTGCTTGGGAAATCCGGGAAATTGCGAATTAAAGGGTTCCATTGGCCGTCATCCTGTTCATCGTAAGCAAATGACTGTGCGTGAAGATGGAAAAGAAGCGTTAACTTTGTGTGAAACTTTGGAAGTAAGAAATGATATTTGCTTAGTTAGGTTGGTTCTTTCCACGGGAAGAACCCACCAAATTCGGGTGCACTTAAAACATGCCGGACACCCTATCCTGGGAGATTCTATTTACGGCAATAAACAAGTGAATTTGAAATACCGAGCAGAGCGTCAAATGTTGCATGCTCGAAAAATTGCGTTTTCCCATCCTATCACGCACCAAAAGATTGTGACAGAGGCTCCCCTTCCCCCAGATATGGAGCAATTTTTAAAGAAAAGAGATATGTTAGAAAGGATTAAAAAATGCGGCTAAATTATTCCCTACGCCGAACAAGCTTGCGTGTGGATTAAACAAATTTATTTTTTATCAAGCGGGAATGTTTGAAGCATAAATGAAAGCTTCACTAATTAATGAAAGTCCTGTAACTTTAATTTTTGAAGGGCATTATATCCTTTTTAATGCGAAAACTATTTAGGAGG
This sequence comes from Parachlamydia sp. AcF125, assembly GCF_018342475.1. NCBI lineage: Bacteria > Pseudomonadati > Chlamydiota > Chlamydiia > Parachlamydiales > Parachlamydiaceae > Parachlamydia > Parachlamydia sp. AcF125. The sequence goes on along the minus strand of NZ_JAEMUD010000004.1, from coordinate 198,424 downwards.
TTAAATTTTTGTTTTAAGAATGCAATTGTTTTGCAAATTTTTTTTGGTAGATTAATAACGAAATAATCAGTAACCTTGGAATTAGGGTAGAGATTAGTTGATCTCTCTATTTGCAACGAAGTTTGATTAATCGTTTATCTACTGTAAAGTTAATAACAAACGAGCTCGATAAGATATGAACACTTAAAGTGTGTCATAGACTGACAGGCCAGTAAATTGATTGTCAGAATATACCGAAAAACTTTTATTAACCTATTCACACTTGAATGAGGATCGAATTATGAAAGAATTTGTGGCATACATTGTCAAAAACCTTGTGGATCACCCAGATAAGGTTAAAATTAATGAAATCGGAGGGATTCAAACTCTAATTATTGAAATTTCGGTTGAAAAATCCGACATTGGTAAGATTATCGGGAAAAAAGGAAAAACAATCAATGCGATTCGTAACTTATTGATGTCTGTTGCAAGCCGCAACGGGATTCGCGTTACCTTGGAGATCGTAGAAGAAAACGGCAAGCCAGCCGAGTAATTGTTCTTTTTGGCGTAAAGCCGGGTGACTTGTTACGGGAGTAAACGAGGCAGGTAAGGGGAAATCATAGCCTTGCGGGAATTTATCGATCCCGCTCTAAACCTCAAAATTGCTAAAGTTTGTTCTTGATTTTCATGTGTATAGACAAGGGGAACCTGGCTAAAGTGATTCAAGAAAATGAGCCCTAATTGAGCGGCTTGTGACCCTTGAATCTCTAGTTTTAATTGATTGTCTACCATTCCAGAGGTAGATTGAAAGGCTGTTAAAAAGCGAATGAGGTGATCATACGCTTCTTGGCGATTGGGGACCCAAAACCATATTTCATCTTGATGAGACGGTGGGTCTACTTTTCCCCAAAAAACTTCATTAGCACTGCGAATAGTGCTGATCATCTGTAAATGCAAATCAATCTGGGGAAATTGTTGATTGATTTTGATGGCTTTATCGCTCCAGTATCTCTGTAAAACGTTTGCAACTCTGGCAAACGTTGGATAATTAGACTTAAAAATTTTTGTTTGCCCAACGCGGCAGCATCCATTCTGTTCTTTGGTGTCAGCAAATAGGTTTGTCATTTGGCCGCTTATACAGAGTTGGAGGCTTGCTTCTATTTCTTCTTCCTTAAGTGCATAAATTTTTTTATATACAGAATAGGTGTCTTCATTTTGCAGAATTTTTTTAGCTGCTTTTTGAGCAAAATATGGGTCGCGAGGAATATCTTCTAGATTGATCATCTCGACCTCTTTTTTGTCTGCAATCGACTTCATTTTATTTAGCAAGGAGGCAACACATTCTACATCGCGTGCAGATACCTTTGTTAAGAGATCCGTGTCATCGAAAATGGCATGTAAAAAACAGAAATATTCTATAAATTCGCGCTGCGGATGAACATAATAAGACCTTCTCGTTTGGGAAGCTATTCGCCTATCTAGCAAACGCTTGAGCAGCCGATCATTAAGAAGGGAAGAGGGGGCAGCGTAAAGAGATTGAATTTCAGTCTCGAGCTCCCCTGCTGTACGATTACCCACGCTATATTTGTTGTTAATGTGAAATGCTTGCTCGGCGATTAATACATTGCAAGATTGCGCATCACCTATCAATACTGCCGGAGTAGAAGTGGTTTTAAGAGAAGCTTTATGGTGATCGACCACACTAATGACATTTAGGTAGGAGGCCATGTGAACTTCTTCTAAGTTACAAAAATCTCTAAAAGTCACGGTGCCTAAAATGGGTTTCCGGATATCTTTAGCCCAAACGACCCCCAAAGGAAAAGCGTTTCCAGATGGATCGGGGAGCACCACTGTTAAATAGTCGTAATCGTGGATTTTAGCTCGGATATTTTCCACATCGGTTTGAAGAGAGATGGTGTGCGGAATCTTATTAAAAACCAGATGCTTGATTTGAATGACGATTTCTAGGCGATTGCAATAGTTATAAACATATTGAATCCCCTTTGGCATGCCGTGAAATAAAGTTTGCAAATATTTAAAAATCTTAGTGCGACTTTCATCGATATCACCGCTATTTTCAAATAAATCTGAGCTTTCAAGAGCGAGAAAACGATGATAAAACTCGTAAAAGTCGGTTAAGTTTAAATTTTTTAGAGCATTTACTAAGTTTTCAAAAGTTCCATGAATCCCTTTTTTTACACCGATAATATGCACGAGAAATTGGTCTAGTTCACGAGTTTGTTTTTCATTCAATTCCTTGGCAGGTTCAGCGTGTTTGATGGAGACGGAAAAAATCTTATTAACAAGCGCAGGGATATGTGTTTTTCGAATGTTTTGTTCAGCAAAAAGAGAAATAAGGTGGGAGTAAAGGTAGTTTTCAAACCAGCGTAAACAAGAGGTGAAAAAAAACAAAACTTGTTGAATTTCTTCCACGTCGTTTGCGCGCCAATCCCCCACATAGGAATTTTGATCGACTAGCAAAACGGCATTTCCCGCGCTGCTATGACTAAATGAAGAAACCAAAGCATGGGGAGGCTTTTGGATGGTATTTTTACGTGTAACCATATCTATTCCCGCTAACGTCAAGCGATCTGAAGAACGACAGGTAACTGTAAAAACTTCCTCTCCAAAGATCTGTCGAAAAAGTTGCGTGACAGGAGAGTCGGGCGGCCCCCCTGGCAAGCTCCAAATGTGTAAGGCATCGCCGACACGGGCGGCAAAAGCATCCACCCAACCCCAAAAAGAAGCAACCATCGTATCGATATCTGGAGAGTGATGGGCAGAGACGAAGTGGGTTCCTTCATAGGTTTTTCCCATTCCGATTGGAAAGAACACCTGGTATTCATCCCTTGGCACATATTTCCCTACAATCTTGGCCCGAATAGCTAGATTCTCTTCATAGGAGATGTCAGAAAGTTGATTGAGCCAAAATTCAAAGTCCATCAACTTGTAAGGGTTTTTTAAAAAGTTTAACTGGTTGACCTGTGTAATGAAATCGATAACTTGGCTAAGCAAGAAAGACTCCAGAGGGGCTTCTTTAATCAGCTGATATAAAACTTGAGAAACTTGCAAAAGCTGTTCAGGATAAGAAAGTGACTGAACTTTCGAAGTGCGAAACTTTTCTACCACTTCCGAAATAGTGGGAAATTTCTCGGCAGAAGGGATATACTCTCCCAGAAGAGTAGGGGAATGCATGGTTTTCTCTTTTTACAATAAAAGGTGCATTAAAACAGGATTGTTGGAATTACACAAGAGGCTAAAATGAACAAAAAAGTTAGGAAACCTAACCCTTAGGATTTTAATATGTTAGTCGTGTTTTTTTGTTTAAGCATTCTAGCTGGTTACTATTTTTCCATAAAAAGAACCTATCATCACGGTCCAAAAAGCGACCACTTTAATGGAAAAGTGTTTTTTAATCCTTGGGCCATTCGAAAAAATTCCTTTTTCGCATTTTTGTCTTGGAAATGGGGAGCCAAGCCTAAAAAATGGCCTACGCATGTAAATAATTCCTTCGGCGAAAATCCCCCTGAGAAAGTCGAAAGCTCGGAGATTTTAGTCACTTTTATCGGCCATTCCACTTTACTGATCCAAACAGAGGGAGTGAATATTTTGACAGATCCTGTTTGGTCTGAAAAAATAGGGCCTTTTAGTTGGCTTGGGATTAAAAGAGTTGGCGCACCAGGCGTTTCTCTTGAAAGATTGCCTAAAATTGATCTGGTCTTAGTGAGCCATAACCACTATGATCACTTAGATTTAAAGACGATCGAAAAGCTATGGAGAAGAGACCGGCCCCTGATTTTAACCCCGCTAGGCAATGAATCTATCATTCATCAAAAGGACTCAAACATCGAGGTTAAAACATTAGATTGGGGGCAATCAATCTCCTTTAACTCCATCCTATCTTTGCATCTCGAACCTGTACAGCATTGGTCTGCCAGGGGGATTTTTGATCGAGATAAAGCCCTTTGGGGTGCTTTTGTGATTTGTACTCCGAGCGGTCCTCTTTATTTTGCTGGAGATTCGGGCTATTGCAAGGAAATTTTTTGTAAAACAAAGGAGAAATTCGGGTGTTTTAGGCTGGCTTGTCTTCCTATCGGAGCGTATGAACCCCGATGGTTTATGCGTTATGGGCATATGAATCCCGAAGAAAGTGTTCAAGCTTTTAAGGATTTGGGAGAACCTTTCACCATAGGGATCCATTTTGGGACATTCCAGCTATCGGATGAAGGATATTTAGACCCTATTGCAGGCTTGGATCGTGCCAGAAAAAAATTTCAGGTTCCCGAAGAAAAATTTTGCGTGTTGAAAATAGGGCAAGTCACGAAGGTTGGGTGAGTTATTTTAGATACGGATTTCGCAATTGAGAAGAAGGGGTGTCACAATAAGTCGATTTTTCGGAAAGGCTTCCTTCTCCTACAAATCTTATAGCGCGCGTGATTAATGAACGGACTGAGTAGGATTCGAACCTACGACCACCCGCTTAGAAGGCGGGTGCTCTATCCGCTGAGCTATCAGTCCTTAGAGAAGGTGTTATATTACCCAAACATTCTTCTTCTTTTCAACCAAAATTGTTACTCCTCTAGGCTAAACTTTTTGCACGATAGGGTTTTGAAAAGAAACGGCAATCGAAAAAGAATGTGCGGAGGTGTTAAGCCACTAAGAAGGAGTTAATTGGCATTTATCGCATGGGTATATTTTGCTAAAAATAAAGGTTTAAAAATGGCTTACAGCAAGTTCTTTTGCTTAAATATCCTCCTGCATTTCTTCTCCCCCCTACGCTCTAGGGGATTTGCTTAGCGCACATATAGCCATCTTTCGGCTACTTCGCGACAATATATGTTAAAAATGGCCGCTTGCCCAAATTCAAGCCACGAGTATAGGGCTCCTTTGCTATAAGCTACTTCCACTTTATCTTGAGCGCTGTTCTCATCCTTTTGATGCTCTAGCCATTCTAAGTTTGTTTTTTGTTAGGCAAGCATGGCAAAGATTCTCTATCTAGCTGCTAAAACTTTCTAGCAAAGTGCCATCTCTGCCCTTTTTTTAAAAAGTCGCTTCGATTTTAAGAGCTCTTTTTACAAGCCCTTTATCTTATAGCCCCCTTATAGCTATTTCTTCCCTTCTTCATCTAGGGCCATCCGGCTAATTTAGGCCTCTGATGGTCCATAAATTTGTAGGTAGAGGCAGAGATCCATTTTTACTCCGTTTGTTTAACTTCCCTAATCAAAATATTTAAAAAATAAAAAAAATATAAGCAAATATTTAAATTAAAATAATTAGTATGTTATTAATTTTATTATGGCAGGTAGACTAATTCCATTCTCTCTTAGGTTGTAAATAATAAATGAAAGATAAACAAAGAGGCTTAAAATGGACCCTACAAACCCTTCTCATTCTCCCGTTTTTAATAATTCCTCTCCCCCACCCCAAAGTCCACCTTCTACCAAAAGAAAGGCGGATCATCTAGAAGTAAATGAGCTAAAGCAGGATGGTCAAAAGAGCCAGCGGACTGGGAGCTATTTAGCAAATTATTCATCACGTTCAGCTGAACCCTCCTCTTTAAAAACCCATCAATTTAACTCTCCTACAAGTAGCTTCTCTAATTTTCGTTTGAAAGTTAAACAGAATGCGACCAAGAGCGCTGTCAATAGGGTGTTCCCAAACCAAAAAGTGGAGAGGAGTGAAAAAAAAGAGGTTTCCCCCACTTCTCGGCCAATTGAGGAAAAAATGGAAGTGGAAGAAGATGCACAGCTCCAAAGCCTAAAGCGGCAACTTGAACAAATCAAAGAGAGTTTTCCTAATCCGATGGTTAGAAAACCCTTAGAAGAAGACATAACTGCACAAATTAAACAACGCGAACAAGAGCTAGCTGAGCTTAATTCTTATAACGCCAGGCCTCTTTCTTCTGAAGTTATTCAACGGGCAGACACACTTTTAAAAATGAATTTCTTCACATTTGGATCAGCAGAAGAGTCTAAAAGTCAGCGATCACAAAGCAGAGGAAGGGACATCTCAAGCTTTAAAAGAAATGCAGACTGGAAAGATATCCGGCTGGAATTACGCCATATTGTCCTGGAACAACATACGAAGAGAGACGAAAAAGAAAGGGATGTTTTTGTTGCTAATGCGATAAATTTCTCTATCCCTTCGCTGCCAGATGAGGGTCCTAAGGATTGTTCGCTCTCTGGGTTACAGGGTTTACTAAGGGATTTGGAAATTTCAAAAGGAGGAGAGTCCGAACGTGTTCATTTACATGCCCAAATTCGGCTACAGCTTTTCTACCATATGTGCCAAGGGTATTATCAGTCGGGTACCACTACAATTGAACCAGTAAGAGCAGATATGCAAATGGGAAAGGGAAAGCTGGACGAAGGTACTGCAGCTTGCCACCACTCCATGCTCGCAAATGTTCGGGATAATTTTTTAGACTCTCTCTATAACAGTTGCTTAGGCGAGTTAAAGGCCATGAGCACAGATAAATCTAAAAATTTTGATGCGCAGCTCATGTTAAAATTAAAAGCTATAGGCTTAAATATCGATCCAGAAGCAATGATTGCTGAAAGTGAGAAGGGGAAAACGTTACAAGAGCAATTACACAGTCTATTTGTAGGCATTAGAAGTAATAGTGTCTGGGAAGCGATGGGAGAAAACGATTGCCTATTTGCTTACTTAAATAATAGAACAATGATAGCCCCAGCCTTAATTAATGAAGTGGATAATTTAATCGAAACTCAAAGAGCCAAGGCTTGCCAGTATTTAACAGAGGTAGCGGCAGGCAAAATCACTCCTTCTGAAGCAACCTTAAAGCTTGCGGATGAGATTATAAGTTTATTAAGTACAGCTGAAAGGATGCTTAAGCGGGCAAATGAAAATCTTGATCAATTGGCAGAGCTTGGCCAGCAAATGAGCCAGAGAAACCTTAGCAAGGAAGAGAAGATTCAGCATCTTGAAACATTCAGAACTTTAACCCAGGATTTTAGAGAATGGCAAAAATTAATTGAGTTTTATGTCCGAAAAAAAAGATTGCATCACGCCTCTGCCCTTAACGATACAGCACTCTTTAGGCTTTTCCAAGGAATAACCAGGGAAGAAAAATTGACACGCCTAGGAGAAAGAGATCTTGATTTGCTTATTAATGATTGCCAAAATTTTATGAGGGAATTCCTCGCTTCTAAAGAGAAATACCAACAATTGAACGAGTTTATTCACCTGGAACTAGAAGGGTCAACAGAAAAACATACATCCTATCAAGCATTGAGCAAGGGCCCTTCTCTCTTAGAAAATGATTTAACGCAACAAATCGCTCTGATTAGCCACAATCTAAGTGTTGCTAAATTAAGAAGTAAATAGGAAGGATAGGCGTCTTGTCACAGCTAAAGTGCCGTCAGAGAGAGTTGAAAGGCAGGTGACAGTTTCGGCATGTTTGCCTAAAAGAGTAATGGAACATTTTCTCCATTTTTTTTGTGAAGATAGGATAGAAGGATATAGGAGCAATCCTCTTAAAGACCAAATATAGGTTTTTCCCTCCTCAGGTCCCAATTTAATCCTTTAGTCCCTATGGCTAAATTGCCATGGGGTAGAGGGGCAAGACAGGAAATATAGATTCCCCTACACATTCTTTTAGCGCTGTTTTTTTTATTGCTCCACTTCATAAAGGATATAAAGTCCCACTTATCTTCCTCTTGCTTATCTGCAAACCATAGGCACATCTCGCTCCTCTCTTTTTATTTGCTGCTAAGCATCCGTCTGAAAGCCATTTAATAGGACAGCATTAAAGATCGACTGACACAGCATCTTGAAGAATATGTGGATAGATATGCCCTGCCTCAATTTCTCTTTGAATCATTTCTTTAGAAATTTCTCCCGCTTCAATTGCTTCTTTAAGCTGTTTTAAGAAAATAGCTGCAAAAGGATGACCAGGGGTCTTCCAAGGCTGCCTAGGAACATTTGTGTAATGAATATTTTTGGTCGCAGGGTCGTAGGTATCCAAATGGTTCCAGTATTCGGGCAATGGGGCAAAGTCCTTATAAGTTAATCCGCCAGGCTCGCCCCACAAGGCTTCTTTATAAGAAGCAATGCCCGCATTGATGAGCGTTTCCCATTTAGACACATCCCAATGTTTAAGCTGTTCACAATTTATAAGCATAGCGCTTGTATACCAGGCATTGGGGGGGCAAGGGCGGGCGAGAGCCCCTTTTCCGTTGAGGGGAAGATGGTAGAGGTCCGTAATGTCTCCCAGCACAACCATATCTGCGTCTAAATAAATGGCTTTACCTTGATATCCGCAAGCTTCTGGAATAGCAAAACGGTAAAATGAAAAGCCTGTGTACATCTTGCGGTTAAGTTTAAGGGGGAGATCAATCAGAAGATGAAATTCAACGGGACTCTTAGTATGCTGGAGGATGCTTCGCTTTAAAACTTCAGTAGGTAAAAACTGAGCGTTTTCCGTTCCTATAAATACTCTAATGGTATCCACTTACTGACTCCTCTTATTTTTTTTGGAGTCTAGCATAATGATGGGTGGAAAGGCAATTTTTTAAAATAAAAGGGGAAGAACTGCGTCTTTCCCCTTTAGAAGGTTTTGTTAGAAAACAAAAATTCCGCCCAGGAGACGACTTAAATCATTGTAAGTCAGAAATAAGAAGAATCCAATTAATAAAATAGCAAAGGGAACGACTAGCTTTTCAATCGTCTTGGGATTCAGGCGACGGCCAGATGCCAGCTCAAATAGGGAAAGCGCGATGGTTCCTCCATCTAAAAGCGGAATAGGCAAAAGGTTAAGGACTCCTAGATTTAAACTGATCGCTCCTAACCAATAAAGGGCCTCTTTAATTCCTATCATCCAGTTGTAATGCACGACCTGCACAATTCCAATAGGTCCACTTATCCATTTTGGATTAAGCGTTCCTGTGAAAAGAGCGGACAATGTTCTCCAAATCTCCTCAAAGACTTGATAAAATAACCCGGTAGGTGTGGGGTTATAAACGACTTTACGGTCTTGCACACTAGGTAACCCGATTAAAAGTTGTTTCTCCTGTTTTTCGAACATGCTTAAAGCATGGGCGCGTCTTTCAGGATCCTCGATCGTTTCCAATTCTTTTTTCTTGGCTAAGATTTCGCTAGCCACTCTCGCTTTTTTCTCAGAAGTTAGGGCAAATTCTAAGCGAGTTTTAGGGGTTATAGGATTTAGGAGAACTAAAGACCCACTTTGCTTGAGAGGCGTTTGTGTCCCAATCCGATTGATAATCTCATGAAGGTCATTCCAAGGGATTTGCTGATCAAATTCTTTATCCGCATTTACCCAGTTAGTTTGCTGATTTGGGAGAGGAGCGCGTTGCACAATGATATTGACTTGATTAGCCTGCAAGAGTTTTAAAAGTTGAGAGGGATGCGTGATCGGCGTTCCATTCACCGCGATAATTTTATCTCCCCTTTGTAAGGGGAGGTCTCTTTCTGAAAAAGGATGGGCGGGAAATGCTTCTTGCTGAGCGTCTTTATCAATAAATCGAACGGCGTTTTCTACCGTGCCATCATAAGTTAAATGGTAAGGGATGGCATATAAATCGTCAATTTTAGAGGATTGAAGGCCAGCGGCAAATTTCCAATCATTTAGCTCTTCCCTAAATTCAGCGTCAGGGCGTAACTCATGCACAAGGACGCGGGGAACTCGCACTTGCAAGGTTTTTCCTGCTCTTTCAACAGTCAGAAGGGGTTTTTGGCTATTTAAAATGTAATAGAGTTCCTGTAAAGAAAAAATAAGGTCCCCATTAGCCCATAGAATTCGATCTCCGGATTGAATTCCACTATGTTGAATAGGAGAACCTTCTGGTAAAGGATTTTCACTTCCATCAGGCAATTTACCATAAATGACATAGCTAGCTGAATTTAAAATTCCTGCGGTCACGACATCTTTTTGAAGAGATTGGGGATGAGAGTAGACTTTAACTAAGCTTTCAAAAGGTGTTTTTTCGCCGGTTGCATAGTTGACTTTGTTTCCCGAAACGACTATTTGGGAGGATCCAGTCATCGGGGCTTGCAAGTGGTCCTTAGCGCCTTCAAAAGGATAATGATTATAAGCTGTGATTTCATCTCCAGGGCGAATTCCTTGTTCATAAAGAGTAGAGTGAGGATCTAACCAACCGATTTTGCTCGTAAAATCACTGAAACTTTTTTCTCTGCCTCCTGTAAACCATAAAGCGGAAAAAATCAGAAAAGCTAAAGCCAAATTGGCAAAAGGTCCCATGAAAGCCACTTTTATCCGATCCCAAGGGCTTTTACCAAAAAAACCGTCTTGGATTTCATAAGGATCCACTCCTTCTTCGCTTTCTACCCCGGCAATTTTGACGTATCCTCCCAGAAGGAGCCACCCGATTTGCCAACGCACATCCTTTTTTTCCCATGAGAAAATAGGCTTTCCAAATCCAATAGAAAAAACTTCCACTCGCATACCCACGCGGCGGGCCATGAAATAATGGCCGAGTTCGTGGATAAAAATTAAAAAGCTTAGACCAAGGAGTGCTAACAATGTATACATCAAGCTAAAAATCATGGAAACATTTACCTTATGGTTATTCTGGTTTAAGGCTTTAAGCAGCCTTAAGATCGAGCAGAATTAATTTTAAGTTTTGTAATATTTTAACAAAATCATTATGCCATAACAGCAGGTAAACTGCTAATCTAAAAGTCTAAAAAAAGATCATTTGTCAAGCAAGACATTTAAGCACGCTCCGCATGTCGCCTTGCTTCTGCGTCTATCTGTAAAATATCCTCTAGCGTATGCAAAGCTTGTGACGCGTGGGTTAGCATTAAGTTTTCAAGCTTTTGAGCAATTTCGATCCATCCGAATTGGCCTTGTAAAAAACGATGCACAAGGACTTCATTCGCCGCATTCATATAACACGCCAAACTTCCTCCCTGCCGCAGGGCTTCGAAAGCAAGTCTAAGACAGGGAAAATGGTCATAATTTGGAGCTGAAAATTCTAAATGTTGCATTTTTTTTAAATCAAGGGGGTTGAGAATACTGGCGACTCGGTTAGGATAAGTCATCGCATACTGTATAGGAACGATCATGCTAGGCTCGCCCATTTGAGCCATGATTGCTCCGTCGGTGAACTCAACCATGCTATGCACAATTTGTTGTGGATGAACTAAAACTTCAATTTGCTCTAGTTTCACCCCAAAAAGCCAATAAGCCTCGATGACTTCGAGCCCTTTATTCATTAAGGTAGAGGAGTCAATCGTAATTTTGGCGCCCATTGAAAAATTAGGATGGTTTAAAGCTTCTTCTACCTGGATTTGTTTCAAGCGGTCATAATCCCAATCGCGGAAAGGGCCCCCTGAAGCTGTTAAAATTAGTCGATGAATGGTCGAGGATTTCTCGCCGTTTAAACATTGAAAAATCGCGCTGTGTTCACTATCCACAGGGAGTAACTGGCATCCTTTTTCTTGTATCAAAGACATCACGAGAGAACCGCCAGAAACAAGCACTTCTTTATTGGCTAAGGCAATATCTTTACCAGCTTTAATGGCAGAAATTGTAGGAATCAGGCCTATTGTGCCGCTGATAGCAGAAATGACTAGCTGAGTGTCTGAATGGCAAGCGACTGCATTTAAGCCTTCCATGCCTGCTAAAACAGGAATTTGGGGAATTCTTTTTTGCAATTCGGCTGCTTTATTTTCGTCATAAACCGCGATCAATTCAGGCAAAAATTCTTTGGCTTGCTGCTCGAGTCGATCGATATTAGAATGGGCCGCAAGAGCCGTGACTTGAAATGAATCTTTCAAATGTCTCACAACTTGCAAAGTGGTGGTTCCAATTGAACCTGTAGATCCAAGTAGCGCGATCTTCTTCATAGTAAGGACTTTTGTTAAAACAGAATAGAGTATAGCAGAACAAGGAAAATGTCAAATGAAGAATTGATTTTTTTTGCAATTCGAAAGGAAGGAGGGATTAAAAAAATGCTGGCTTTGTAGCTTTAAGGCGCCTAAGCAGTGAAGAAAAAGGATAAATAGAAAGCTTGGTTAATGGGGGACTTTCCTTCAGATTAGCGGGCTAGGATAATGATCATTGCTTCCATTCTGCGTGAGGGGTAAATGGACGTTGGCAATGTTCTAAGGAAAGTAAAAAGCATGTTTACATGCTTTTTACTTTCCTTATTTCCCGCTTTTATTGTTTTTAGAGGTTATTTGTGGTATGCTATCGCTTTTAAGGATACTTGAAAAGAATTATTGAGAGAATGAATGAATCATCGGCGAAATGGGCTAAAGTTAACCATGAAACATAAATATGGAAAATATGGGACATTTTTTTGGATAGCGAGTACGGCTTTCATTTTAGGGTATTTGACAGCAGGATATATAGAAATCGCCAATCTCTTACCACCTGAAACCGAATTAGCGAGACCGCAAAGAAATTCTAGCCAGCTATTCAATCCTATTTTTTCTCCGCGAGGGGCGATTATGATTAAACGCCCTGGGTATACCTTGGAATATGATGGAAGAACTCGCAATGCGCAATGGGTTTATGAATGCTTGACTGCGGAAAGTTTAAAAGGAAAGGTTAGCCGAGACCCATTTCCTTTTCAGGAAGATCCTCGCATTCCCAAAATTTTTCAAAACACTTTAGAAGATTTCAAAGGATCTGGATTTGACCGCGGTCATCTAGCGCCGGCAGCCGATCATCAAGCTAATCCGGACACTTTGCGAGATACTTTCTACCTCTCTAATATGAGTCCCCAAGTGGCCCAATTTAACCGGGGCTATTGGGCAAAAATGGAAAAATATGTGAGAGATTTAACAAAAAGCTCAAAAACGGTACACGTCCTTACAGGGCCTTTATTTTTGCCCTGCGTAGCAGAAAATGGCAAAAAATATGTGCATTATCAGGTCATAGGGCCAAATAATGTAGCCGTACCCACTCATTTTTTTAAGGTCATTGCCCGAGAAACAGAGGCAGGCAGCATACAAACAGAAGCGTATGTGCTGCCTAATCAGCAAATTGCTAAAGAGGTCCCTCTTAATCAGTTCAAAACTTCGGTACAAGAAGTTGAGAAAGCCTCAGGGGTTTTATTTCATTAAGCTTTATTAAGCTCTTGGACAAGATTGTAAAGAGTCTGGGTGCCTTTTGACTTTAAAAAGGCATTTAATTCCTCCATTTTTGCCTCCGAAAGAGGCTGAGGCCAGCTCTTGAATTTTTTTAATACTTATTCAGTGTTGGTAAAAATTTTTTTCTAGGTTGTTAAATGGGATGACGTATAGATGAGCCATAAGAAGTGTTCCTTCCTAATAGTGATATCATCATGTTAGAAGCCCAATAATATATATCCTAAGATGTAGTTTTCTTGCTTGTCAATTTTAAAATAGGCTTAATCATTAGGCTTTGAGAGCCAGATAATTTCGGGAGTTTGAGTATGGAAATTGACAAGGCGGGCCGCTACAAACAAATAGTCTGAAAGGCGATTCAAATAAACTAAGCTTTCGGGCGGCGCATCCTTGCTTTCGATATCAGTCACGAGAGCTCGCTCAGCTCGCCTACAAACTGCGCGAGCTAGCTGTAGGGTGGAAGAGGCGGAATGGCCATTTGGCAGAATGAAATGTTGCAAAGGAGGAAGCTTTTCTTCCATCCAATCGATCCACTGCTCAAGCTCTTTTGTGCTGAGTAGGGAAGTTTTAGTAGGGGAAGAGGCTAAAATCGCTCCCAGTTCAAATAAGGTATGTTGAATCCCTAAAAGCTGTTCTTCTAGGTCTTTAAACTCGAGGAATTTAGGGAGAAGGGAAAGAGCCATGCCGATAGCGCTATTACATTCGTCCACACATCCAATGGCTTCAATGATAGGATGGTTTTTAGGAACTTTTTTTCCAGAAAATAAGGAAGTTTGTCCCCGATCGCCTTTTTTTGTATAGATTTTCATCATTCACCTTTTTTAACTTTTAAGGAGGGCAGCGCTGGTTTAAAGCTTGCCGTACTTCTTTTAAAGCTTTGGGAAAATGGTCCCTTGCTCGTGTGATTTTTTCTGCTTGCAGGAGATGCTCCCAGGCTTTAGTGGATTCACATCTCTCCATGCATAATACTGCTAAATAATATTCAACCGTTGGATCAAAGGGGTAGAGAGAATGGTAGATATTTAACCATACCAGGGCTTCGCGGTTCCGATGCAACTGTAGATAAGTTGAAGCAAGGCTAAAAATACCAGCTCGAAAAAGAGGGTATTTTTCCCCTAATTTTTCTAGGGCTTCCTTTTTTCTTAAAAGTGATTCTCGCGACTCATCTACTTCCATAAATACCGTTTTTATCCCTTCTATATCTACAAGTCCGTTTAAATAGTCTTCTGCCATATTTTCTTTTGTGACTGCATGATCAGGGATATAGTCTTTGATTTCTTCAAGAAGCTTTCTCCCTTCTTCTATATTTCCTAAAAAAAGGTGGGTATAGCCTGTCAATTCTTGTAAAAGTTGATCTTTAGGTAAATAGGGTTGAGCCTTTTTGTAACAAAGCAGAGCGTTTTCGTAGCGGTGTTGCCTGAGATAGGCTGCGGCTTGGTTAAAATGAGCTAAACCAATCACCTCTTTTATAGTTCTTTCTTGAAGAGCTCGTGTGTCGATGCCTAAATATTCTTCGCAAGGCAAATGGATGCCGCGAGCAGTTGTTTCTATATTAAGGACGTTTTTGCCATCCTTATAGCGCACATAGATGTGCCCTGGAGGGGTGACCATTTCAATAGGTAAAGAGAGGCGTTGAGCCAGGCAAATATACAGAAGGGAGACTCCTAAGCAAACACCACGTCTCGAATCCAAAACCGAGGGAAGAAACGTGTAAAGGTCAATGTCCTTTGCATAGCAAGAATGAGGAGGAAAGCGAAATCCCATATCAAAAAAAATAAATTTGTTAATGGCTGAGATCTTTTGAAGCGGGGTAGCATTAGAAGGTAATTGAGCCAAAATTTGCAAGGCCATCAGGTCTATTATCGCTTGATATACCTTACCAGAGTTTTTATCCTCATCCTCTAAATGGGAGAGAAACAATCCATTGGCTAAATCGATTTCTTCAGGAGGAAGAGCCAAAACTTCTGCTTCGTTAGTCGCGTGAAAACCTTTAAGGTGGCGATTAGGTAATTTGGAGGCCAGTTTTTCAATTAACCCAAGTGCTTCTGAAGACAAGTGTGGGGCCGTGTCATTAGGTTGTTTATTGACAAGTGCAATCAAGGCATGAATGGCTGAAGGCTCAATTGGGGTTAAAGCGGTCTGGGGCGAAGAGATGGAGACCCCCTCCAAAAGTTCCCAGGCTTTTTTAAGAGCTTGTTGCCCTTCAACCGTATCAGGGTATAGTTCATATAAAGCTAAATGCTGTGCGACTGATGTGGGATCCAAGCTGCGAAATAAGGCGCGGATTTTTAAAGGGGAAGCTGCCATGCAAAAGCTGCTATACATTAAAATGAAAAGAAAAAAGAAGCGCATAAAGATTTAAACCGTTAATTTTTTTATAAGTTTTGCTAGCTCAGGGTTTTGAATGATTTCTTCTACACTGGGTTTAAAACGATAGCTCCAGTTCCTATCGGACACGACGCCAGGAATATTAATCCGCTCATCCTCTAAACTCGGCCACGTTAATCCCGGAATGACAGCAAGGTATTCGTGTAGAAGATTGATATGAAAAATGCTTCGGGTATGATGGCTGTCATACAAAATCTCTTGGTGGCGCACAGAAGAAAGGGTGGGTTCATAGGTCCATCCTTTAAAGCTTGAAAAATCTTTGGCGTCCTGAGGATTATTCCTCCACCATTGTTGAAGTGTTTCAGAGTCGTGCGTAGAAACGGTCGTTAAACTTTCTAAAATATAATCGTGGGGATTAATAAAGCGACCATCCTCGTTCCACCTTCTTTCCCAGCGCATCACTTTTGTGCCACATATGCCGAGCTGGCGAAGATTTATTCTAACTTCAGGAGGGATAACTCCCAAATCTTCTCCAATCGGCAACATAGGGCAGTAATCGACCATCATTTTAAGAATTTTTTCCCCATGAGAGATCCATACAGAAGGATCTTCCGGGAAAAACTTCCCCTCTTTAGCAGATTGATTAAACGGAATCCCCCAAATGCGATAAAATCCAACCACATGGTCAATGCGATAGAAATGATAAAAGTGGGAGGCGATCTCGAGCCGTTTTTTCCACCAGGTGTAATGAGTCTCGGCATGTTTGTCCCAGTTATAGAGGGGAAATCCCCAATTTTGCCCCACTTCACTGTATTGATCGGGTGGTGCTCCCGCAGTTAAATGGGTATGAAATAGGGGGCGGTTCAACCAAACATCGGCACTTTGAGAGTCAATTAAGATAGGAATGTCCCCTTTTAAAAAAATGCCCTGACTTTCGGCCTCCTTTTTTACTTTTTCCATTTGAGAAAAACATAAAAATTGCAAAAGGGAGTGGTAGGCAACTTCTTCGCGCTTCCCTAAAAGCAGTTCAGCAAGGTAGTCTTCCGTGGGATAGCGTAGCTTTTCTGGCCACAGGTCCCACGATTCCCAATTTCTGGCGATTTTCAAAGTTTTAAATAAGGCGTATTTTTCAACCCACTCATTTTGCTGCTGAAATTTTTGAAAATCGTCAGCTTTTAAAAGAAGCGGGCCTGCTAGTTGAAAATACTGGCGTAAGAATAAATCGCGTTGTCCATGCACTTCTTTATAGGAAACTCGTTGAGTTTGATTAAGAGCTTGGAGTTGAGCAAGTAGGGGTGTTAACTCTGGATAGTTTGCCAAATAAGGGAGTTGTTTTAAGCCTAAATGAATGGGATTTAAAGCAAATGCCGAAAGGGCATTGTAAGGACTTGTTTCTAAGCCAGTATCATTGAGGGGGAGGAGTTGGATAATATGGATCCCAAGTTTTTTAGCCCATGCCAAGAGAGGAAGAAGATCAGTATACTCACCAATTCCTCCACTACCTTTTGAATGTAAAGAGAAAATGGGCAGGCAGATGCCATGAGGGGGGAGGCTGGTAGGATCTCTCAATAGTTGCTGCACAAAAAGATTCGCCATGGTTCCCCTTCCGAATAAGTTAAAAAAATACGCAAATTTACTCCTGCAATATTGACAGAAATAAAAAACGTTTTATATACTTACTTATTTTATGATTTATTGCATTTTTATCAATAGATCCCTTTCCATTTTAAAATCCTCTTTAGGTCATATGAAGGCTAAACTTCTCTTCCCTTTCCAATTTTTTATCATTTTCTTTATTTCGCCTTGTCTTCTTGCTAATGAAGCTTTTTTGCGGCAAGAAATGGTAGAAGATTTGCATTTTATTAAAAAAAATTTCCAGATCAAATATGTGCCGGCTGAATGGAAATGGCTACATTTGGGGTGGGACCTTAATCAACAATTTGCAAATGCAGAAGCGGAAATTCATCAGCTTTCTTCCCCTGTTTTAAAAGATTACCATAAGGTTTTAAATAAACTTTTTACCTCTGTGGCGGATTATCACGTCACTGTATCCTTTCACTCGACTGAAAGGGCTTCTTTGCCTTTTCATGTACATGGGGCAGAAGGGCGCTATTTTATTACATGGATCGACGAGGAAAGATTACCAGGGGCTTTCTCTGATTGGGCGGTGGGTGATGAAGTGATTGCCTTTGATGGGCAAGATATTGAGAAGGCCATCTACCATCTACGCAAATCAGCTTACGATCGTCTCAATGAAAAAACGGATCAAAGGATTGCTGAGCGTGCTTTAACCTGGCGGTCTGGAAGGTTTGCAGAAGATGTTCCTCAAGGAGAAGTCGAAATTGTCCTGCAACATAAAAAAACAGCTCAGCAAAGATCTTATTTGTTAACTTGGGATTATCGTCCAGAGCAGATAAAGGAAAATCCTTTACCTGCTCTAACTTCTCGTGCGCTCCCCTTAAAACAGCCGTTTTTCCAACGTCCTTACTATAAAAAAATGATGATGACTCCTCTATATGCTCAGTTTAAACAGGGCGAAAGGCATACAGGAGAGGATATTCACAACTTGGGAGCACGGCATAGTTTTGTGCCTCTTTTAGGTTCAGTGATTTGGCAATCTGACTTGGATTGTCCTTTTTATGCTTATATCTGTGAAACCCCCCATAGGCAAAGAATCGGATACGTGCGAATAGCGACTTATGAAGGAGGGGATGAGGAAATAGCGGAATTTGAGCAAATGATCGATTTTTTTCTTCCTCGCACCCAAGCTTTGGTGATTGACCAAGTCAATAATCCAGGCGGATCCGTTTTTTATAAATACGGCTTATTAACTTTTCTAACAGATAAGCCTTTAGAACTGCCCAAATATAAGATTGCCTTAACTCAAGAAGAGGTGATGGAGGCTTTTAAAGCGCTTGAAGCTCTTAAAAAGATAACAAGTGAGGAAGAAGCTTTAGAAGTTTGCGGTCCTAGCTTATATGGATATCCGGTCTCTTTAGAATTGGTTCATTCCTCCATTCAATATTTCCAATTTATTTTAGACGAATGGGAGATGGGTAAATATATCACTTCTCCTGTCCATCTTATTGTGAAGGCCATCTTGCCCAACTCAAGAGTGACATACAACAAGCCGATCATTGTCTTGATAAATGAATCTGATTTTTCTTGCGCAGATAATTTCCCTTGCATTTTACAAGATAATCAAAGAGCGACTATTTTTGGGGCACGCACTGCTGGTGCAGGGGGCACTGTGGTAGGGGAAGGGCATCCGAATAGGCTAGGGGTTGCGGGCTACTCTTATACAAATTCCCTCTTAGAAAGGCATCTGGATGGCACCCTTATTGAAAATCTAGGAGTCACTCCAGATATCACTTATGAGTTGACTGCCGAAGATTTTCGAAATGGCTATAAGGGGTATCGAGTAGCCTTACAGCAGGTGATCGATCCTATTTTAAAAGAGGCCCATCCAAATGATAGGCCTCTTTTTACGGAAAATCAAGACTTGCGAAGGTTTAAGCTTTCAAGGTGACATGAATATTCTTTTTGTTGGCCTCGATTAGCATTAATCCTCTTAACTCTACATATAAAGTGGAGTAAAAAAAATGGCGCCAAGTTTCTATAAATTGAAGCAACCTATTTTTTAAAAATGGATGAGCGGTGAGAGGACTTGCATTAAACAGGGTGATCAACTGGCTTTCAAAATTTTTGAAAGCCTCTTTGGCTAATCGATGGGCCTGTCTGGAAACAGTTGATACTCTAAAGTGATTAGACGAAGCTAAGCGATAAGCTTTTTCCTTTGTCGCCTGGACAACATTCCGCTTTATTATCTGCTCCATTTTTAAAAATTGGAGGCTGCTATTATACAATAAAGAACGGCTTGGCAGCTGTAAGTCACTATTCATAATTAACTTAGTTGTTATTCGCTTTCAATTTTGCAATTTTATTTTCTTTAGAAAAATGTCCAAAGCAAATAAAGTCTTTATTTTTGGTAAAAAAGGGGACGTCTCCCCTCTTCATGCTATCGCTAAACTGTTTAATAAAAGCTTCTTCATCCGCGATAAATTCGAATTCGGTGTGTTCATTCACTGCCTTTATAATTTCCCTTTGCACAGCAAGAAATTCGTCAACCAATTTTGTTTCTGCTGTAGATAATTCTTTTGATTGGGGTTGAGAGCTATATAAACCTGTCGCATGTCCAAGTTATACCACCTCCAGATCGATAGGAATCAACTCGCCATGGCTAGTTAATAAGACATTTTCCATATGAAGGTTTGTAATTCCCGCACGGCTGCATACTTGTTCGAGCCTAAGCAAATTTTTCTCTGCGTTATCTCGCTTTTCTCCTGGGAGCATATATTTAACTGTAGTAGAGGCTCCCATTATCAGCCCATCCCCCTTAATATATTCCCAAATGCTTGCCTTACCGTCATTAATATGCTCGATTTTATAAAAAGGAAGAGCGGGGCCAGATTTGCTTTCTTCAGGCAGGGCATTAATTGCTGCAAAAAGCTCGAGAATAGCCTTGTCTGTGTGCGCGTTTCTTGGCTTATACACGACTTCCAAAAGAGTGGACTTATCTTGCAAAGAGGTAAAGGTAACCAAGATAGGGGATTTGCCATGATTGTGATCATCTCCTCCCAAAATCTTTAAGTGAAATCCCACCTGGGAAAGATCTTTTAAGTTTGCTTTACCAAATTGCTGCAGAATCGTTGCTTTATTCTCTTCTAGGTCTTTTTTTGCTTCGGTTTCGAAAGCTTTTCAAAGGCCAATTTTACTATTTAAGATCGCTTTATAATGTTGAATTTGGGAAGAATCTGTGCGGCTATCAAATTTTACAGGTAATTCTCGGCCTGGTAAAAACAAAGCTTTAAGCTGATTATCAAGAGTGCGTATTTGTTTTTCCTTGCTTTCTTGTTGGTCATTTAAAGTTTCGAGTTTATTTTCCAACGTATAAATTAATTTTTTTCGCTCTTGTATCTTAGCTTTAATTCCTTTTATTTTCTCTTCACTTTCACTCTTTTTTTGTTTTTTTAGTAAGAGACTCTATCTCCTCTTCAACAGAAAGGAGCTGACCTTCTAGGGAAGAGATTTCCTCAGAGTGATCCTGACTTTCCATAAATAAATTGTACATATGCTCAACAGTTTGGTGGGGATCTATTTCGAAACTTGGTGGCCCAACTTGCTCGCTTGAATTTTTGCCTATAGAAGAGGCGGCAACCGGATGGGTGAAAACTAAGTTGTGAACATCTGGAGTTGAATGAAGGGGGTTCATCAGATCTCCTTATCCTGAAAAAGGTCATTATTTGTTGTTATATAAGTTATTTTAATTAATCGCTGATTTTTTAATAAATAATTTTAAAAAATCTCCCTTTGAATAAAGATTCAAACTTAATAATTTTAAAAAAAAGTTTAAAAGATATGTTAATTAATTTTTAAAAAATAGGATAATGATATTAAGTCTTGAATGCTTTTTTTTAATGTAAGCACATAAAGAGGTGTTTGAATGAGTACATACCAGAAGCAAGAGGGCAATTTATCCATTATTGAGGCTGTAGAAACTCTTTCTCAGATCGCCGATTTGGACTTTGAGGGAGAAGCAGGGGGCGTTCAACCATTTCCAAACAATTCCATCAAAACAGTCCATGGGCTTCGTCCTGAAAATGCCGATCGCACTATTACAAGGGTTAAAGGCATCTTTAAAGTTGTGCTAAACTACTTGCGTAGCTTTTACCAAACCCGATACCGCTATGTGAGAGATGCACACGCAGTGGAAGAAATAAAGTCCCTGATGGTTCTAGTAGGTAAGGCTGCCAAAAAGCTGGATAGGTTTGCCTGTTTATTTCATAAGAAAAGGCAAGAAAGCATTACAGAAACGAAAGAGTATAAAGAGCTTGAAGAATTTTATCTGACCCATATTGCGCATAAGTTTAATAAAGGCTTATTAGTAAAAGGGATTATTAGTTTAACTAAACGCCAAATTTTAAAAGAAGAAAAGCCCTCGAGTAAGCGGCAGCTTGGCCAAAAGGTAAAGCATGTTTTCATAGATCTTGAATCTGTCAAGAAGGATACAGAATATGAATTGTTTTTTTTAAGAAAAGAAGATGGCTCTCGATTTTTTAGTCTTAAGTTAATTCGAAATGTAAAACTTCTTTGCGACTTGGGGGATTATTTTGGAGAAAAAGTTAACCATCCTCTTATGGCCAATATCCGCTTTCACGTTGATCTCTTTATCCATAGCGCAGCCCGCCATATTTTACGGTCTTTTGGATCCCGTCTAGATTTATTTTATCGCGAAAGTGCCGAGCACCCTAATAATGAGCTTGCTTCCACCCTAAGGAAAGCGTTGATGGCGCTTTTCTTATGCGGGCAATCGTCTCATCTGCTGCGCTATTCACCTACCAAAAGCTGTGCGGGCTACTTTAAGGATTTTCAAATGTATTTATCACAAGCCTTACATACCCGTGAATTCCAGAAATTGGTGGCATACCCTCCAGAGAAATTTGACAAACTAGGGGGGGTATTATTAGAAACAGCCTACTTTTTATGCCGTAGCTTCTTTTCAAGCGTTAAATCGATGCAGGAGTTTCTCCCTTCTTTGAAAAGCATGATGATAGAGGCTCGAGAATTATCTTATAGCTTCCGTAAAGGGGCTTATAATCCTTCGGAAACCGCGGTTTTTGATCAGTTAACCCAAGATTATAAGGCCTTAAGTAAAGTTTTAAAAGCCCATTCTCATGGTCCGCTCGTTCGAATTTTAGAAAACTTAGAAGGGGATAGGTATCATTTCTTTGATCCTTTGCACCAAGGCAATATTCCCACTCAATTGTTTACTTTATACTTCGAAAATATGCGGTGTGTAAATATTCGCATCCCTACCCCCACCTATCAAGAAGCGATTAATAAAGCCTCCGTGGTGGATGAATTTAAAGCCTTTCTGCGTTCTTATACTTACTTAGACAGTGACAATCCACAAAAAGGGCACTTATTATTTAACTTACAGGATAAAACTTCTTGGAAAGAGTACGCTCGCTCTCATGCGATAGAAGAATTGCAAAAACACCCAGACTTTTCTTCGGCCTTAACTGTGGTGACCTTTCCTAAGGATACAGAATTTTATCACCAGGCGGCTTCTTATTCTCATGAGCCTGATGTGATCGCTTTTATTCAACATTTTGAAGAGCATTTGCGAAGTTCGGGAGGGGGGTTCTATTTACCTTCCGCCCTAAAAAAAGACCTTTTCTCTGAGTTTGTCCCTCCTCTTTTTGAGGCAATTCACCGCTTATTTTTTTCTTACAAAAATGTTTTAAGCCGGGAAAGCCGCTTAGATTTTATCGAAATTTTTGAATTTTTTCTTCAGCTTAAAATTATTGAAATGGTAAAGCCCCAAACATTTAGCTTTACGTGTAAGGACGGGATCGATATAGGGGCGGCTGAAAGTGCAAAGCTTTTTGCGTTTATGAAGCTTCTTTCCCAGCCCAAATTAACTGAGGAGGAGATCTTTGAAATCAATCTATTTCTTCACGCTCCAGCCATCTTGATCCGAGAACGGCAGATGCTATTTGATCGATTTAGCCGTTTAAACAGGGCCATACGGACGATAGAGGTTCGGAAAGAGGAATTAGGCTACGACAATTTTGTCCAACTGATGCATCAATTATTCGGGCCTTTATACAAAACCTCTATTTTAAAGTCCCTTCTCCTATTACCTTCTAATTTTGAAGAAATTTAAAGGGCATAAATAGCCTTATACTTGCTTTCTAAATAGTTGCAAAAGGGTTTGCTAGAGAAAGAGGAGCCGCTTATTTTTTCAACGAGCTCAACGCTAGAATATTGCTGACCAAACTGAAAAATGGATTTGGCGAGCCATTCCTTAATAAATTTCATCTCTCCTTTTGCAACTTTATTTTCCCAATCGGGAGACTCTTTCTCAAAGGCTGAAAAAAGCTGAGCCGCGTAAAGATTACCGAGGGAATAGGTAGGAAAATATCCAAAACAGCCTAAAGACCAATGGATATCTTGTAAACATCCTTCGGAATCTGTAGAAGGGATGAGCCCTAGGAATTGTTTGAGTTTTTCATTCCATGCCTCGGGAATTTCTTTAATGGGAAGTGAGCCCTCAATAAGGGCTTTTTCTATTTCGAAACGCAAAATTACATGGAGATTATACGTCACTTCATCCGCTTCTACTCGAATAAAAGAAGCTTGGACTTTGTTGGAAGCTTTGTAAAATTCTTCAAGGGTAATCTTTTGGAATCCCTTAAATTCTTTTTGAAGCAAGGGAAAATAATATTTCCAAAAAGGTAAGCTTTGTCCAATCCGCGTTTCCCACCAGCGAGATTGACTCTCATGGATGCCAAGAGAGGCGGGTTGTCCTAAAGGCGATCCATATTCATTCATAGGGAGCCCCCTCTCATAAAGCCCATGTCCAGCTTCATGCATCACAGAGCGTAGATTGCTTAGCAAGGAGGTTGGATGAATACGGGTGGTGATGCGACTATCGGTAGGATGAGAAGCGGAAGAGAAAGGGTGAATAGAAAAATCGAGCCTTCCGCAATGCATGTCATAATGCATCCCCTTTAGAACCAGTTGGCTAAATGCGATTTGTTTGGATTTAGCAAATTTGCCGAATAAAAAGCGATCGTCTATAGGGGGCTTTTTCTGAATTTTTTTAATCAACCCTACCAGAAATTGCTTTAAATCAGAAAAAGTAGGAGTTAAGCGCTCTGTCGTCATGCCTGGTTCATAAGAATCTAATAAAGCATCATAAGGGTGGGCCTGAAAGCCTAATAGATCCGCTTTTTGACGGTTCATTTGAATAATTTTTTCTAAATAGGGAGCAAATCGACGAAAAGAGTTTTCTTGCCTTGCTGAGCGCCACACTAAAAGGGATTGGGATGTCAGTTTAGCAAAGTCTTCTACAAATCGAGTAGGCAGAGCGACCTCTTTTAAATATTCTTTCCGCCAAACTTTTAAAGCGGCATTTTTTGCCTTTCCTAAGCCTTTTGCTAAAATTTTGCCGCTTTTGATATCGATTAGCCGTGAAAGGGTGTTCACGAAGGGCTTGGCAATTTTCCCTTTGTGGATGAGACCAGCCATGATTTTTTGCTGTTCGGCACGAATGGCAGCTGCGCCTTCAGGCATATAGGTTTCTTGGTCCCAATGCAGCAAGGCGTCAATCCCCTCGAGGATGCGTGTATTTCGGGAAATTTCGTGAAGTTTTTTATAGTGCTGGATTGCTTCAGGCATACAGTAGAATTCCTTATTAGGTGGAGTCTGTTTTTATTCTGGATTGAAAAAAGGCATGTGAATAGTCGAGTAGTTTTTTGCCCCATAGATACTCAGTTTGAATCTTTCCTTTTTTACCAATCATGAGGAGCTGCCTTTTTCCTCCTTGTTGTCCTCGATAGGCAGGATTTTCAATAAAACAAAGTGTCCCCTCTTTTGAGGCGGTGTGTTTTGTTAAATGCCCATCTTCTTCATTTAGGCCAGAACCCATAAAAACTTCTTCTTCCGGTTCAAAGCCAGAGGCTGTAAAAAAAAGGCATTCCGCGGTTTGATTCAAGATTTCGGCTGTAATGGAATAGTCTTTAACCTGGGCATGGATAACCGGAAAAGGGATCAAGTGCGCATGGCCAAGTAAGGCCTTATCTTTGGAAAGAAGAAAAACATCAAAAGATTCTCCTAAAAGGGAGGGTTCAAAAGCAAGTACGAGCCTATTTTCTGGCATACATACAAGCGATATAGCTCGGTCAGGGCGGATAAAAATTTCTTGGCAATCAATGGCGTGATTTACATTTCCACGCACATATAACCAATAAGGCTGAGCGAAATCTAACTCTTCGACAAAAAGCATGTAAGAGCCCTTCTCGATTTCTTTCGCACACAATAGATTGCGCTGGGAAGGCTGTGCCTCTATCGTCTCAGGAATAGGCTCATAGGTTGAATCTTGCTTAGCAGCGCAGCTGGTTAAAGCCAGCAAAAGAAGGAAATAGGTTAAATCTCGAAGCAACCTGAACATAGATTTATCTCCATGAAAATGCCTAACTATAAAGATTTTGAAGGAGCAAGTAAACAAATTTTAAATAGATTTCTTGGCTGATATTAAAATTTGTCTCTAATCTTAAGCAAAGGTATAGTTAAAGTTGTTAGGGTAATTTAGAAATTACCTTTAAAAATACTTTACGAGTTAATTGATGATAGTAGGATTAGAAAAACCACGTAAACAAGGAGAATATTATGAAACTCTTAAACTATTTATTAACGGCCGTTTTGTTATTCGGCATAGTGCAGAATGGGATAGCCAGGGAAAATGAGCCTGCTAAGCTTATGGTCAGTGGGGAAGCTCGTATACATAAGCCTGCAGAAAAAGCTGTGGTGCATATCAGTGTCGTCACGGAAGACGTGCATTCAGAGAAAGCCGTGTTTAATAACAATCTTAAGATGCAAAAAGTGATAGAGGCTCTCAAAGGCTTAGGTTTGACTCACAATGAATTTAAGACAGGGCAGTTTACCGTTCGTCCTAGATATTCCGATCAAACCATTAAAGGCTATGAAGTGGCAAATAGCTTGTCTATCTCAACGGAAAAAATTCATTTGGCAGGCGATATGATTGCTGCAGTGAATCGAGCAGGGGTTAATTCCATCGATTCCATTCAATTCACGGTAAAAGATCCTAAGGCTTATCGGGCAGAAGCCTTACAAGCAGCTGCCGCAAATGCGATGGCGGATGCGCAAATGTTGGCCCAGACAACAGGAGTAAAACTTGTGCGTGTTTTAGAGCTTTCGGCTGGACAATCCAGCGAGCATTACCCTATGCCTCGTTATCATACGATGATGGCAAAGGGCTTTGATAGCAATAACGCTCCTATTGAAGCTGGGAATGTAGAGATTGTGGCAAATGTTTTTATGATTTATGAAATTTCATCAAGTCCTTAATTTCTTAAATTCAAACGCTTGAGCGTTTTCAAAGACAGACCGTTCTTTCAGGCCTTGGCACCTGAAGAACGGTTAAAAGAAAATGCTTGCGAAAGAGGCTGTTTTTAAACCCTAAATAGGAAGAAAATGGAAGCCGTTACAAACATGGGAAACAAGGTGGCGAAAAAAAGTTTTTTAGGTGAAATTCCTTCGGCAAAATGAGAGTGGGAAGGGGCCTCCTGTTTGGAATTAAAGGGATGACTGATGACAGTTAATCCCCCCGCTGCAAGGGTTCCCACAATGACGGAATACTTAGTAGCATCATTCAAAGAGGGGAGCAATGTCGCAAGGTATGCCAACGTGGCTCCATCCACGAAAGATCCAAACAGATAAGAAGCTCCTGTCAACATTAAAGCATCCACCCTTTCCAGTAAGGGAGTTGTCCACCACTCTTGCAGCCCTCCATGAATAACTAAAGCGGAAAAGAAAAAGCCTACTAACATAGGAGGGCGTAATTTTAAACGGGTCTGATATTGGCGGGTGGTTTCGTGAAAAATAAGGAAGAGGCAGGTAACGCTAAGAAAAATAGGTGGGTGGTATAAGGAGAGTATGGCCACACTTAAGCACATTGTGTGGGTGGCTGTAACCCACCAAGGAATTCGCTGCCTGGTCTCGGAAGGACTAAAAGTTTTTTCTCGTTTAGCTAATTCAGCAAATTCATCCCGAAAATAAAGGTAATAGCAAAGAGTGGAGATAAAAATAGTGAGGAGGGATTTTCCGCTAAATCGAGCAAGGGTGAAGAGCTCTTCTTCGCTCCATTGTTCTACATGCATCCAATCAAGGGGGGCACCAAAATTGGTTAAAATGGCGCCGAGAGAAATATGAGTAAAAAGTAATCCGAGAGTCGCATAGGCTAAATTTTGACTAACAGGGCGTGTGTAAAATTGCTTAGCAAGTAAAAGGCTAGTCACAATCAGGGCGCCAGCTTCTGTAATCACGGCTCCTAATATGGGCCCTACAGTAAGAAGAGAAACCCACCAGGATCCAGGTGACTCTTTCCCTAAAGAAGCGATTTTGCGAATAAATGCTTCCATCAAGTTTAGGATAGGCTGAGAAGAGACAATTGTCATGATCACCGAAACAAAAAGGGCTTCCGTATAATTGCGGGTACTTAAAAAGTTTATGGCAATTCTCCAGTCATATAGGAAAGTAACCGATGCCAAAAGAGGAATAATCCAAATCCCCACAATCCGTTTAGCTGTTCTGACATAGTGGAAAAAGAGTTTTAAGGGGTTTTTTGAACTTATCCAACTTAGAGCCTGCTCATTCTCCCCCACCTGAATTTTTTGCCAATTAGGAGGGAAGGTGAGGATTTTGCGTGATAAGAAATTATAGGCAAGCGCTATTCCTAGCAAAACATTAGCAGTGATGCTCAGGGGAGTAATTCCTACAGCGCCTGAGAGCCCGTGTCCTAAATCTTCATTTGAGGCCTCTTCCCAACCCTGAAAAGAAGACAAAACTTCTTCATTGTCAGATAAAGGGGAGGAGGTGATCGTTTCCTGCGCATCAAGCAAAGTTGCTTTAGCTGTGGCAACTAAAACTAAACAAAGCCACTTCATTAAATGCCCTTTATGGTGAGACTTTATCAAGTCCGTGGTCAGTTTGTAAGATAACTTTTACTCCTTGCGTCTTTCCTTATGCTAGTAGGGTAGGCTGTTTGCCTATCCCCTATTTCCTTTAAATCTGCACTTCCTCATTTGTCACGCATAAGAATTGACTTATTTTTATTTGGCCTTTTACGCCCTTTGTAAGGGATTGGTTTTTGGCTTGTCTTTGGCAAAAACAGCATATCAATATCCAGGATTAGAATAAATGTTAAACCAACAAAAAATGCATTTTCTGGGAACCTAATTTTGGATCTTTTTCACCCTGCAAGAAAGGGAAAAATTCGTATTCTTATTTCTTTAGTTATTTTTTCCCTCTCTTTTGTTGATTTGACTTTCAAATTTTGAAAAAGAACAATTTGGTTGGAAATTTTTCTAAAAAAGCCTAAATTTTATGCCAACTTTATTCAAACGCAGAGCAAAGGAATTTTATGCATAGATTTTGGGGAGTTTTAGTAGGCTTAATGACGTTTTTTTCTAGCGGCCATGCCTTAGTGGATTTAGACTATAAGATAGGGGCTGGATACAGGCAAGATCGATTTGAATGGTCCATCTCTGATCCACAAAGTGATCCGAGTGTTTCCTCTAAATTGGCTTGGGAAGATCTCTACAGCTATAATGTCATGGGGAATTTCAAAGTATCTATCTGCTCACTTACAGCTCGGCTTAAGGGGAATTATGGAAGCATTTATCATGGCAAAAATCAGGATTCAGATTATTTAGAGGGGGAGCAGAAGCAAGAATGCTTACGCTTAATTTCCGATGCTGGAAAAGGGGAGGTTTTTGATCTGTCTGCTGCGATTGGCTTTCAAACTACTTGGTTTTGCAGTCTGCTCAAAATTATTCCGCTTGTGGGTTGGTCTCATCATGAGCTGCATTTGAGGCAGTTTGATGGAAACCAAACCGTTAATCTTTTTGGGGATTTAGGAAAAATTTCTAATTTACACAGTAACTATCGGGCGAAATGGGAAGGCCCTTGGACAGGAGTGGATACTTTTTGCTATCTAGGACCCTGGACGCTGTATGGCACATTGGAGTACCATTGGGCGCATTTCAATGGAAAGGGGCACTGGAATTTAAGGTGGGATTTTCTTAAAGATTTCAAGCAAGGAGCTCATGCCAACGGCACATTTATTACTTTGGGCACCCAATATCAATTTAAGTGGGGAGGGCTCATTGGATTAGAGGGACAGTATGTGCATATGAAAACTTGGCATGGCCTCGATTACATTTATTCCATCTATTATGGGAATACCTCGCTCCCTTTTAATGGGGCTACATGGCAATCCTATAGGATTCTAGGTACCCTGTCTTACATGTTTTAAAAAGAGAGATCTTGTTTAGGAGGGAGTATTAGCTGTGCAAATCCCCCGAAATGGCTCTCCTTTATCCTAATTTTTTAAAAGAAGGTGGTCAGAGGATTGACATCAATCAAAAATTTGATGTCTCGAGGTATAAGTGCGTGTTGTAAGGTGGTTTTGATAGCTTGATTTGCTGAATATATACTGGGGCCTCGAATTAAAAATTGAAAACGATATCGATCTTTAACTTTCGCATGGCCAGAGGGAATCACAGGGCTTAAGGTAAATATTTCGGGGAGATTTATCTGCAATTTGTGGCGGAAAAGCTGGGCGAATTCCTCCGTTTTTTTCTCATCGGGGCCGGAAAAATTGAGTTTTACTAGGCTGCTAAAAGGGGGAAAGGCAAAGAGTTCGCGCGATAAAATTTCTTCTTCGAAGAAAGCTGTATAATTTTGTTGAGCTGCTAATTGAATGGTGGAATTTTCGGGGAGGTGCGTTTGAATAATCACCTTTCCTTGTGTAACACCTCTACCCGCTCTTCCTGCAACTTGAGTCATCAGCTGAAAAGCAATTTCCGATGAGCGGAAATCAGGAATATTCAAAGAAGCATCTCCGTTTAAAATGCCTACTAAAGTGACTTCGGAAAAATGCAATCCCTTGGCAATCATTTGGGTGCCAATCAAAACATCTGCCTTGCCCGTGCCGAAATCTCGCAAGAGTTTTTGATGGCTACCTTTGTGCCGAGTGGTATCGGCATCAATCCTGATAATGCGACTATCTGGAAATACGGCGTGCAATGAGCGCTCGATTAGCTCTGTTCCCACGCCCTGATATTTCATAGGAGCGTCTTTTTTGCAACTTGGGCAAATAGAAGGAGGGGGAGTGAGAGCAAAGTCACACAGGTGGCAAGAGAGGCTATTTCGAGAGTAATAAAAAGTTAGGGCTAGAGAACAGTGAGGGCATTTAAGGGATGTATGGCAGCTAGGGCACTTCAAGGTAGTGTGATAGCCGCGCCGATTTAAAAAGAGGATCGTTTGCTCGCCAGTTACTAAGCGCTTTTCTATCTCATTTAGAAGAGGCTCGGAGAAATTTGTAAATCCTTTGGCCTTTTCAAACTCTCTTTTCATATCGACAATGGTGACAGTTGGAAGTAGAGAGGCTTCGGCGCGGTGTTTTAAAACGCTTAATCCATATTTTCCTTTTAGGGCGTTGTAATAACTTTCGATGCTAGGAGTGGCACTTCCTAAAATGACGGTTGCTTGCGCAATTTTACCCCGCATGACAGCTACGTCTCGTGCGTGATAGCAAGGGGCTTCTTCTTGCTGCTTATAGGATTGTTCGTGCTCTTCATCTACAATGACCAGGCCCAAATCTTGAACCGGACTAAACACAGCCGAGCGTGCTCCTATGACGATGCGAGCTTCCCCCCGCCGAATTTTATGCCATTCATCGAACCTCTCTCCATGGCTTAAGCGGTGATGTAAAATGGCAATCTTGTCAGGAAAACGGCTCTTAAATCGTTCAATCGTTTGGGCTGTCAAAGAAATTTCAGGGACAAGCATAATGGCGCTTTTTTGCATTTGAAGCGCCTTTTCAATTGCCTGTAAATAAACTTCGGTCTTGCCGCTACCTGTAATTCCATATAAAAGATGTGTTTGAAAAATGTTATCTTGAAGGGATTGAGCGATTCTCGTAAAAGCCTCTTGCTGTTCCTCACTTAAAATTTTGGGTTTAGTTAAGAGGTACTCCTCCCCCACTAGGGGAGAACGATCGATGCGGATGGGCTCAACAAGAAGATACCCCTTTGCGGATAGGGTATCCACAGGGCTTCGAGAGCCTCCCGTTTTTTCTAGAAGTTCAGAAAGCAAAATTCCCTTTTTGACCAATAACATGACATCCAATACCGCAGCTTGGGCGGGATGTTTGTTGCGGATCTTTTCACATTCCTCTTTGAGCCGTTCTCGAGTTTGCTTACGCATGACAAATAGCTGCTGTTTGTGTGCCATCTCTTTGCGAATACTGGAAGGGACAAGAATTTTAAAAACTTGGAAAAGAGGCGCTAAATAATAACGGGAGATCCACAAAGCGAGCTCAAAAAGGTCTTCAGGAATTTGAACATCTGAAAAAATACGCTGAATAGGGGCCACTTTTCCATAATCAGATGTGTCTTTAATTGCCAAAATATAACCATTGCGCAAACTTCCACGTAAAGGAACTTCGACTCTCACACCTTTTTGGGCGTGCACTAATAAATCATCGGGGATCCCATAATCGAGAGCTTTCTCCAGTGCAACATCGAGAACGACTGCTGCATATTTGGTAAATTTTTGGGGTTCCACAAGCACCATCAGCTTTTTAACATTTTACACAAAGCTTGCCATAGAGGTAGCTTCAACTTAGGTTCTTTTAAGTATAAGGAAAGATCGGATAATAACAGCAAAGGGATGCGGCCCAAATAATGGTGGGATTGTTTAGGTGTTTCGCGATAAAACGAGGCTAGGTGAGGACAAGCATGAATGCCGGCATCTGTTGCAATAATCAGCCGCAACTCTTGAGATTGCAGCAGTGTATTCCATTCCTTTGCTGCTTCGATAGCAAAAGCGGAGCGGATCTCAACCGCTTGCTGGACAAGATGTTCGATGGCTTTGGCGAGATTTTGAAGAAAAAGAAGCTGCTTATCAGGCTCTCCAAAAGAAAGAATGACAACAGAAGGGGAGCCTGGAGGATGTTTCCAAAGCTCGCTTTTCTTTTTGCCTTCTGCATCATCTGGAATTTGTTCTACAAGCGTTCTTGCGGGAAAAAGCTTTCGAAATAAAGCCTGAAAGTTTTCAAAAGAATCTGTCGTCGAAATTGGCACGGGTTCTAAAGACCATTCTTCAGGAGCTTTTGGCAGGGAGACCGCCGATTCTTTTTCTTTAAATGCGGCGGCTTTATTTTCTTCCTGCAGCAGCACGGAGGACAACAGAGGGGGCTTTTTGGGAGGGAGAGGAGGCGGTGGATTTTTGGGTGGCAGAGGGGTAAAAGAGGAATTTATGACAGGAGCGGGCGCGAGGGAGGCTTTTTGAGCGATTGCTCGATCCTTAAAATAAGCAAAAGCTTGCGACTCGGCAAACGTCCAATCTTTCAAAGGATGTTCTTGGAGCACATAGAATTGAGTTAACGTTAGAAGTTCAGCAAACTGTTTTTCTATATCCATCATGCGACGACAACGATTTGCAATTCTGTGATTTTGCTTGCAATAAGGGGCAAAAGATCAAAAAAACCGCGCTCTCCATATTTTTGCAGTAAAAATTGGCCTGCCCCCGGAACTCCATTTTCAAACATTTTTTCAAAAAGATTCTTCACAAAATTCTTTTCATAAATCTGATCAAATCCTTCTTTTTGTTGAAGGATGAAGTATAAAATATTTTCATCGCGACGGAAGGTTAAGGATACGCGTGCAATCAAACGTGTAAGGTGTTGAATCTGGCTAAAAAGTTTCTCTAATGTGAGGATAAGTAGGTTGTTTGCTTCAAAAACTTTTTCCACCGGGAGAACGGACTCGAAAAGATTGTGCTGTAAGAGGCGAATGTAATCTAAAGATTGTAAGCAAAAGAGCCAGGCGCGATTCGCATAGCGTTGCATGTGCATAGGGGCTTTATCAGAATTTTCTTTATTCTGAGAAAAGAACGTGCAGTAATTCCTTAGTTTAGTTAAAGCGCCTACTTCTAAATTCCAAGCGAAGAAACGCATATGCTCTTGAGCTGAACCTGATAAGTTTCGAGTAGCTAGAGTCAAGGTATTTAACAAAGAAGCAAATTCGTCTTGAGAATTTGGATCTGGCTGGCGCATTTTTAACAGGATAGTTTTCATCACCTGAATTTCACGATGAACAGCGATAAATTCACATAAAATAAACTGAAATAGCAAGCTATCTGTCCGATGGTAAAAGTGAATCGGCGCTGAATTCGCTAAATGTGAGGGGCTTTTTGTTGGTTGATGTCTCACGTAATCCTCATAGGTCCCACAAAAACACAGCTTTACATTCATCCAAATGATGGGCCAATTTTGCCTGAAATGATCATAAATGAAAAGCGACAAAAACGTTTTTATCTTGTCATTTTGAACAAAAGTAGTGCTTTTTTTGCAATTAAAAGGGTTTAAATATTTTTAACCTAATATCTAAAAAGGTTTTGCAGATGAGGCCCTTTTAAGGGGTCTTGGTTGTTTTTATCCCAGCTTTTACTTCTAGCCTTTGTTTCATGCCTCATTGTATCGCTTGTGATATTGAGGATTCACCTAGAGAGAGGTGAGTTTTTTTCTTGCCTGGGACCTTCGAAAATTGAGAAAGGGGAAGGGGTAAAAAGGGGACATTTTTTTATTATCCTCTTTTTCTATTGGTGAAAGCGATTTTTAAATCCGCTCTTATTCTATAGTCAGAAGGGGGATAGCAAAGTTGTTAGGTGGCTATGACATTTATCTGAATTGTTTCTCTCGAGGAGAAAAGCGAGAAATACCCTTTTAAAAGAGGTTTGGGTAACATACCCTATTTATTTTAAAAAGCTTGCCTGATTTATGGGAAGGCTGTTTTAAGAAATACCTCTTTTTATATAATAGGGGCATTTTATTAAAATTGATTGAATTATCATATGCTTCATTCCATTCAAAACAAAATTTATATAGCCTATATTAAACAGGCTTGCCAGCCATACCATTTGAGTAAAAAGAACCTTCGCAAGGTTATCTCTATCATTGCTATACGCTGCTTAGCTTACCTTTTTTTGTCCCGTTCAGAGCGGATAGCCATAAGAAATAGTTTAGCACCTAAAAAACATGCAACCTGCCAAAAAGTCAAGTCCACCTTTAAAACGGCTATTATTAAAAGTGCCATTCCGTCTCCAAATTTTCTGAATGTAGAGGAAAAAAAGAGCGAAAAGCCTTCTTTTCTTCATCCGCTTTTTTATAAGGCCATTTTAGAGGAAAGCCTGCCTACGGTAGAGCCTTTTTTGATTTTAACCACCAAGGCTTTTGAGCAAGAGCCGTATATTCAATTAGCTGTTCGGAGGGGAAGCCTTCAAATTATCAAATTGATGTATCAACATCAGTGGTTAAACAGCCAAAAGAAGAAAGAACAGATGTTTACATTAGCCCTTCGATATGGGCATCTTCCCCTCATGGATTTTTTTCTTCAGCAACAGGTGGGGCTAAACATAACAACCAAATGGGGATCTCCTTTAGCTGCAGCCTTCGCTTTGCAGCAGCTTGAGGTAGCCAATTATTTGTTGGATAAAAAAGCTAAATTTAAAGCCAGCAAAGCGCAAATAAAAGAGATCTTTTGTCGCTTGAACCATAAAAAAAATCGAGAATTGACTAAATTATTTATTGAAAAAGGATTGCCGCCTTCCTTGCATTCTAAATATAAATATTACCTTATTGAATTGGCGATTCGCTTTGGATTGGTGGAATTTCTCCAATCTCTGGTGAATGGCATTCTAGATTTAAAAAAATTGGATAAAGAGAAGAAAGCGGCTCTCTTGGTTTGTGCCATACAAGAGAACCAGGAGAAAACTTTAAAATTCTTGCTTAATAATGGTGTGAAAGCTGAAAAGAATGCTGAGCCTCTTGTGGCAGCGGTGTTTACTTCTTTAGGGCTTGTGAAGCTGATCATGGAACATCAGACAGAAATAGATCATATTAACGAATGGGGATTTACCCCTTTACTTGTCGCTATAACAGAAGGAAAAGAAGATTGTATGCATTACTTCCTGGAAAAGGGAGCTAATTTAATTAAATGCCAGCACCTCAGGCACCAAAAATTGCTTAGCTCCTTTTTAACATTGTGTGGGCAATCCAAGATAGGGTCTCAAACTTTCAATTGGGAAGGAATGAATTATGGATTTGGAATCCAAGAGCTTCAAAAATTTGTAAAGATTTTTTTTAATCATCCTGACCACCGAGCTCTTGACGAATTCCCCGATGAAAAATCTCAAAAGCAAATTTTAGAGGGACTTGAAGACCTAAAGCAAAACCTTTCCCCTACTAAGAGAAACGAAGATATCCTAGAGGATTATCGGCAGGGAAAAATGGTCTTGCTCACTTCAGGGTGGGCAGGACATGCTTGTTATCGATTTCTTTATCAAGGATTTTATGTAGAAGTCAACCGTGGAGCAAAAGCAGGACACTCGCCAGGATATCAGATTTACAAAATTAATGCGGCTCTAACCCCCAAACTCATAGAGAGAATGAGAGGAGGGGAAAAAAAGCTTTTCAGATATGCCCAAAAAGATCAAAAAAAAATTTGCGCGGGCCTTGATCTAAAACAAATTGTAAAAGGTAAACTAAAGGCTCAAAAAGTAGGCAATTGTACAATAGCCAATGGAAAAGCGATTTTTCGAATGATGTTGCTCATAGACCGATATATTTCTTTTAGGGTAAAAATGCCGTCAGCAGATCCGGGCGACTTGTTTTTAAAAGCTGAAGCTGTAAGCTCCCGTTTCTATAAAATGTTTTCGAAAGGTATTCGTGAAACAGTTATTCAACAAGCCTTAGATTTTTACCGCGACAACCATGCGGAGGAAATCCCTTTTTTACTTTTAATTCTTGTGCTGGCTAAGTTCAAGGGGAGCCGCGAAATAAGCTTAGCTTTGGCTTGCTTTTTGAATGAAAAGGGAGTTGATTGGCAGTTAAAAAATAAGCGAGGAGAGGGATTTGTGCATTATGTTCGAAAAACAAAAAACCATCCTTTAATCCCTTTCCTCATAAACAATGGTTTACTTGCCTCCCTTTGAAACAAGCTGGTCCCAGTATGAGCGCATTTCTTGAGAAAGATAAGGTCGAATAAACCCATACGAAGGGGAGCTACGCACATATTCAGTGTCGACAAAAGCAAATTGCCCGGATGTTGTTAAAGGAAGATTATCGGGGCGGATAGATACCCTAGATAGCTTGCTGACAATGGTATATAATTCCTTAAGTTGTTTCTTTTGTATGTGATTTTTCCAGACATCGAGGGTTTGCTGAAAGGGAACTAAATCCATTTTTTGTACCACTAAAACGACTGGTTTTTGCTTGTACGCCTTTGATAAAGGGGGGCAGGGGTTGAGAGGAAGGGGGTAAACCCACTTTTGCGGTACAATAAAAGATTTAATGTGGTATTTTTGGATGATCTCCGCAATTTTTTTAGCATATTCACAACGGCGCGCAAACCATTCCCACTCTGGTTTGCCCCGTTTTTTTCTTAATTCACAGTCGAGAACCGCCTTAAGTAGATATTGAGAAAAGGATGGATGAGAAAGAACATGAATAAAGCTTCTTCCTTGCACTGAAAGAATTTGAAAATTAGAGTCCTTTAAAGCTTTAGAATCTTGTGTAGCCCTAGCATGCAAAAATAGGCTGTCTAAAGGGGATTTAACCGCATGTCCTGCAGGGAGTAAATAAGGGCTTAATTTTTTGCGGGCGGCCGAACTTAAGTAGGGGTTCTCTTTAAAGTCATTATAAGACGCAGAAAGCTTAAAAGTTGCCTTTAAGGGATCTCTTGTAGAGCTTGTATAATACTCTTTCCATGTTTGCCATTTGGTTGCAGATGCATGCGCGCCGGAATGATTCACCCAAGTTAAAAGGTTGGTTAGTTTATGCTTTTCTTTTTCAGGCAGCGGTGTTGTTAGCTTCTTTTGAATTTGGCTGCATGCATGTATCGTTGCCCATAATTGTTTTAGGGGGGCAAAATCGTGGGAGGCATCCGCCAAATCTTGCATGGTTTCTAGAGAAACTTTCACAGGATCTTCGCCTATAAAATCCAGCCAAAGGCTAT
Source organism: Parachlamydia sp. AcF125 (assembly GCF_018342475.1). Classification (NCBI taxonomy): domain Bacteria; kingdom Pseudomonadati; phylum Chlamydiota; class Chlamydiia; order Parachlamydiales; family Parachlamydiaceae; genus Parachlamydia; species Parachlamydia sp. AcF125. The sequence goes on along the minus strand of NZ_JAEMUD010000004.1, from coordinate 161,351 downwards.
GAACCTGAAGAAAACAAGAAAATAGGAGAGAGAAAGTTTCTTCTTTAGGTTTGCTAAAATCGATTTGCCTATAGGCATGCAAGGCCCGCCTAAGGGGCCATGCGTGTGTTTGGTATGATTCATCCCCACAGAAATTTTCGATTGTAGCCCAAAGATCGAGCACGTTTTCCTCCGAAAATGGGATGCATTCAGAAGGGTTATCTTGTCCTTCTAGTGAAAGGCACACCTGCTCAAGATAATAAACTAAAGAAGCTGCTGCATTTTGGCATTCCTCGGGGGAAACGAGGTTTTTAGCATAAGTAGAAAAGGGAACAAGAAGCATCAAACAAAAAGTCAATAAACGGTTCATGCACAGCCTCCAAACATTTTCAATTTTTTAAGTATATTAATCTTTGCTTACAGGATGTGCAAGTTTTCTTTAGGATTTTTTAAAGTCTGAAGTTTTTCTTGAATGTTTATTAAGAGTTTTGCTATAAAACTACCTTAATTTACGGAAGAGTGGCAGAGCGGCCGATTGCGTCTGTCTTGAAAACAGAAGGCCTGAAAGGGTCCGGGGGTTCGAATCCCTCCTCTTCCGATACCTAGGATAATCAAACACTGCCATGAGCTTATCAAATAGCTTAAGCAGTGTTATGATCGCCTTTTTGTCTTTCATTTCCAAATTCGAAAATAAGAAATTAAGGACTTGTCTTTTTTCTTCTACTTTCGAACTTTCATAGAGTTCTCTTGCACGTTGAGCTAATTCCAAGTCAGTTTTGACAGTAATGAGGCTTGCCTTATCAGCATCAACCTGAGCTGCTATCAGAGAAATGGTCTCCTGCTGCTAATTCTTTTACTCATCGAGCTTCTTTTCTTAAATATCTCCTCGGGCATAAAGTTTGGCCAAATGCAAAACTGTCTACTGTTGAAGCGGTGCTGATCACTCTTGTTGGAATGAGTTTTTTTACGGTAATATTGAGGCCGCAAGAAAGTTTCTCACCGAGCAGAGATATATTTGCCATCATCTAAGTAAAAGTGCTTTGAATAGAAGTGTAGATCAAATGCCCATAAAATGGTGGGAAGAAATTTTGGAATTTATTCAAAAGCAGAAAAATAATGGTACTTTGCCTTTAGGATATATTATAGATAACTTTCCTGTATCTGCTTGCAAGAATATAAGAATTCGAAATTGCAGAGTTTATCAAGGCGAACAGTTTCGAGAGTCCACTCTCAGTAAGCGAGAATATTCTTAGAGGCTGAAGGTAACAGTCATCGCTTCTCGAGATGGATATCCTCTTAGAGTAGCGCTTTGCCCTGGCAGAGAACATGATTTAAATGGAGGGAGTGAAATCTACCTCAAGGCTGTGAAATTCATGCAGATTCCGTGTATTTGAGTTATGAGCATCAAGACATGCTTGAAAAAGTAGAGAAAATAAGGTTAATAGCAGAGCCCAAATCGAATTCTTTGCACCACATTGGTTTGCGTGCCTTTGTGAATGTGAAACATATTAGAAAATTTATCGAAGGAGCATTCGGTGTGATATCGAGGCTTTTACCAAGGAAAATTCCTGCAATTGCTGCTGAAGGATTTGAAATTAAAGTGTTAGATTTTTTAGTTGTAGCTGCAACAAATTTTTTATCAATATAGAGCAATTTGCAACTTATATGAAATAGCAAGATATGAAGATATCATTAGAAATCCATATTAATTTTTGTAGGTTCTTCAAGGATTGTTAATATCTCTGTAGCACAATAAATTTTATCTCGTTTGTTGCTGTTGATCTGTTTAATAATTTTTGCTTCCTCAAGCTTTTGTATGCCCCTTTGAGCTGTACTATAAGCAATTTTAAGCTCTTCTGCTATTCTATTCGTGGTAAGATAGGGATTCACCGCAAAGTGCTGTACAATCAGTATAGGAACATGAGATGCACTGCTTGCAACCTGTATTTTCCATTTATTCAATAAGTCATTGATTCTCTCTGCCCGTGACAATACGTCTTCAGTTTGTACTGCGATGCCATTCAAAAAATAAATCAGCCATTCATGCCATGTGCCTCTAGCGCTCACGTTATAAAGCTGCTTATAATACTCCTCACGTGTAGCTTCAAAAAAGGCGCTTAAATATAAGATTGGAGTTGGCAACATTTTTTGCTCAATCAACAATAATATAATTAGCAGCCGGCCAATACGTCCATTTCCATCCAAAAATGGATGAATCGCTTCAAACTGGTAATGGCAAAGTGCAGTGTGAATTAAAGGTGGAAGTTGTCTTTCATGTAGAAATTTCTCAAATTCACCTAAACAATCCATTAAGTGATCTGGTGATGGAGGGATAAATTTGGCTGTATTAAGCGTACAACCTGGTGTTCCTATCCAGTTTTGGCTACGTCTAAATTCTCCCGGTGTTGCATGCGACCCTCTAACACCTTGCATTAAATGAAGATGAATTTCTTTAATGAGCCTCAATGACAATGGAAGATTATCTAATCGTTTTATACCGTAATCAAGGGCTACAATATAATTTTGCACTTCCTGAAGATCATCTGCATTTCGTTGCACACTAATCCCTGCGCTAGCTGCTAATATTTCTCCAATAGTTGCTTGAGTACCTTCAATTTTGCTGGACAGAACAGCTTCACGAGCAATAAATGGTCTTATTAAAAGATGCGGATTTGGCAATTTGCCTCCTTCTCGAGCCAATTTACCTAATAAAAAATCAGCTCGTGATAAAGCATTCACTAATTGAGTGTTCCACTTGAATGGGGGTGGTAGTGGATTTGGCACAAAAGCTTTATATCCGCTTGGAGATCTTATAACTTGTCCGGCAGGTGATTGCATTATATCCATTCTTTCCTCTTTAAGCTATAGTGAGATCTTATCTATTATTATCGAAATTGTCAATATTCGATAATAACAAAGATTTTTATCACCACCGTTGCGAATAAGATTGCTTATTATTATCGAATTCATACCTTGTCGATAATAACGCTATTTTTTATCACCGCCCCTGCAAATGAGGTTATTGTCCTTATCGAAAATTGAATTAAGCTGCAAAAGGGAGCAATCCCTTGAGGAGAACCCCAAATTCACGCCAGGAAAAAGCTCGAAAGCTATCCCATGTTCCCCGGCACTTAGGATAATCAAATACTGCCATGAGCTTATCAAATAGCTTAAGCAGTATTGTGATTGGTTTAAAAAAATACCTATCAAGATGGCACTCATCTAGTAGCTCCGGGAAAAAACCAAAGTGCTCCTAGCGCTCTGGGCATGAAAGGAGTCTAGACGTTTCCTCCAATTGCTATTCCAATAAATTCAACACTTCTAGTCAACAAGCATTCTAATTGATTTTCAATTTATCCTCATTGGCACTTATTTAGTTTGACAAATTGTTTAAAAATGCGAAAAGTATTTAAATAAGCTCAATAGATTGCTTGCTCATTTAGGGGAGCCACACTCTGCTAATCCCTCTGATTGACGCACAAATTGGCTTTAGTCTTGAGTTCCAATTTGATAAAAAGTTTAAAACTTTATTAAGAATTAGCAAGGAGGTTAATGAGATGGGGAAATTATATAAAGGTCTAATCAAACATATTTTAATCATTGCTTTTTTTACCTCACCCTTGGTTTTAGCTGCGGGTAAAGCAGAATGGCAGGCAGCAAATGAGCTGTTAGACACCATTCACTTTGAAAAGATGATGGAGGATTCCATCGATGCCTCAATTGAAATGGTCAAACAAATGGACCCGGCTATGGGCGAACATGAGGCAACCTTGAGAAAATTTTACGAGAAATATATGAGCGCTGAAAGTCTTCGACAAGATATTCTCGAAATGTATTGTGAGATTTTTACAGAAAAAGAACTAAAAGATATCGCAGCTTTCTACCGGTCAAAAACAGGCCAAAAAGCGTTGGAAAAGACCCCTGAAATTATGCAGCATTCACTACACCTAGCCCAAACACGCGTCCTGCAACACATGGATGAATTGCAACAAATGCTAGCTCAAGAGCAGGCGGCTAAGTAAGAGCCTCTTTAGAGTGCTTAACAAAGCTTTTTAGCTGCTAACGATCGGACTTTAAGCTGTCCGATCGTTTTTTTGCCAAAAAATTTTAAGAATCCCTGCCATGATTCCCCTAGATCTTATTTATCCATGCTGTACAAATAGGGGGTGACTATCCTCGAAAATATCAAGTTATCCCTTAGCCTCTATTGTAGAGCCTAGCCGGTGTGCTTAATTGATTATCTTCCTCCATTCCAGTCATGGCAGAAAGCTCCTACGATGATTGCCTACTTGCCCTAAAACGATTCGCTTGCCTTCTTGTCCTCAAGGTGGGGCAGATGTGTTCGGCGAAATTTAAATAAGGCGTTACTTGTGCCTTGTAGGGGAGCGAGCAGCGGATGGCTTTTTGCACTTATGCCCTTTCATAGGCAAATTTTCCTTATTTAAAATTCCTCCTTTTTTACTTTATTTTAATCCATCAAACCCTCTACTATTCAGCCATTCAAAAAAAATAAAATTTAATTTAGCGAATAAACGCAGCGAGGATGGATGTATGACGAATTCTATACAATGCATTGTGAAAGGCTTTTGGATCGATCTCCCCACTGGTGAGTCTACGTGTGAGGATGATGTTGTTCAGTTAGCCCATAAGATTAATACACAAATTTATAACCGCTCCCGTGATTCTCATACTTATGGCTTTGCCAAAGCGATTTGCCGAGATATAGATCAATCTGCTACCAGATGGCAAGTCCGGTCATTGCAAGTAGAGATGCGCAAAACACCAGATACGCCACATGCGAAAGAATTTAATGGAATTAAAAAGGCGTACCCACAAGCTGAGCAAGAAAGTATTAACCTTCCTCGAAAGGGGGGATTTTCACCCCTAATCAAGGCGGTTAGGGAGGTCGTGCATGCAATCGAAGCAAATTCGGAAGACATTTTAAAACCCCATGAGATCGAGCGTAAGCTTAGAAAACTCATTATTTATCTCCTACTGGCACCTTCATGGCCTTACAAAAATGAGGGCAATTCTATTGATAAAGTTTGTGCAGTTTTTAATTATTATAAGCAATTGTTTGGGAGCAAGGACTTAACACCTTATAATCAGGCAGCGTTCAATAAATTCGTTTCTGAACTCAATAAACATCTTCATCAGCATGCAATGACGCTTGATGTATTGAGTGACAAAATTGTTACCAAAACACACCGTTCACTGCCTGAAGGATTGAGATTATTCGACCAAGTAAAAGATTTGATTAGAAAAGGCACAGAGCGGATTCTTGGGGCTGTTAAACCCGATAACAGGGCTGTTCGTCAATTTTGTCGAGTTTTTTCTACACATGCTTACATCTATAAACCGAATGCAGATAATGCGGAAGCCAGATTGCAATTACAACGTTCTGTTGACAGGTTGGTGGAGCTCCTTATTGCCTATGATCGACAAAATGATTCTTTAATCCTGTTTAATTTTATGAACGGTCTAATGCAGGCGATCCAAAATTTACTTCATTCTAATGCTCCTATGGATCTTTCAAGGCTTTCTTCGCTTGTTTGGACGTTTAGGGCACTTGTCTGTAATGCTGGATTTATCCAGTATATGCGACCCGCCGGAAAAGAACAAAATCTCTCAGAGCCGGTAAGGCAGCTTTTTTCACATGAACAAACCTGGCGGCCAACAGGTAAGTATGTCGTTCTTTTAGGAAATGCTGAATTGTTTCGTGAGATGTTAACAGCAAGGATTGATGAGAGAAAGAGAGTTTGTACCTTAAGCGAAGGACAAATAAATTTGATATTTCGGAATTTGAACTTCAAGCTTGCAAGTGAAGAAGACGTTACTTATCGAAATTCCTACAAACGCATGTATTTATTGTTTCTGCATCAACTTGCTGCAGCGAATAAACTTCACTTTCTAAAACCGTACGCCAATCATCGTGACTATCTTGTGCGATTACGTGAAAATCTCATTAGGTTGGACTATAGTTTTATGGAAGTTTCCGCAAAGGTACCTTTAGATGCCTTTTTTGGAAATGCAGCATTCATCGCCCTTCACTTTCAAAAGATTCCCCACGGAGTCCATGTTCGGAGAACTTTGGTCAATCTTTTCGCTAAATTGGGAGAAAATCCAGTTAAAAGCAAGCGTGAATTTGAAAAACTTGTGCTTCAAGCCATTGAAGATTTTTACCAAGAATGGGAAATCTTGGGCGAAGAAGTTTTAAGTCAGATAGGGAGGTCAGCGGCCCCTTTAAGAATCGAAGAAACTGCTAGAAAAGAATTGGTTCCTGTAGAAAGCTGGCTAGCTAAAACTGTAATTCCACTTTATCACTCTCTTAAGCTCTATATCCTCAAATGTCTGCCGCTCAAATGGAAAGAAGCTACATTCAATGGAGCTGAAAACCTCCTCCAACGTCTTTGTTGGCACGAAGGTAATTTTTATGTAATTGATTATCAAGAGGGTAAATACGTCTTTCACGATCCTTTTAATAAAACTTTTCTTCCTGAGTGCCCGGATACAGTCCTTTATTCAGACCTTTTCAGCAATGTGAAAACTCATTTACAGCACGAGCTTCGAGTCCAAGCCCATCGAGAGGCCGTTTCCTTTTTAACCGAAGCTTACATGTCATTTAATCATGATCAAAAAATCAAAAAAATGCTTGAAGAGTTTTTAAGCATCGTTTTTAAAAAAATGCAGGGGACGAGTTCTGCGACATTTCAGGAAAGAATTAGGATTGTAGCAAGCTTTTTACAGGTCATGTCCCCTTTCTTTAAAAAACTGGATCATATTGTCCAAGCTCGCTTCTTTAAGGATGGAAAATTAAGGGTCAATATTGCTTTGAATCTGGTTAAACAAGCAAAACCGTATGGAGAAGTTGCACAAATTCTTGAGAATTTAAGAGAGACTCTTAAAAATTTGGAGGAGGGAGAGGATGTCGCGCTAAAAGGCAGCGTGGTGAAAGGTATTTCTCAACTCGTTGCATTTCTGTGTGCCCAGGATATTAGAGACATTCTGAAGAGATGTTCTCTTAATCAACTGGTTGAGGTGACCTCTCAATTTGAAAACGTGATCTGTCGAAAGATGGATGAATTATCTTACTCGAAAGAAGATTTCATCCATTCTTTTTGTGCACATGAAGGCAATAAAAGCCAATCTCTCGATAACGATTTGCGGGCCATTATGGGCGATTTAGCAATTAAGGAAACCATCATCCATGAATTTGGCGATTTCCTTAGAACGCGACCGATCCCTGTGCATTTCATTTTACCCAACCAGGCTTTAGCCCTGCAATTGTGTATGTGTGAAGAGTTTAAAGACCAAAATCTTTTAATCAGATTAGGCACAGGACAAGGAAAAAGCATTGTAATTGCTGTTGCGGCTCTCCATGAAGCGCGAAGAATTAAAGATGTGGCGAATGGAAGGGTGTTTGTCTTTACGAGCTACGATCACTTAGCTAGGAGAGACCATGAACTAGGGGAGAACTTCTTTAAGAAGGAAGGGATTAAAAGCCTTTGCATTTCAACCATCCACGATGTCTCTCGCTTTAATAATCAGGTCAAGATCATTTATGCGGATATCGAAAACATCGATAGTATTGTCCGTGAAATCATGGTAAGGTTGCTCGAAAACAGAGCAAGCCCAGCTGAAAAAGCATTTATCAAAACCATTTATGAAAATTCCGCTGAAGATAGGATCATTTTAGACGAGTACGATTTATTGCTTTATGACCTCGAAAGAAAGAGGCCTTTTGTTGAAACTATTCCCCCAAATTTATTGAATGTTAATTTTGTCAGATCCAATCAAGATTATTGGCCATGGCTTGCAGAGCAGACGGGAAAAGGTGGCAAAGGAACAACCTCACATGCAACTGATCGTAGCACTGGAAAAGACTATTGCACTGTCCCTTTCTACAGTGCTTCTTCAGGCTTCAATCTCTATATTTCGATCATGCGCCTTTCGAAGCTTATTAAAAGGGCAAAGCGAGTGATTGGGCTCTCGGGCACCGCGCTTCAAGGTGAAAGTCACAATTTGAGTAACCCCCTCTATTTTGAAATACCTTCATCCCAAAACCCCGAGGTATTTGGAACAAAGATTCAGGAAGAGAACGCTCTCACTCCTGCTGATCAGGCTTGCATTGCATGCCATCAAAAGAAACAATTCGATTCTATAAGTGGGGAGCTTTCTAATTTGGTGATCGATCCCGCTACAATCCAAGAGTATTGTCAAACGATTGTTAGAGATATCCAAGAGATCAGACAGCGGAAGCAAAAAGATGCCATTGCTTATGAGAGACCGATCCTGATTTTCGGAGATCCGTATTTGGAATATACAACCCCTGAAAACATGCAATTGAAAAAGCAATTATGGAAGACACTCAAAGAAGCCATTATTGCAGCTGGCATCCCGCTGAGTGAACTGACGACAGATGTTTCAGATGCCGATCTCCAAAAAATCGCCCGGTCAGGTAAAGTCACTATGACCACAATTAAGTATGGGCGCGGAGCGGATATTCGGGTCAGCCTAGATATTGAAGAGGGGCTTCACGTGATTGTTTCCGTTCCTGTCATTCATAAAAGGTTATTGCAGCAGCTAATTGGAAGAACTGGGCGTATGGGGCGGCAAGGGTCCTATTCTGCTATTACGTTTGGAAGCTTGGTCGAAACTACCGCAGACGAGCCCTTTCCATCTTCCGAATTCTTTGGGGCCCTTCATGAAGTTACCAGATTTTTCGTCAATAAGCTGACAAGCGCTGGGACTTACAACGCAGAGGATAGTAAAAGATGGCTGATGTTCTTGAGCAATGCTTATGTCAGACGAAAAATTCATAAAGATCATGCCCAAAGGTTGTGTGGAGCTTTTTTTGAACCCAATCCTGAATTAGACAAATTCTATTCTTAAAAATGGAGAAAGACAATGGGCACGCTTCCCCCAAATGAAGGGTTAACACAGAAGGAATCGATAGAAAACAAAGAGCAGGGCAAAAATTTCGACCGGGCAAGTCACCCCTTCCACATTGATATCCCCCAGTTTTTCTCTTCTCCCTCTAGGGCTCATTTAAACGATAGAAATATCGTTTCTTTAGAGATGCCTGTTTTCACGGCAAGCGCAGTGGTTGCTATGACGCAGAATTCGGAAGATCGACCTTTGCAAATGCCTGGTTTTGTCTCATCTCAGCCGCCCAGATCCGGTAAAGAAGGTGAAGTCTCAATTATCATCCCCTCTTTTTCTCAAAAGATTTCAACCTTCCCAGAAATAGGATTACCGGATGATTTAACAATGCCAGAGTTTTTCCCAAGTGAGGTGCCAAGATCCGAAAAGAGACCCGAAGCATCCATCTCTTTGCCTCGATTCTCGGCTATGGCTTCTCCCTCCCCACTGCCACTATCAAGTCAAGAGCTTTTGTCCCTTCCAAACCTTGTTAATGCGGATATTCCAAAAATTGAGACTGAGTATGATCCTTCAATACACCTTCCCCGCTTTTTGCCTGAAATCTCTCCTCTCTCTAATTTTGCTCAGCCATCCCCTTTTTTAGAGGCTCCTAACTTTGTTTCCCCTAAAGATCCTATAGCAAGGAATGCGCGTCAAAAGCGGCTGAAGATCCCTGCAGATGGGGAGGAATGTAATCCTGTAGTAAAAAGTTTTGACGGACTTAGTAGATGTAAAAGCTACGAGGATATTGTCGAAGTGGCACTCAAACTTGATTCGCTCTCCGATATTCGGATGCTTAGGCAGCACAGCCTCCTTAAAGTAAGATATCTCAAAACTTTATTCAACCAACTCATCGACCTAGCTTCTTCACTTTTGCCTCACTCAGGAAGTTTTAAAGTAAAATTAGAAAACGATCAGGAACAGATCGATCTATTCACAAAATTTTGCGGAGATCTAATCGATGCTAAGACAGTAGAAATGCTTAAGCTTTCTTCCCATCCTATTCTCGATCGCCTTTTTGCATCATCTCCTTTGCCACATGATGAGGAAGTCGTTAGGCAAAAAGGCTTATTAGAACTGAAAGATTTTCTATACTGTTTTATTTCTGAAATTTCGCTCCAAGAGCGGAAAGCAGCTGAAAAGCTCGGAGCGGTCCAAAAGGATTTAACCGCATTATCACAAGCTCTTTCCTTACTTCGATTACATATTCAAAGCACAGCAGATGAGATAAGGATGCAAGTTATCCGCCTTGCCGCTCATTTTGATTTTACCCCATGGGAAGACCGAACTCCGCTAGCTCCAGTCGTTGTTAAAGTTGAAAGTCCCCAAGTTGCTCTGGATGAGCAAAAACTTCAGAAAGGGCTTGCCGATATTCAAGGTGCAAAGCCGAAGGTGTGGCAATTGCAAGATTTCACCAATCAAGTTTTATCGCTCCCAGAAGGGGACTTAAAAGAAGCCACTTACAAGGGGAAGTATCTACTCGAGTTAGGAAAGATTTATGCTAAATATCCCACAGTTTCGGCATTAAAACGGGCAATAGCGTGGATCGATCAAGCCATCGATACGTTAGCTCGATTTGCTGATAAAGGCGATCCTATCTTACTTGAATGTTATGACTGTCGAGGGGGAGTGTGGCTTCAAATTGCTAAGCTTGTCAAAAAGGTGAGTGTAAATGAAGAGGCCTTGGTGCGCAAGCGTATGGATATCTGCTATCGAGATTTTTATCGGGCTTATACGCTTCACAATAGTCGAGAAAAAAATTTTGTCCGACAGGTTAGTGCAGCTAAGGAGAAAAAAGATCTCAACCAGGCAATTAGAGAGATTTCTGAAGCAATCGAGATGGATGAAGATTATGCGGAAGCTTGGTATTTAGATTTTCTCAAACAATTTGAACAATTACAGCTTGATTCTCAGAGGTTGCTCCATCCTACATTTGCACGGTTGCGAGGAGAGCCGCCGCAAAGAGTTTTCAGAGAATTTGCGGCTCTTCTAGGGAAGAATCCTGCGACAGATCCTGTTTTTAAAGTCGTTTTATCGTCGGGCACAGCTGTCATTAAATTAGACGCACAGCGACTCTACCTCAATCGGTCGGGACCCGATTTCTTAATCGAGATGCTGACAAGGGGCTGCAAAAGTATTGAGCCTCTCCATACGAAAAAAAAGAAATTTTATTTTTCTCACCACATGGCTGCTGATGCTTTTTGCCAACTCGTTCAATCTTTAGGAAATTATGCGGCTCGCTTTAGGGAAATGGAAAAAGGGATCCGCTCTTTCCATGCCTTTGAGCTTTCGGCTTTTTATAAATCATCGCTTGTCATAGAAAAAGAAGAATTAGAGAGCGATTCGATTCGAAAACGGCTAGATCCAAACTTAATTTTACGCCTTATCGAGATTGAGTCGATGGCCTTACAAAGCTATCTTCGCCTGGGAGAGATCACAAATACCCAAGAGTTTTTTGCTGCCGCGTTATTTTATGCGTGCCGGGTCATTCGTGATTTTGATCGGTTGCTTCTGTATACAGAGGAGAAAGAAGAGCTTGAATCAAAAAAGCTTGCTCTTCTCATCAAAAAAGCTGTGATTTATCAGAGAATGGAACTGTGGAATGCGCATACTTTGGCACTAGAAGAGGCTATTGAACTTGGGAAAAAGAATAACCCCCGATTTTTAAATCCTTCTCTCCACTATTCTTTAGGCGTTGCGTATAAGCGGCTCAATCAGTTTGAGGAGGCACAAGATCAGCTTTATATCGCCTTAAGTTCTAAAAAGGGCTCCATTAAAGCATTCAAAACCGCGATTGAAGCTGAGCTTGCGACGCTTGAAGATTTAAGAAAATCCCCTCCAACCTTGCCCCCTGATGATCCTCAAATCATGGGAGCTTTCCAAGATCAGAATATTTTGGAAGAGTGTTTGCAGATCTTGCGTGACCATTTCAAAGCCAATTCTCCCGGAGAACCGAGGCGACCTGTTGCTTATTGGAATCATTTTGTTCAGAGGATCCATCAGACGACGACGATCAAAGATTTTTGTGAGGCGGTGCTCTCTTCTGTTTTAGTTTCAGAGAAGGTCTCAAGTGAAAATTTCTTGCGCATTGCCAGGCTTGCAAATCTTAACTTGAAAGATTTGAAAATTTTAGACGAGCTGAAAGGATATCTTCTTGACGCCGAAAAGGCTTACATCGAGGAAGAGTCGAAGCGTCAAGATAAAATTGTGGAGGACTTGGAAGAAGCGAAGGAGGCGTTGAGTAAGGCAGAGGCTTTTTTTGAATTTAAGAAAAAGTTCATTAAGAAACTTCGAGAAGGGGAAAGGATACGTCCCGGAAGCTTGATCCGGCAAAAAGTCTTAGACTTAGCAGCCTATTTAGCCTTCGAGAAAGAGTGCCCTCTCAAGAGCTTAGAAGAAATTATGGAAGAAGCTGTGCCGGCGGATTTACAAGTGGAGATTGATGAGCTAGACGAAGTACTTCAGAATGCCTTAGAGATTGAATGCTCTCCCCCACAAGTTATGGAGCATGTTTTGCAGATAAAGGGGAGTAATATCTTTTTGAGTCAGGTCAAGGACGTGATTGAAAAGACGTGTGGGCGAAGAGACGATATTCAGGATGTTCATATCATAGGCGTGAATGTTTACATTGATACCAGCCTCACCTTACCAGGCATCAATTTAGCTATCGGCGGGGAATATGTAGAATTCTTGTCTGATAAGGGGGGCAGCGGCCAGGAAAAACCTGAAAAACCTCTCTCCATTGATCTTTCAGGAAAGGGAGGAAAAAAAGGGGCGGATTTAAATCTCGGTCGCGCGGCAGATGGGAGAAATCCTTGTGATCCAGGTAACAATGGCCTTCCTGGAAATCACGGGGAAGAAGGACAATCCGGCGGTGATTTTTGCATCAGTTCAAAGGAGCCCATTATTGGCCTAGATCCGAAAATTATTCAGGAGATCAATCTATGTGGAGGAGAAGGGGGAAAGGGGAGCAAGGGACAAGATGGGGGAAATGGAGCGAAGGGGATCAAAGGGAAGGATGCCAGGACGGATATCCGAAAGGGGGATAATGCGGATACGATGTGGGGGCATATAGATGTACGGCGAGGGAAAAAAGGAATCCCCGCGGGTGATGGAGGGCAAGGAGGCGATGAAGGAGTAGGGGGAAAGGGTGGGGCAGCGGGCCGTTTGCTGATAGAACAGGAGATCGACACGATAAAAGATCGGATTAAGGTTGAGGATGGGAAAGATGGTGAAAACGGAGGGGTCGGAACAGGAGGAAAGGGAGGAGAAGGCAAACCAGACGGGTTTGATTATGCGATAGTCAAGGGAGGGTTATTTAATAAACAGCATAAATTTTCTGGATATGAGCTTTACTGCAAAAATCGAAAGAAAGATAGAGATCAAGAGGGATGGGCAGATGGCATTACGCGTGATCAAACAATCAAAAGAAATCAAGGAAGAGAAAAAGGGCGAGGCAAGACGGCAAATGAACAGCTACGGCAGAGGGCAGAGCATAAAAAACAGAATTTAAAAAGAGAGCTTTTTGCAGAAAATCTTAATGGGCATCTCCATATGCAGTCGTTTGCCAATAAAGCATATGCTTTTGGGGAAGTGACTGATCAAAGAGCGGTGGCGCATGATACGGAAGAAATTGTCAAAGAGCAACTGAATGCCAAGCAGAAAAAAATCCAAGATATTGAAACCCTCCACCAGCAGACGTCGACACTTCTTCTTCAAGCCCAGTCCCAGCACCAAACTCAAAAGCAACACTCTCGCGTAGGGACTTTTGCTAGGCGGGAAAAAGGGCTCAATCGTGAAAAAGAGATCGAAACTTTTTTTAATAGGAAAGAGATCGACCAAGAAAACTTGCTACCTTTTCGAAGATGCTCTCCTGTCCCTCGCGTAGAAGAACGGCAAATTCATGAGCTGGAATATGCGATGTATGAAGTCAATGTGACTCAAGCAGAAAATATGTCATGCATCGCACGGTTGATTGCACAAATTGTAAAATATTCAAAAGATCCCGCCTGTCTTCAGGATAAACGTTGTGACTTGATCAACAGGCTGGCCAAAATCATCCAACAGATTCCTTCAAGGTTTGGTGTCGAGGGATTTAACCAAATTGTCAAGGCTTGCAAAGGGTTAAGCAATGCTTCTCATTTAATTCGAGCAATTCAGGCGAGAAATTTAGAGCTTGCAAGTTTCAAAAGAATAGCCGGCGAGGAAAAACTAGCCATTAATACAGCCTATGAAACAAGGCTACAAGAGCTTACCATCCAAAGAAGCATTCTCCGGTTTCTCAGTTCCGATCGATTAGGATTTTTAATTCTCATAAACAAGATTAAGGGGGCAGAGAAATTACAAAAAGAGAAGTGGTTTAAACAAAGGCTTTATCGAAAAGTGGTCACGATTGGGAAGCAGGCATATGGGAAAGAGCTCTCTCAAGAACAGCTGAATCATTTTTTACAGTATGCAGATGAAAAAATCGCGCAATTGCAGGGCAAGATTCAAACCTTTGCATATAAATTCCCTTCTAAACTGGTGGGTCAAGCCACATCTGCTGAGCGAAAGAATTTAGGGACAAAGATAAAAACACTTAGGCAAAACCAAGAATGGGTTTTAGCTCATCTATTTGAGTTAATAGAAGGTGATATCTTACCAAGCAAGGTGTTAATGCAAGGGGAATTAGATTCCCTCTATACCGAATGTTCTAAGAGATGGGCGAGTATACAGCCCCCTCCTTCGCAAAGAGAGAGGCCTTCACAAGGGGCTGATCCATCAGATAAAGATAAAACCGAGGAGCCTACACCAGCCCAGCAAGCAATCAACGAGACCAAAAAAGAAGAATGGAGCGTTGAAAAAAAAGAGCGTTTGGAAACACATATCAAGCAGCTGATCGAGTTTAAAAAGGAGCATGCCAAGCCTTATCTCGAGCATTTGCGAGCCGTCTATGCAGAAAATAGAGAGGGTGAAGGGCTTGCGGAGGTATTTGTTGCCTTCATTCTTTGTGGTAGGGAATTAGCCGCTTGGCACCCATTTGCAGATGAGCTCAAGACAACCGACTCGGGGAAAATTTATGCTCTAAGAAACCATTATTGGCAGCCTTTAAATAATCCTTCTTCTGAACTTCGCACATTCCACTACCATCTGCTTGCCTATCTCCAAAACCGCCATCTCTTGCTCATGAAAAAGAAATGGATCGAATCCTTCGGGGGGCTAGGAGAAGAAGGTGAAGCGTTCTTCCATGAATTAGCGGATAAAGTTAATAAGCTTTACGGTAGCCAAGGTGTGCTGCCTAATGTCGATTTTTTCGCCCTTGCCACAAATACCCTCGAAAAAAATATTCGGAAAATTTCAGCTCATTTTGAGAAAGTTCGCCAAGGAATTAATCAGGAGGAAAAAAAGAATGCAGAAGAGGTTATAGCTGAGTTTGATATAAAGGACCTTATTCTTCAAAGAGCGGTGGCTGATCAACTCGGGCCCCTCGACATTCATAAGCATAAACAGCTTATTGATGGATTGGTTTTAACGTTACCGCGCAAGGAGATGGGAAAAATCGGCGCTTACCTCTTTTTATTTCTTGAACTCAACCTCTCCTATGGAACGTTACTGCATATTCTGAAGATCCTAGAAGAAAGCCAACTCTCAGGCGAGCCGATAATCAAAAAGGGAATTTTTCTCTTATCTCAGAGAGGCAATCTTTTAAAGGCCAAGTTTGAATATGAGTGGGAGGCGGTCTTAAACCGGGCCCAGTTTTACGATCAAATTCGTAAGCAAGTTCAAAAGGACGATCAAAGTTCGATCGAACGACTCCTATTTCAAATTGCTGAGGAAGCCAACATCTTGCCGGTTGATGGAAAAATTGAAACATTAAGCCAAATTATGGGAATTATGTCTGCTCGAGGCTGCTTTACAGCCTTTCCAGAGTTAAAAGCCCTCCAAAATCTTCTGGCTGCAAAAGTAGGTTTATTTCCTACCTCTGAAGGAGATATTCCCCAGATTATTCTAGATTACAACCGAGCTCTTGAGACAACCTTTAGCTCGCAAGAGGATAGCCTACAAACAGAAGGCTTGGTGCCACTTTTTATGAAAACGATTCGGGAAATGTCTTTTTGCGCAGGTTTTGTAGCTCCTTCTCTGATCGCTATTCAACATCTTCCTTTGAGTATGAGCGATCTCATCCTCCTTTACAACTCTCTCGAACAACTAAAAGAGGGCACTGATCAAGAGAAAGAAATCAAAAATGTTTGCTTAAATCGCATTCGACAGTTGCTGATCGACGATCTCGAGAGCCGGTACGAAGTCCAACTTAAAAAACATGGCAAGATGAAACAGCAGCTAAAAGATAAGCAAGCTGAAATCCTCACTAGAGTGGCTGATGTCATGAAGGCTTCGAATATTCTCCATCCTGATAGGCATATTGCGACGTTCAAACTTTGGATAAAGTCGTTGGATTTTCATTTTCAAGCGGATGGGATAAAAGATCCTCAGGGGCAAAAGCGCTCGAAGTATTATGAAGATGCGCAGGTTTGTTTTTTCAAAGAAATGGGTGGCGAGGATAGCGAAAAAGCGATCACCCTATTTAATCAGTGGCTCCGTGAAAAATTCAACCAATTGAAAGGGGACATAGCCGATGTTCCAGCTTTGCTTGACAGCATACAAGAGGTGCATGGGCAAACCCCCCCGCAAGCTTTGGAAAAGCTAAATCGGCTTTGGTGGAGGGGAACAGTTCCTTATTCGGAGCTCCTTGAGAAAATGGAGGGAAAAAAAATCCAGGAGGCGGCAGAAAAAAGGCTCAAGCTGAAATTTGACGAAACGATGATTCAAGAAGAGTATTATGAAGTGAAAAAAAAGCTTGAGGGGCTGGAGGAAACCCATGAAGAAGACCTAAAGAAATGGATCCAGCATATTAAAAGTTTTGTTTTTTCTGCAAAAAAAATGGAACAGTTCTATCCAAACGAAGAAACCTTGGTCAAGGCCGTTGTCGAACGCCAAATCCCAGCTTATGTGGCTTTAAAGCAAGAAAGGGGAAAGCCTACACAGGTTGAAGAACTCTCTTTCGAAGAGTGGATTAAAGGATCTGCCCACGTAAAAGAGATCGATGAAAAAAGACGCTCCAGTATCAGAGAGTATCTAGAAGAACTTGAAGAGAGAATTACAGATGAGATAGTAAACAGCCAAGATGGACAAATTCTAAAGAATCTCCAAAATCTATTCAGCCGTCTTGGAGATCCTCGCTTATCTAGTATGAAAGCAAAAGCCGATGAACTTCAGCTCAAGTTAATTGACTCAAAAGATGATAGAAACAAGCAAAAAGAAGCAAAGATCAAAGAATTTATCGGATTTTTATGCGAAATTAACTCCTATGATGAATTTTATTTAAAAAACCCCCGAGATAAGCTCTATAAGCAAATATCAAAAGATAAGAAACATTTAGAAAGTGTTCTTTCTTCAACTTGCTTTTTGGTTGGGGAAGAGCTTTTTCTAAAGGTCTTACAAAAATTGACTGATACCTTGAGGGCTTACCGGATTTCAATTAAGTTAACGACTTTAAGCTCTCTATTTTGGGTCTTACCTCGTTTGAAAAACCCCTCGGTGTTTTTTGAAATCCTTGAAACAAAAATCCCCGAAAACTGGACGATCACTCTTTTGGAGAGATATTGCCTCAAAATGATCCAACCTTCACTTGCTAAAATGGCAGTTGAACTTCCACCCCTCAGCTTAAATGGGCTGGCAGACGTTCAGAAAGAAGAAACGATCGATCAGGCCCTCCAGGAGAAAGAAAAACAGTCTAAGGAATGCTTAAATCTGTTTCAGGCGACCCTGGCATCTTTAATCTCCACTCCTTATCTCAAGTCGGATGATAAAGAAGCCTTATTACGGCTGATCGGCGATCGTCTGGCGATGTTAAATCAAGGAAAGCTCGAATTCCCGATCGAATCTTTTACCCACCTTATCCACACCTATTTTACATCACCTTGTGCATTAAAAAAACTCTCCCTTGAGCTCTCAAGCAAGCATTCGATCATTGCCAATGCTCTCTTTTTACCTTCTTTTCAAGGTTTCAAATATGGCCTCACCTTGGCGTGGATGCAAGGGATGCTTGAGCCTGAAATTTTAAGATTAAACAAAGCAGACCGGCAAAAGATCTATGATAGTTTGCTAGAAATTGAAACGGTTAAAAAAGAGCAAATGATGCAAAAGGTGGTGGAAAGCTTGCAAGGCAGCCTGATGGTGCTTGCCGTTGTAGAGGGGGTTAACCATTTTGCCCAAGGCTCTTGGGAATTAGATGGCACGACGCTCCTCATGCTTAAAAACAGAACAAAGACGGGTGCGTGGTATGAAGAGATCGCCCATTATACCAAAACAAAACGGTCCAAGCCACGTGATTTAGCAATGCTTATCAGCCTCATGGCTCAGGAAAGTACGGGGATTAATAGCGCTATCAAAGATTTACTCATCACCGATCAACCAAAGCTGGTCAAAATTATCCAAGAGATAAAGACCCTATTTAATACGCCGGTTAAAGATTGGGCTAATGAGGTCAAGGCACAGCTAGGTCCCTATGCTCAAGATTGGCCGGCGATTAAGGGTTGGACAGCCGAACAGGTCACTGAGTGGGCCATCCAAGAAAAAAGTGAAACTTTTTTGAATGACCCTAAGCGACTGATGATGGGAATTGCGGTGGTCTCTCGCGGTAATCAATTAATCGAAGGGCATAGCTTAAGAGATACTCAACTAATTGCTCTGTGGCTCATGCTCCGTCCTACCCATGGGGTTCCCAGAGGCCGCATCAGCCAGATGTTTACAGGTGAGGGAAAATCGATTACGTTTGCTTGCCTGGCAATTTTAAGGGCCATGACGAGGTCCCATGTAGATGTTATTACGACCTCTTTTGTGCTGGCAGAACGGGATGCAACCCAAAAAGAACCCCTTTTTAAGCTTTTTGGTCTCACGGTTTCCAATAATTGCGACCTGGCCTGTGAATCCGATGATGAAGAGAGGAAAAAACGGTACTATCAGGAGGGAAAACCGGTCGACATCGTTTATGGGGATGTGGGTGCGTTTGAGCGAGATCTTTTACTAACTGAATTTCACGGGCAAGAGATTATTCACTCTAGTCGCATGGGGGATAGGCGAAGTGTGCTAGTCGATGAAGTGGATGGATTGTTTTTAGATAATGCTGGCATGGTTCTCTACTTATCGCACAATGTGGATAGCCTCAGATTTTTAGAGCGAATTTTTGCGCAGGTCTGGGCTCTTGCCAACCACCCTTCGTTTGAAAGAGCCCTTCCTGTAGACGACAAAGCGATCGAAGAAATTTCCAAAGTGATCAGAGCAAAAATCGATGCGGAGGAGATCCCTCTTCCCCAGTATATATTGACAAACGCCAAGTATATGGAAATAAAGTCCATCATTCATCGAAAGTTATCGATCTGGGTCCGCTCTGCGCTATATGCAAAAGTCTTAGAAGCCAATAACGAATATATCATTGTCGATCAAGTTGTAGGAGGGAAGAAAAAGAAATCGGTTACTGTAATGGATAAAGGGACAGGAGTCGAACAATTTTCATTAAAATGGAGCAATGGACTGCACCAATTTTTACAATTTAAGCATGGTTTGGAGCTCTCCCCTGAAAGTTTGAAAGCTGTCTTTTTATCCAACTACTTTTTCTTTAAGCGATATGGCCAGCATATTTACGGGTTATCTGGCACTTTAGGCTCGGATACAGAGCAAAAATATCTTCAAGCTCTCTACGAAGTGGATCTTTGTAAAATCCCCCGATTTAAAGGTGAAAAATATCTCCAGCATAAAGCTGTCGTTACAGGCAGCGGAGAAGAGTGGCTAGAGCAGATTGCGGCAAGCGTTTATCGAAATGTCAAAGAACTCAAAAGAGCTGTTTTGATTATTTGTGAGTCTGTTATAGAGGTCAAAGCAATCGAGCATGCTCTCAAAAAAGATTATCCTTTACTCCAAACCTATACGAGTTCCTTACAAGAGCTATCCTTTTTGTCGAACGACAAGCCAACTCCTGTGGGACCTGGCGATGTAATCATTGCCACAAACCTTGCGGGGCGAGGCACCGATCTAAAAACGAACCGTGTGCTCGAAGATCATGGGGGATTACATGTGATTCTCAGCTATCTTCCTCCTAATATAAGAATTCAGGAGCAAGGATTTGGGCGGACTGCCAGGTCAGGCAACGAAGGAAGCGGAGAATTTATTATCCTAGACCCCCATCGCCGGCCAATCACAGCCCTTTGCCGCATCCGAGATATGGAAGAAAAGCAAAGGCTCGAGAATGTGGCAATCCGAGAGGTGAAAAAAATTGAATTTGAGAACGAACTCCTCAGGGGGCTTGTCCACAATGGGGAACAAATCCCTGGGTTTCAATCCCTTTTAGATGAAATCAAAGAAGCCCTTAAAAATGAAGAGTCTTTTTATCGAGAAGCCCAACTCAGTAGCCTCAAAAACCGGTGGGCCTTTTGGATCGATCACATGGACGAAAAAATCGCTTTGGTCCACGCGATAGGAAAGGAGATCGTGCTTGCTTCATTTAAGAAATTTCAACAAGGGGTGCGGGAAGACTTCCAGCGGGGCGATTTTCGTTTAATCCAGGAACCCATAGAACTCATTAAGCTGGGAGGTGAGTATCGGCGCAAGGAGATGTGGTCTGAAGCAGAAAGCTGTTACAAAAAAGCGGCTAAAGATCCTCATTATGCTTATGCCAAGTATTACAAAGCCGCCTGCCGGCTTGTTGTGGAGCCTTCTTCCTCATCTTCAGCAAAACGCAAATTTAAAGCTGGTGCCAAGCGAGCTATTGCGGCTATACGTCCTGAAATTTCTCAGCTTCAGACAATGGTTCAAAGCGTTGCACCTCTTGTGGAGCAGCGGCCTGCTAAAACAGGTGAGCCTGATTATGGCAATCCGTATAAAGCCAGAACTGAGGAAAGAATCCAGATTTGGTCAATTTTTCTTTCTGCAATCGACGAAGCTCTCGGCGGCACGTTAACGGAAGAATCGCTTAAAAAAAGTCAGTACGTCACTGGGGAAAATGCGGGCAGCATTATAAAAGCCTTGGGGAATCGCTATCGGTCAACACGTCTGAGCAAAAAATTAACAATACACGCAGACAAAATGACTTATTGCGACAAAACGTTGGCAATTCCTCGGATGTTTAGATCTGTGTTTGTTCGTTTGCAAGGAAAGCGAGAAATCAGTAAGGAGATTCTCCAAACAGCTTGTGAGGTTGTAGTGACAAGAGAGAAGGCAGAACAACTTCTCGATGGTAAAAAAAGTGTAGTATATAAATTGCAGGGAATTCCCCCTTCGTTCGATAAGTGGCCTGAAGGTTATTCTGAAGGAGTGAAGTTTGTCTTATCTACCCTCATCGATGAATTGAGATATGAGATTTTTGCTTCCCACCAAGAAATCAAAGAAAAGCTAACCGAAAAAAAACAGACCAGTAAGCTCCTTAAGGAGGAAAATACCGATCTTTTCTTCCATGCGCTCGTCGAAGGGAAGCTAATTCAAAAAGACTATAAAATAGATTTACAAACAATCCTTGTTAAGGATCCGCCTAAATTCAAATCTTTCCAAGAAGCCAAGGATGGAGGATTTAATGAGAGATATCGTCAGCTACCTAAGGAGCTACAAGAAGCTCTCTTAAGCGCTTGTTGCGGAAGAGAAATGGAAGATACAACTATCCATTGGTATTTGAAAACTTCTATCTATTTAAGCGAATTGAGCCTGCCGAACTCAACGACCGAAGCAGCCGATATTTTATGGGCACTTTTAGAAGAGCAGCATGTCCTTAAATCCCCCAAAGTTAAGGTGGGTCATAAAGAGTATGAAAAGCAGATAAAAAATATTGAGAAAGATGTCAAAGCTTTGTTTCCAGATCATAAAGAACTCGATAAAGTCGCCGAGTCTATCTGTGGAATTATCGAAAGCAGCATCGGCATGATCTACAAGCTAGAAAGCAAGAAGACGACGGCTAAGTTTGCCGACATTATTCGAAAATATTATCACGATCACAGTCAACATGCGCCTGAAGGTTTAAGCTTTTTTATCGAACTTGGTTTAGAAGTGATTGCTGATCTCATCGAAAAGAAAGATCCCCCTGCTTGGTTTGAAGTGTTAGCTGTGACTGTCATGGGAGTCATCCAGATGGTTGCGGGAGCCATTATCAAGGCCTATTTACCTATTGCAGGCGAGTTGATTGGCAACGCTTTAATGAGCACAGGGATGGATGATATTATGTTTGCCATTACAAGTGCTGTTTCGGGTCAATTTAGCTGGGACGATTATGCAGCAGCGAAAGTTCAATCGTTAAAGCGCTCAATTATCTCCTCTGCAATCTCGTGCGGAGTCTCTTTTGGTACGAGTGTGGTAAAAGCGGGCTCTTTTAGCCAAGCATGGGATGTTCAAAAGCTCTCAGGGGCCGGAAAGCTTGCTCCAGGAGCATTTAACCTTGGAAATCACGTCTTAAAAGAGGTGGGGCGCAACTTTATCAATATGGGGATTTCTCAGCTTGCAAGCCGGGGGCTCGAAGGGATGGCAAAATTGATTGCCGGCTCTTATGAGGATAAAATTAAAAAGGAAATTCAAAAGGCAGTCAGCCGACACTGGTCTTTAGTGGTGACCCAGGCTTTAGCTCTTTATGAAAAATTAGGAAGAGACGTATCTGTCCCCGGGAAGGTTGAAGGGTGTTTAAATACCTTGATTCAAAGAACCAGTAAGGAGAATTTTTTTGAAGGAGTGGTGCGAGGCAGCAAGCAAGTACTTTCCCATGCGGGCTCGGTAATAGGAGATAACGGCTGGGCAGAATTTCTGAATCATGCCCCTGATTTGGTTAATCTGGGTGTCTCTGTAGCTAAGCTTGTCAATCTTGTTGAAAATAATGTCCACCAATTCGCACGAGACATTCGAGATACTAAAGAAAAGAATGCCCCAACCTCCCCATCCCCCTCCGAAATGAGCAAAGATGCTTTTATAGCCAAGTTGGATGAACTGAAGGCGACTTATATTGAACAACTCGCCCAGACCTTTAATGATTTACTAAATAGCGCCGTCTACGCGCCCTTAGTCTCCATGGGATCCAAGTATCTTCTTAAGAAAGGCAGCGAGTTGATCCCATTGTCAGAGCAAGGGAAAACTGCCCAATCGCCAGAAATGCTTTCTAAAAATATGGATGCCCAAAACAATCCAGAAGAAGCGTTTTTTGATAAGATCTTCCGGGATTGGAAACATGCAAATCTGGAAGTTTCAGAATTAAGCGATCAAGACTTACAGCAGACTCCCGTCAATTCAAGTGAAACCATCGAAACTCTCAAAAACCAATATGGAAGTCTCTTAAAAATCTATAAAGATGAGGATGGAAATTTGTATGCTCAGCGGCCGACCAGAGCGGAATACGCTCAGGGGGTTATGGAAGGAAAAGTTGGAGGTGATCCAGAAATTGGAGCGCTTGCCAAGCAAGCTGGCAAGGATATTGCCATTATTAACCCAGATGGAAAAATCAAAACCTATGCCCACACACAGGAGGGAACTATTCGCATTACCGAATCTGAAGAAAACGGTATAAGAAACGCACCCAATACTATTTATTTAAAGTTCGAACCTAATACTGCCACGGGGGTAGGTCATGTAGCAGTGGAAAATGCGGCGAACCCTGCTAATCCAATCGACTTCAAGGGGCACGATTGTCTTTATGAAGCGGTAAGCCAAGCAGCAGGGCTTAATAAGACAATCGATCAGCTCAGGCAATCTATCGCTGAAACTTTGGAAAAGGATCCATCGTTCAAGCGTTTTTATCACGATTGGAGTTTAAGCCATGAGCCGAAACAGTTTGCTGGAGCTGCTCTCGCAAGCTTAGGAACTCGCTTAATGGCTGGGGTAGGTGTTGTTGGTGCGCTCCGTGAAATCAGTATTGGGGCTTCTTTATCAGCTCTCACATTTGCTACAGGTGTCCCCACGATAATGGTAGGGGCGCCTTTATTGGCGCATGGAGTAGATAATTTAATGGCTAAGTTGCAGACATTGTACGCGGGAGAAGAAGTCGATTCTTTGGCTACCCAGTTTTTGGAACATACAGTGGGCCTATCCCATACTAAGGCGCGGCTTCTCAACGATGCTCTCGGTATGGTGGGCAACCTGGGTGGATCAGCTATTTTTAAAGCTGCCAAGGCGGCATCCATTTCGTCCAGTTCTTTAAATGAAGCAGTAAAATTTACATCCCAACGGGGACTCTTTAATTTTAGCCAGACTACCATTAAACACATGGACAATCCAGACAGAATGGTGCCCATTCAATTATTAAAGGAAGTGATTGGCTCGCCCATGGGGGCCCCGATAAGGGATCCTAAGGGAGCTTCATCAGCTATGATGTATTATTCCCAGATAACGAAAAATGGAAAGCTCTATAATATTGAAGTGCTTTATGATAAAGCTTCTAACACCATATTGCATTTTGAGTATGCTAGAAAGAAGATGGGCCCCCTAGAGAGGATACTAATAAAATAAAATGTACGGCAAAGAAGATAAACGAAGAATCTATGCTCTTATAGATTTGTACTTATCAGGAAACATAGATGAACCCAAGTTTTGTGAGGAGTTCCACTCTTCCTATAACTTAGAGCTTGATTATGACTCCCTTACAGATGAGGAGCAGGAGGCTTTTGCATCACTTGGAGAAGTAACTGGTCGATTTTCTGAGTTTGCAGAAGACCATCTAAAATATCCTGGAATTTATTATACCAAAGAAGAGCTAAGGAGACAGATTAGTGAAACAAGGAAAAAATTAGGGAGAGGACCTATTGAATAAATATGCTGACTTACTTCTAGTTCAGCTTTTCTTTATAGGGTTGCAGCATAACCATCCAATTCACCATCCAAAAAGGCAACTAAAAACCTTGTGTAAATGGGTTATCGAAAAAGCAAACGAAAAAAATCGGGAAGAAAACAGGAGATTGTTCTTTTAGGGGAAAGGATAAATTTTTAACGCATTTAATATAGCACTCAACCTGTTTGACTCCTTCCACGAGGGAAGTGGGAATTCCCTACTTTTAAAATATAAGGCTCCCTATTTATCAGTTCCGATCGAACGCTGAAAACATAAGCCATAGAAAAAAGAGCGTTCAAAACCCTTAATCAACCTTGAGTCATGGCTAGCTAATTTGTGAGGAGTTACCAAGAGTAGGGGGTGGTTGAGAGGCGGGAATACTAAACTTCATTAGGCTCGTCCAAACTATGTAAAAATGGGCAGCATGAGAAGTCGGGGCTCTAGTATGACACATGGAGAGGATACAAGTGAAAATTTTCGTTTCAGACTCAGATTCCATACAAAAGATAACGGATTAAAGCTTGTGCTGTTAATTTAGCCGTAGCCGATGAAGTGGGGCTCTGTAAATGTAGGAGGAGGCTTCAAAGAAAAAGTGAGAAGGTGTCCCTTCTCACTTAAAAGGTGTAACTGTCCTAAATTAGAACGCGTAACGGATTCCGAGAGTTACTGGAACGGATAAGATAGGTCCAGTTTTGCCATGCACGATGATTGGAAGTGACACAGGAGTTTCGACTACGCTTGTGCTGCTTCCTTCTTCACGATCCACAGTTGGTCTCCAGTCTCCTGACCAAATAGCCTCTGCTTTCAGAGTTACTGAGAGGTTTGCAGAAAGATCCCAGTTCACACCAGCATGGAGCCCACCGCTGATTGTGGTGTCAGATCTAAAGTGTGTATGTTTATGACCCACGCCAGATGTGTCTGCCACAACTGTACGGGTAGATCCACGGATTTTGTCACGAGTAACTAAACCCACTTTTCCCCCAAAGAAGGGTGTTAAGTTGCTAAAAACTGGGAAAAGGTAGTAGCGAGTTCCTAAATAGAAATCATAAGCACGGTAGTGGCCAATTTTTTCTTTAGAAGCG
This sequence comes from Parachlamydia sp. AcF125, assembly GCF_018342475.1. Classification (NCBI taxonomy): domain Bacteria; kingdom Pseudomonadati; phylum Chlamydiota; class Chlamydiia; order Parachlamydiales; family Parachlamydiaceae; genus Parachlamydia; species Parachlamydia sp. AcF125. The sequence continues at coordinate 135,542 of NZ_JAEMUD010000004.1, read as the reverse complement.
AGTGAAACATCGCTAGTTTTATAGGAATGATGTCTTCCGCCAGCTTGGGTGTAATTAAAGTCTGCAAAAAGTTCAAGACGATCACAGTACATGTAGCCAAATTCGATTCCTAAGTTCCAAGGCAAATCGAAGGCTTTACTGAACCGTGGTGTTTTGTGGGTTGTAGGGATTGCAAAGAGATCATCCCCTGAGTAGTTGAAGTAAAGAGCTCTTCCTTTACGTTGAAACCAAGATGGGGATACACCACCATTAAGGGTAAGGCTCCATTTGGCTTCATCATACGGTGTCCCGTAATCACTGCAACCAAAGTCATAATCAAAAGCTGAAAGGCTTTGGGTTGAAGTAAACAAAGTTGTCAAAAACAAAAAGCTTGCATAGATCGTTGATTTAAATTTCATAATTTCCCTCAGTTTCATAAATTGCCTCACAAGATAAGTTTGTGAACCTGAGTGAGCTTTTAGCAAAATAATTTATAATTCTCAAGCATAAAAAATGAAAAAAAATAAAAAAAATGCAAAAAAGCTGTTCTCAAACATTTCTAAGGGCGCTTTTTATTTCTTCTATTTTTTTTGTTTGTTTCATTTCTAACGCTTGTTAAGCGAAGAAATTTTCTAAATAGGGCAAAATATCCTCACTCTTTTCGGTGGTTAATGGCTATGAGGGCAGCTTTTTAAAATTAGGAATAAACCTAGTAAATGTTGCAAAACCTATCGTACTACGGGGGGAGCTTACAGAAGGTAAGAGTTGCGCTTTGCTTGGGGGCGCAAAGTATGACCAAGCCGCGATGGCTTGTTTTGGCACACGGCATAGGTCTGAAATGGGCGTAAAATCTTGTGATTAGCAAAAAAGGAGGAAGGGAAGCGCACGCCTCTTCAGTAATATACGAAGAGTAATTTGAAGAGCTTGCGATCATAACGTGCAAAAAAAAGACAGGTAAATTCTCGTCCTTCTGTCAACTACAGAGCTGGCCGTGCATGATAACTATATCTTGTTATTTAAAGATTGTTATTCTCATGAAATAAGATTAAATTTATCGCCAAGCTTATTTGTAAAATGATATTTTGTTATGAACTTAATTTTTTTGGTGTATTAACTTATTTTTATTAAAAATAATTTTTTTATTGGTCTGCGGGATTTTTAAGGGATTTTTTGGTTTTACGCAAAATAAAAAAGACAAGATGATGTTCTATAAAATTAAAGCTTAATCGCTGATTTTGTTGTGGTTTTATTTAAAAACAAAAAATTTGAAATAAAAAATAAGTAGAATAAATTAATGGATATTGAACACAAGTGAGTTAATTAATACGTTGGAAGGTGTAAAAATAAACAGTTGAGTTTTTGATGAGGATTTATTTCAAAAGGAGGCTTCCTTTAAACCCCCTAGAAGCGTTTCCAATATTCCCTCTTCAAGATAGGTCGCCAGCGAGCCTCTAAAAAGCCTGGTTAATACCTTTGCTAAGCTATCCTATTGTTCATTAAGTGATCAAGGCTCCGCTTTCTAGGCTGGGCAACGATATTCTCCTGAGAGGCATCCAAACGTCCATCGAAAAGGCTTTTAAAAATTTTCAAGGGAAAACGAGAATCTGGCAACTTCGTGGCTTCAGATCTGCAGGGCTCACTTTGGTTGCTCAAAAACTGTTTTTATTAAAATAAGTGAAAACGTTTGAGTAGGGGTAGGAACGCTGTGACATCACCTTTTAGTAGGGGAGAATGGTTCTTTTATAAAAGAGAACCATTCTTCATTCTATTACAGCGCTTCTTTCACAGTTTCCCACGCATTAATATAGCGAATGTTGTCTTCCGCCAAGTCTCGAATCACTTCGGATCTTTGCAAAATTTCGTGGGGAAGATTAAAAGCCGGGTGATTTTTAACTTTGGGAGTAAGGTATTGTCCTGCGGCTGTATTGGGAGAAACAAAGAAAATAAATTCCATATTTTCTGCTGCTCTTTTGGGTTCCAAGAGGAAGTTAATAAAGGCGTGAGCCAATTCGACTTCTAGAGCATTTTTGGGAATGACAATTTCGTCAATTGATATGGTTGTCCCCTCCTGTGGATAGAGAATGCCAATGTTTGCGTCTTCTTGCATGACTTGAATAAGATCGCCACTGAAACCTTGGGTGACTAGGTATTCTGCGCTTGCAATTCCATTTTTATATTGCTCACTTTCAAATTTTGCTAGATTGCGTTTCCAATTGATTAAAGTGGAAGTCGCTTGGGCAATTTGAAAATCGTCGGTTGAATTTAAACTATATCCCAGGCTTTTTAAGGCTGCGCCTAAAGCTTCCCGAACATCGTTGAGCATGGTCATACGTCCTTTTAGGTCGTTGCGTGCAAAAATCTCCCATGAAGGAGAAATACGTTGAACCTTATCTTTGCGATAACCAATGCCTGTATAACTGACCATGTACGGCACCGCCCATTCCAAGGCATGCTCACCTCCAGGAATCGGGTAGCTTAGATCGACATATTTTAAATTGGGGACAAGGGAAGGATTTATTTTTTGAAGGAGCCCTTGCTTATGCATGATTTCCACGTAATAGCTACTCGGAAAAATGAGATCGTATCCTGAAGCGCCAGCTTTCAATTTGGCATACATCGTTTCATTGGATTCAAAGGTATCTAGGACAACTTTGCAATTGAAAGCCTTTTCAAACTCTTCAATCATGACAGGTTTAATATAATCGGACCATCCATAAATATGGAGTTCTTTTTTGCTTGAATTACAGGCGGAAAGCAAAAGCCATAAACCCATCATTCCGTAAAGCACATAGTTTTTCATAATGTTTCTCCTTTGGTTAAATGCTGGGTAATCCAAGCAAGGGCGAATGTTACCACAAGTAGAATAGTTGAAAGCGCATTAATAAGGGGAGTCGATCCAAATTTTATCATTCCATAAACATAAATAGGGAGCGTTGTAGAACCTGGGCCCGCTACAAAAGAGCTGACAATATAATCATCAAGCGACATGGTGAAAGCCAGTAAGGCTCCGGAAATAATCCCTGGAGCAAGGAGAGGGGCAAGAATGCGGCGCGCAATCGTTCCCCAGCAAGCCCCTAAATCTTGGGCAGCTTCAATCACCGCAAAGTCAAAATTTTGAAGTTTTGACCATACAACCATTGTCACATAGCTTACGCAAAAGGTTGTATGGGCAATAAAGATGGTCAATAAGCTCAACGGAATTTTGCTTATCACGAAGAAAAGCAGCAGACTCATCCCCATCAAAATATCAGGAATGACTAAAGGGGAGTAAATGAGAGCATATTGGAGTTGCTGAATACGAGACTTATAACGATAAAGCCCAAATGCCGCAATCGTTCCCATCACGGTCGAAACAACTGTGGCGCTCAAGCCAACAACCAAAGAATTTTTGACCGCCTTCCAGATAGCTCTTTCTTGAAAAAGCTTTTCATACCACTTCAGGGAAAAACCAGTCCAAACCCCTCCAAAGCGGGACTCATTAAAAGAGTTGATCACTAAGATCATAATGGGCAAATACAAGAAGAGTAAAACTAAAATGGTAGCGATCAAAGGAATACGGCTCCGCTTCATGTTCCTCTCCTAATCCCACGTTTTCTTTTTTCAACTCGCCTTTGCAACCAAGCAATAGCTGCCATAGGAACTAAAACGGCGATTGTCAGTAAAGCCGAAAGGGCACTAGCTTGAGGAAGGTTGCGATTCACAAAGGTTTTTTGAACAATTTTATTTCCAATCATTTCGCTACTAGGCCCTCCCACAACATCAGGAATCACATAAGCCCCTAAAGAAGGGATAAAGACCATTAAAATTGCAGTGATCATCCCTTTTTTAATGCCAGGAATGAAGACTTTAAGGAAAGCCTGAAAACGATGTAAGCCTAAGTCAAGAGCTGCTTCGATCAGTTGAAAATTAAATTTTGAAGCTGAGGCATAGACCGGCAAAATGGCAAATGGCAGGTAAGAGTAGACCATCACTAATAAAACAGCCCCAGAATTGTAAAGCAACACAGTGTCTACAGAGACCACATGTAAAAATAAAAGAATACGTTTGGCTAATCCTTCCGGGTGTAGAAGAGATTTCCACGCGAAAATACGGACAATAAAGCTACTCCAAAAGGGGAGAATGGTTAACAGAAGCAAAAGGTGCCTTACCCGCGAATTGGCGCGAGCAAGATAATAACCCATAGGCAGAGCGAGCAAGCAGCAAATAGCGGTTGTTAAAACACTGAGCCAAATAGTGCGCCAAACAATGGCATAGTAACTAGCTGTATTTAAACTTTTAAAAGTCTCTAAAGTCCATCCTTCCCCTACGCCTCCATAAAAATCGAAGGGTTTAAAAGCCAGGGCAAAAATAATCAGGGTTGGGATCAAGAAGAAAATAAGTAGCCATGTGAGGGGGGGAAGAGTGACAAGTAGCTCGCCTGCACGAGATTTTAAAAGCTTCATTCAAAATCCTCTTCTGTTTCATTTTCAGAACTTCCGACTTTTTCAGGTGGAAGTTGAATTAAGCTTTCATCCGAGGCATGCCATATTTTTAACATGTAACCATCATCTGCATGCCAATAAACCCACACTTTTTCTCCCCAAGTAATGGGAATTTGATCCAACAAAAAGCGATTGTGTTGTAATAAGACCGCAATGCGATAATCGCCTGTTCGCACCCAATAGTTTGTATGATCCCCTTTATAAATGATATCATCTACAATGCCTTCAAACAGGTTTTGTCGTTCATGATGTTTCGGTTTTTCGCGCGCGATGTGAATTTTTTCTGGACGAATACTTAAGTGGGCTTGATCTCCTATGTTTAGCTGCTTGTCGTTAAAGCATAAAACATCGGCTAATCCTTCTAATTTTAGTTGGCAATAATCCTGATTGATTTGTTTAATCACCGTGCCATCTAAAAAGTTAGTATCTCCAATAAAGGCTGCCACAAAGCTGCTTTCGGGGGCTTCATATAGCTCTACGGGGGTTCCAATTTGTTCCACTTTACCCTGATGCATTACCGCAATCCGATCGCTGACAGCCATCGCCTCCGTTTGGTCATGTGTGACAAAAAGAAAAGTGATCCCCACTTCATCGTGGATTAAATCGATTTCAAAAAGCATCTTTTGCCGAAGCTTAAGATCCAAAGCAGAGAGAGGCTCATCTAATAGCAACAAGCGAGGCTTATTAATTAAAGCTCGTGCGATTGCCACTCTTTGTTTTTGGCCTCCGCTGATTTGGTCAGGTCTTTTATGCGCCTGATCTTCGAGTTGAATTAATTGCAACATCCGTTCGACTTCACGATTGATTTCGTCCAAAGGACGCTTGGCTACTCGCAGGCCAAAGGCGATATTTTCCCATAAGCTCAGATGAGGAAATAAGGCATAATTTTGAAAAACTGTATTAACAGGCCTCTTATAAGGAGGAAGGTGGGTAATATCTTGGCCATCTAAGAGAATACGCCCTGAATCTGGAAGCTCGAAGCCTGCCACAAGACGCAAAAGGGTTGTTTTGCCACAACCACTTGGGCCTAAAAGAGAAAAAAAATAACCACTTTCAATTGTGAATGAAACGTTGTCAAGAGCGACCACGTCCCCATATTTTTTAGATACCTTTTCAAATTCAAGTTTACCCAACATTCCGTAGCACCTTATTGACTCATATTTTTAGTTTAAATGAACTTCAAAAGTGTAACAAACAATGCACTCCTGTGCAATACATTTAGCCCAAAAATTAACCCCTTGCGCTAGAAAAAACGAGAATTTAAAAATCGCTTTTCAAGGCATACTATAAATGAAACCGGCTAATTTATTGAATATAAATTGGTTTATTTTTCTTTTATAGCGAAAAGAGGGAAGAGGCGTTAGCTAGATTTGTCCAATAATTTGGCTCTCCCTCTCTATTTTCTACAATTCAGAAAGAAGGCAAGCGATTTTCTCCTTGCGAACTGTGGAGTGAAATGGCAAAAGAGAATCGCAGTTTTTATTGAGGGACTTTATGATCACGAGCACGGAACCACACTTTGCAACATTTGATTTATCCCTTTTAGGATTTAGCCTCGGCAATTTGCTGTTGTGTAAAGTAAGAGAGTTAAATCAAGAAGATGATAGGATGCTTCACGTCATTGGATGCATCGCAAGTATGGCTTTATGGGGAGTAGGATTAGCCTATCGGGACGCTCCCGCTTTTCAAAGTGTCAAATGGATGTTTAAACCTTTAGGGCTTCTGGCTTTTATGTCAGCTTGTATTGTGAATGTGGTGGGGCTTAAAGCGATTTTTCAACAGCCTCTGGTAGCCTTAAAGGCTGCAGCCTTCTCGGCTGCTTGGTGTGGAATGAAACGGCTGTATGATAAATGCTACATAGTTGCTAAGAAGCCCCTTACAAAAAATTTGGGCAGTGTGGAGGGCTCTTCTAATCAGCCTCTCTCTGGAAGGATCTCAAAAGATTTAGCGATCACGACTAGCTCTATCTTGCCGCTTGCTCTAACAGGCCAAATCATTCTGCAGTCTACGCCCACGCTTATGAGGGTAACCACTACAACTGTAGCCATGTTGGCGCTGATGGAATTTAGCAGGAATTGGGTTCATTTTAAAGCAAGCCGCACTTATACATGGGTAACGATTAAAGTCGCAATTCCTCTGCTTGCCTGTGCGGGCCTGATCGCATGCACCATTACCCACATTTAAGGTCGTAGCTTTTCCCCTTAAGGAGTCGCATTGTACTCCACTTATAAAGGCAGCGGCTTTCATTTTAAAAGAGAAAATACCCCCTAACAAGGTCATTCTCAAGCAAAACTAAGGAATTCGAGAATTACTTTTGAAAAGGATTGCCAAGCTTTCTAAAGGCGTAATGCCTTTGCTAGTTGGCTGCAAATTGAATTTGTTTTATTCCAAAAATATACGATTCATCCGCAGAAACAGAGCGGATATCTCGAAAGCCGTTATCACTCCCATCTACAAAGCAAGAAAATCTTCCCGTTGTATGGTAATGAGCTAATAGGCAGCATTGTTCACTCAGAGGCAGGGCAAATGTATCCGTAGTTGCTACCGGCCCAGAAATTAGCTACTAAAGTGATAGATTCCTTTATGAAAGAATATCATTAAGGGCTCAACAAAAGGAGCCCAACAAACAAGGCTTTTTGATTTCATCAGCAGGCATTCATCCTGCCTAGCTAAAATATAACCTTAAAAATTTAAAAAAAAATAAAGCTATAGAGAGTAAGGTGGCTCAGGAGAATATAATTTTCATCGAAGTTAAACTCCTAACCTTGGTAAAACCCCAGCAGCAAAAACAGGCTTGCAGCAAAATGGAAGCAAAGCATCCAGGCTATCTTTTAGCACGAGATAATGCATTTTTAAATGTACCTATAGCAGAGTTTTTGCGGAGCCTATATGGAATAAAGAAGCTTGAAACCAAACTAAAAAGCTTGTACAAAACTAAAATTTTAATTAGTTTGGTTGGTAAAGGGATTTAGGAATAGGAATAAATTAATCTCCCATTTCCCAATTTTTAGAAAACATTTTTTACGCAAAACAGAAATGCATTAACCAAAGAGCTTATTTATGATTAATAGTCAATATTTTAGCCACCATTCTAATGATATCAAAGGTTTGAAAGGTAAAGAGTGGGATGATCGCAAATCAGATTATTTGAATGCTATAAAACGAGGCAGGTCTCAAGAGCAAGCCGCTCAAAAAATGCGAGAAAATATTAAGAGTCGCGATATAGTCGACTATGTCAGCTACAATATAGCCATTTCAACGATATTCCCTGATTTTAACTTGAAAGCAAGAGTAAAAGGTACCCTAAAAGTAACACCTAATGGGGAGGATGTCCTTGCCTCGAAATGGTACGAGTTTGTAGTCAAGCAGAGACCAGATCATGAGCCTACAAGTCGAGAAGAGAAGCAAAGTTGTGAGATTAAAATTGACGCCCCTGGGAGCCGCACCTTAACCTCGGATATTGACACCTCTATTCTAACTACGTTTAAAGGCAATAGTTCTTTTTTTGAAAATGCAGTCAGCATATTTAAAGATGAAGAAAAAAAAACGAAAGATGAAGAAAAAAAACTGAAAGAAATAGATTTTGCAGGAAGGGTCACTAAGCAGGTTATCGATAACTTTTATAAATTTTCAGAAAAAGAATTTAAGATGACCTCTTCTACTCATAGAGATTCGAATGCTTATGCCGATACGCTTGCCAAAGATAAAGAAAATTATCCAAAATTTCTGCACGACGAAGAAAATAACCCCTCAATTCATAGAAGGATGCTTTTTACTGTAGAAGAATTTACCCAAGAATTTACACAGCATAAATATCAAAAACACGTGCAAGAAATGGCAGCCAGCTTATTTTCTCTACGCGTTAGCTTAGAAGAAAAAGAATGGAAAGAATTTAAGGATCAAGCCAAGGAGCAGCTAAGAACAATACTTAAAGCAGAGTTGGGGAAGTTGCCTGGGCAGCAATGCGATGCCTATATCTCCGCGTGCGAGCAGGACTATGACAGGATTTTTCGAGAGGTAAAAGACATACATCAAGAACATTCTGAAGCATTAGCAAATAAGGAGAAAGGAAGAGAGGTACAGGGATTACGCCGCACACTACTGAACCCCAAAAAAGATATTAAAATTGCGGCTCTCAATAGGCTCTATGTGGAGTATTTGGAGAAATGTACAAATTGCTATGAGCAAATCCTAGCTTTAAAGAGTAATAAAAAGCCTTTAATGGATCGAATCGATGAATTAGGGGCAGAAAAGGAAGAACTAGGTTACCAGATAACTGGTTTAAAAAAACATATCGAAAGCAATAAAGTTAAAGATGCAGAAACCGAAAAGCTTATTGGAAAAAAAGAAAACAGGCACAATTTATTAGTAGGAGAATACGGAGAAGAAAAAGAACGCCTACGCCGCAACATCCTAGAAACCGCTCGGCTGCAAGTAAAGCTCCATCGTGCTCAAATTCTAGCCAGCACGTTTGCCTATGAGGCGTATGTATGCCGCTCGGCTGTGCACCATGTGGTTAATGGCCAAAAGGGAGCCGAAAACCAGCCTATTTCACAACAAACTCTTTTAGGCTCAGCTCTACAGCAAGTGGGCTTTAAACTTTTGCATACTAATGAATTACTGCACAAAGGTGATTCTTATGAAGAGGTTGCTTATTATACAGCTAAGTATGGGCAGCGGATTTTTAACCTTATTTTTAGTGGGCGAAGGGCGGAGCTTGATAATAACGACATCAAGTATGTAGCCAGAGGCAGAACAGTGGAAGGGTTTCCTCAGCTGGCCTACCTTAAATCTGAACAGGTCAGGAACAATGCTTATGTTACTTTTGAGGAAGAAGAGCTAGCCCTTCTAAATAGCCAAGCAAAAATTATTCAGCGCATCAAGTCAAATTCTAAGGTTTCAGATGCTGATAAGCCTCGAGAAACGCTTGAGTTAATCCAAAAATTATATCCTTTCTCAAATGAAGAGGAAAAAAAGCGTTACTTTGAAAAAGAAAAAAAGCTCTATTTATCAATTAGCGCTAAATTAATCGGCCTGGTGTACGCCTCGCGCTTAAAACACAAGGGATATCTTTGGGGACAAAATCCAAGCATTCCTTTGCTAAATAAAGTTGAAGAAAAAAAAGAAGCAGAATCTTCCATCCCCCTTTCTAATTCAAAGTCTTTACAAACCCCCAAGGTTCCAAAATCTACTAGCGAAGAGGTTATTACAGATCAAGAAGAAGAAACTGTAGATATAGACAGTAAGCAAGATGAAGATTCAACAAGAGTGGTGTTAGGTGTGAAAAGAGTAGTATCAAAAAATGCGGAAATGAAAGGTAATTCTTATGCCCTAATTGCCGCAGGTTATACTGGAGAAATAGCCCTACCATTTTTACCATCGCCGTCTGAAAAAAAAACGGCGAAATAAGTAATCTATCTGGCCAACGTTCCCCTGATAGGTTTAATCGCTGTGAACATAGCTTTGAAGAGCCTTTTATGGCTCTTTCTCCAAACTTGCTCACTAAGCATGGGCTTGTCAGTCCCCAGGTTATCGTTAAAAATCCCCAGCTAAGTGGGCAAAATCCTCAGCTGAATGTGCAAGCTATCACCGTTGTTTATCCACAGGGAGCTCCTGTTCCTAGATTGCCAGGGACAGAGCTTAGAAAACGGTTACAGGCAAAACTAAGCCCGCAATTTCTAGTTAGGTCTCTTCAAAACTATTACCTTTCTCAGGAAACCCTTTCTATTTTCAAAATTAAAGCAGAGCAAGAGTGGGAACTTAAAGTTCCTTTAGAAGAGATTTATGTGCGTTTAGCGATCATTGAAAATCAAGAAAGAAAAATACGCGACCAAGCGCTTGATAAACATTCTGATCGCATTCAAGATGATCGCATCCCAACGTATGAAACCATCTATGAGCCTAAACAGAATATTGAGCTTGAAAAGCTCTTCGAACACAAAAACTTTGAAGAAAAAGATCGTAAAAGGATTTACCTCCAAGGCGCAGCAGGAAGCGGCAAAAGTACCTTATGCCACTACATAGCTTATAGCTGGGCAAAAGGGGAGCTTTGGCAAGGCCTTTTTTCTTGTCTTTTTTGGATTCCTTTGAGAAACCTCACTTTAGGGAAATATCCTCCTGATAAGGATTATACTCCAGCTGGCCTGATAGCTAGGGAATATGCTGGAAAAATTGATCCTAGGGTGATTGAGGCTTGCATAAATAATGCTGCTTTTCGAAAAAAAACTCTATTTATTTTGGATGGTTATGATGAACTCTCCTCAGAGGCCCAAGGAAACTCCAGCCTCGCTAAAGTCTTTAAGGAGCTAAAAGAATTATTTCCCCATATTCTAATTACCTCAAGACCTGGAAGCTGCTTTTTTGACCGCTCTTGCGAGATAGAACTTCTAGGCTTTGATAAAAAAGGGATCGGCCGCTATATCGATAGATTCTTTACACAAGTTAAAGCCGAAGAGAAAAAAGAAAAGTTTTGCCAACTATTAAAAAACTCTCCCTACGTTGCAAATCTTGCGCAAATTCCCCTTCACTTAACTCTGTTGTGTTGCCTCTTTAACGAAGACCCAGAATTGTTTGATGCCAAGCAATCCATTACAATGACTGCTATTTATGAACGGATGATTAGCTGGATGTATAAATGGTTTATATTGAGAAGAATCGACCAAGGCAGCCCTGAACAAAACAAGGAGCAAATTCTGGCAGAGAAAAACCTACGCCTAAATCCAAAAGTGGCTGAATTCGCCACTGCTTTTGAAGAAATGGCCGATTTTGCTATGAAAAATGATACCCTTTATCTAAGCAAGCAAGAAATCGAAAGCTTTAGAGGTAACAAGCTCTCATCCAATGAGCTCGCAGATTGCGGGCTTATGCGCATTCCCGAAGAAAGAGGGTATTTTATTCATTTAACTTTTCAAGAATTTCTAACTGCTTCAAAAGTGGCTAATCAATATCTTACTCTTAATAAAAAAGAGAGGCAAGCCTGCCAACAATTTGTGCGAAAGTACAAGTTTGAGCCCCGCTATAACTTAGTTTTGCGCATGATCGCCGGCTACCTTTCCCTTGCTGTTTCCAATAATCGGCTTTATTTAGACTCCAACCCCTTGCAGCAGTTCTTTGATGACTTGTTTGCAGGGCCTTATGATTTAGCTGTCAGAAACGAGCTCACTTTAATTGCACAGTGCTTTGAAGAATGCCAAAATCCTAGTGTAGTGAGCCAGTATAAAGGCTTTGTGAAGCTTTTAAAAGATTATATTAAATATCTCTGTAGGCTGGGTTTAGAATTTGACCAATTATTGAGTAATAAAGATTTTCTTAGCTATTCCGCAGTAGTGCATTCTGTTGAAGAATTGCTCGCCGAGCCCGAGATAACTGAAAATATGCTAGGAAACCTTGAAAGACTTGTAAGTAGAGGTCACAAGCTAACTCCAAACATAATAGAATGGGTGATACAGGTGCTTAGGGGTCCTAACAACAGCCGTGTTGCTGAAAATCTTGCTAGGAATGTTTTAAGAAAAGCAGCGGAGCAAAAGGGCGGGCTTTCTCAAGAAGTACTAGTCTCTCTCATCCATACTTTTAGAGAAGGGGAGAATAAAGATAAAGATTGGAGTGCCTCTGCTCTAACGGCAGCGGCAGAACAAGGAGAGCTTCCTAAAAAAGCGATAGCTGCTCTTATTCATGTTCTAGAAGAAGGTAATGTTTGGGCTAAAGGTTACGCCGCTTCTGTCCTAGACGCTGCGGCAAAAGAAGGGGGGACGATCCCTCAAGAAGCGCTAACCGCTCTCATCGATGTTCTCAAAGAAGGAGAGAAGTGGCCTAAGCGTTGTGCTACTTTTGCCCTGGGAGCTTTGGTAAAACAAGGAGGGATGCTTTCACAAGAAGCGCTAGCTGCTCTCGTTAAGGTTCTTAAAGAAGGGGAAGAGTGGGATAAAGTGTCGGCTGTTTTGGCTCTAGAAGCAATAGGAAAAGAAGGAGGGACGTTTTCTCAAAAAGCGCTAACCGTCCTTATTGATGTTCTTAAAGAAGGCGATATTAGGGCTAAACCTTTTATTGCTTCGTCTCTAGGAGCAGTGGTACAACAAGGAGGGATACTTTCACAAGAGGTGCTAGCTGCTCTCATCGCTGCTCTCAAAAAAGGTGAAGGTTGTGATAAAGCTTCGGTTGCTTTGGCGTTAGGAGTTGTAGCAAAACAAAGAGGGATGCTTTCACAACAAGCGCTAGCTGCTCTCATTGACGTTCTTAAAGAAGGTAAAGAGAGTGATAGAGTTTCGGTCGCTTCGGCCCTAGAAGTGGTAGCAAAACAAGGAGAAACGCTTCTTCCAGAATTGTTAGTTGCTTTCATCCATGTCCTTAAAGAAGGTAAGGATTGGGCTAAACCTTTTATTGCTTCTATGCTAGGGACGATGGCAAAACGCGAAGAAGAGCTTTCTCAACAAGCTTTAGCTATTCTCATCCATGTTCTCAAAGAAGGCAAGGATTGGGCTAAAGGTTGTGCTGCTTCGGCTCTAGGGGCAGCGGTACAACAAGGGGAGGAGCTTCCTGAAGAAGTACTAGTTGTTCTCATCGATGTTCTTAAAAAAGGAGAGGATTGGGCTAAACCCTTTGCTGCTTCGTCTTTGGGAAATATGATAAAAAAAGGAAAAGAGCTTCCTGAAGAGGCTTTAATTGCTCTCATTGATATTCTCAAAAAAGGTAATGGTAGGGGTAAAGATTATGCTGCTCATGCTTTAGGATTAGTAGCAAAACAAAGAAGAAAGCTTCCTGAAGAGGCTTTAGATGCTCTCATTAATATTCTTAAAGAAAGTGGTACGACGACCACCGATTCTATTGCTTTTGCTTTAGGAGCTATCGTAAAAGAAGGCGGGATGCTTTCTGAAAAAGCGCTAGATGCTCTTATTCATGTCCTTAAAGAAGGTGAAAATTGGGCTAAAGGTGGGGCTGCTTTTGCCCTAGAGGCTGGGGTACAACAAGGCGGAGTTCTTCCTGAAAAAGCGCTAAACGTTCTTATTCATGTTCTTAAAGAGCGGGAAGGTTTGGCTTGGGCTCAAGAATTTGCTGCTTCTGCTCTAGGAACAGTGGCAAAGCAAGGAATAGAACTTCCTCAAGAAGCACTATCTGCTCTTATCCGCTTGGCTAGAGAAGGTAAGGATGGGGCTCAAGGTTCCGCTGTTTCGGCTTTAGCAGCTGTGGTAAAGCAAGGAAAGAAACTTCCTAAAGAATTGCTAGCTTCTATTATTCAAGCCCTTGAAAAAGATGAGAGTTGGACTAGAGATCCTGCTGCTTCCAAAGTGGGAACTGTGATAATACACGGAATGAAGCTTTCTAAAGAAGAACTCTTTGCTTTCATTCAAGCCCTCAAAAAGGGTGATAATAGGGCTAAAAATTCTGCTGCTTCTGCGCTAGGAGCTGTAGCAAAACAAGGAGGAGAGCTCGCTAAAGAATTGTTAACCGCTCTTATCCAAATTGTTGAGGAAGGGGATGTTTGGACCAAAAAATTTGTGGCCCAAGCTTTAAAAAAGGCTGATAGAAATGCTTTTCTAAAAATTGATAGCAAGGCATTTGTTCTAGTTGCCGAGCTTTGTTTCTTTACTGCTGATAGCATGTATGTTCAAAACCAACAAATTCAAATTTCTGACAAAAGAGCAGCTTATTCATCTGGGTGCAACCTAGAGCTTAGCTACGATGAAATAAGAAAAAAGCTACCTAGCAGGCTTAGAGAGTGGCGTGAAAAAGTAGACAAGCTTAGCTAGCCAGAAGCTAACAGGGAACTTTGGTTTAAGTTTGATGCCAAAATAGGCTGGTGTCATAATTTCTTAGTACTTTAGAGGCGATTAACTGCTCGCGGATGCTTCCTACTTATAATACGCTCTGCAAAAGCTGTTTTAGGAAGTAAGCGATAAGGACATGTTTTGGTAAACCCAACTAAGGAGGATAATTAAAGATCGGATTGGAAAGGTACTGAGATATTGCAAAAGCACCATTCAGAAGAGGGAGCGTCCTTATAATCAACATTAGGTGGAAGACTTAAAATCATAGGAAGAAAAAGGCTCCCACTTCTGAGGAAGAAATAGCTTTTATAAAAGGGTTAGAAAAAGGGCCTCGAAGAGAAGAGCAACTAAGGCGCCTTTCGTTTGTACGGCCTTCAATCTGTTTTGAAAAAAGAATCGGGAAAAGTTGATATGAGCGGAGGCTTGAGAGTTTTTACGTTGCTTAGGGAATAAGCCCTTAGCCTCTTGCCCTCAGTACTATAAAGCCTGTCACTATAGGCAAGCAACCTTTAAAAAATCCCGAAATCATATCCCATTTAGCTACATCCTTCTCTCAAGAAATCGAGATGTAGCTTGAAGATGAAATCAGATTAGGCCAACAAAAAACCTTTAGTAAGGCATAGGCAGAAGGAAGGCGGCCTAAAGCTTCCAAACAAATCGACAAAGCCTGCATGGTCGCTAAAGCTATTTAACCTAAAAAGGAAAAAAGAGCATGAAGGTTATAAAGAACTAGAAAATTTAGCTATTTCTTCTTGGAGGAAAGCCCGCCTAAATACCGAAAGGATAGAAGCCTATGCGCGCCCTCATATGTCTAATTGTATAAAAATTATTCAAAAACGCATGATTTTCTTTATTTGAAAAAAGCAGTTTAGATTTAGGGGCTTTAAGCAGCCGTAGGCTAGTCTAAAGCTGCCATCCAGCTGCCGAGAAATCCTACTGATTTCTGTATTGATGGTGTTCTATCTGATAGCTATTTCAAAAAGCATTGACGGCTTTCAATCATAATTGCCTGCTGCCTTAATTGGGGCCGGCGGGTTCTGTTCGCAGGCAGGTGACCGAGCTTCTTTTAAATAAGCTCAATTAATCCCTTTTCTTCCCACTGCTGTAAATATTGGAACACGAGGTCTACACGGGCTTGAATTTTTGCGGCAATTTGTTCGATAAAGCATTCTTGAGGCATAATGGGAAGCAAATCCATTAAAAGGCGGAGTTTTTTCTGATCTTCCTCTATAGCTATCCCAAAGGCGCGTTGGCCAGGCTCCACATAAAGATTGTAATCGGGATGGGCAGTAGCGATAACGCCAGAAAATTTTTTGCGCATAAAAGTTTGCCGATCAAGCGTTTCGATTGTTTCTAGGAGAACAGAAACCGATTCATCTAAAGCTTCTTGATTAATGATAGAAAGATTATCTAAATCGGAATGGTATTCAGGATAAGGAAAGCGAGAAATACTCGACATAGGAATTCCATAGCTTTCCCAAATCATCTCATCATTGCAAATCACACTGCGAAAAGGACCTTCCCGAAAGCCGGCTTTATTTTTAAGGAGCTTTGCTAAAGTGTTCTCTAACTGACTTTTTCCCTCATGGGAGTGTTGCAGAGCCAGGGGCGTGTTTGATCCTAGCATCTCTAAAAAGATGGATTCGAGCACATGATTTTTCGTCTCAGGTGTTTTTCCTAGATAATAGGCTGATCCCACAATCTCTTGAACGAGCACGAGCTTATAGGAGAATTTTGTTTTTTTAGGAAGAAGGCGATGAAATAGCTCCACTCCTACTGCGACTCCTGCTAGATCGTCGTTAGCCATGCCTCCATGGTCGAGGTGGGCCACAAACACAAAGGTTTCAGGATTTTCTCCCACATGGGTATGTTCGGCAACTTTTAAATACCCTTCTGACTCTTGGGTGAAGAGCTTAACTTCATACAGCCCTTCGGTTAATGAGTGATAGAAATCTTGCGTGACACAAAATCCCCAATCCCTATTCCAGGGGCGATAATTTTGCCTGAAGTGGTAGGGAACGGCTTGTGGGAATCTAGCATCAAAATGTAAATGTTTTTTCAACTCCTCCAAAGAAATGGTTCCACAAAAGCTAGAGGATAATCCGATGACATTTAGAGGGGTTTTCGATTGAAAAAGGCATTGTCCCTCTTTCCAAATTTCTCCCTTTACCAAATCCCATTTGGGGGGAATGACCCAGCCATTGAAAATTTCATGGGGGGTGTAAGTGTAAATTTTTAAAGGGATAAAAGAATGAATATAATCGAGACAATAGTCATAATCGGTTGAACAAAAATTGCGATTTTTTTGCCAAAGTTCGCAAATCAGTTGGTAGGCTAGTGAGTGGGGCATGGTTGTTTCCGTTATTTGGGGATCCCATCACAGGGGATCTGCCCTGCAATAAATTGGGGAGGGGCTTTCAGAAATGCGTAAATGTTATTTCCTAAATATTTAATCCCTGCTTGGTAGGCATCTTCAGCCGAGACAGATAAGATATTTCCTTTTCCTACAGCTACTGAGCGGGCTAACCCTGTACGTAAAAGATGGCTTTCAAAAGGTTTTAAGTCATACTCAATGCCATAATTCAAATAGCGCACAGCGCTTACAGGATTCCCCGGGATTGGATTACCTCCTCGCGTAATGGGGTAAGGATATACCTTAAAGTAGAGGTGGGGTACGCCCACTTCTTGTTCAAGATGGTGGACATAGGTCATTGTTTCCATTCCAATCCCTATAAAAACCAGTTTGGCGTTCAACATTCTTAAACGATGCCAAGGAGAATTGACGCCATAGCCGCTAAGAGAATTGCTGCCTGCGATGAACTCGGCGTGAGGCCCTAAGGCCGCAATGCTTTGCAAGGGATTAGTGCTGCGTACTTTTCCCGGTAAAGTGCAAATGTGGGCGCTGAACGCCCCTAAAGATTTGGAGACGGGGGAAAGCTCAGTATCAAAGGGGATGCCATAGCGGGCATACTCATAAAAATAGGCGGGAACAGCGATCGTTCCTTTTTCACCTAGCACGTTTTGAAAAGCGCGAAGATAAAAATTTAAGATGGATTCACGGTTTCTGGCTTGCTCAGGAATTCCTAAACGTAGCAAATCACTGTGGACAAGAACCACATCGCCTTCTTTTATGCCAAGCTGTTTTAATCCCTTTTGCATTGTTTCATTGTTCAGCTGTGTCATAAAATTTTCCTTTAAACTGAAAGTCCGCCATCCACTGCGATTGTTTGGCCGGTAATAAAGCTTCCTTTTTCAGATAGCAAAAATTCGACAAGAGGAGCGATATCTTCAAACTCAGCTAGCCTTCCCAGTGGAGTTCTTCGCACAATGGTTTGTTGCTGCTCAGGCGAAAGAGAGGAGGAAAGGTCTGTGAGCATATATCCAGGGGCAATGACGTTGACGGTGATCTGTTTAGAACCGACCTCTCTGGCTAAACTGCGTGCCATCCCTTCTAAGGCCGATTTTGTGGAGGAGTAAACCGCCAATCCTTTTGCTCCTCGAGTTCCTACGACAGAGCTGATGGAAAGAATTCTACCCGGAACTTGGCAGACAAGCATGTGGCGCAGGCATAAGCGTGTTAATAGCAAGGCTCCTGTTAAGTTAACAGCTACCATCTTTTCGATTTCAATTTCAGGCAGAGTGGCAAAGACGCCGTCAATAGCCACGGCAGCGTTATTGATCACTCCATAAATCCTTCCTTGGCGAGAAATCGCCCGTTCACAAAATTGTTGAAGCTGCTCAGGGGAGGTGTTATCGACAGTGGCAAAATGGTAGTGATTGGGGTAAAAATTTTGTAAATGCTCGACCTCAGGGGTTAAATGGCGACTAAAGGCACTGACTTTATAGCCTCGATTTAGCAAATATTGGGATAAAGCGAGCCCTAAACCTTTGGAACCTCCTGAGAGGATCAGATGTTTAGAGGAAACCTCTGATTTTTTTTCCGTTACTAGAGATGGCAAAATGGTCTACCCTCCGAATGAGATGGGGAATTTTATATTCCTCTAAAATTTTTCTTAGTTCTTGTTTGATTGCTGGGGAGTCAAATTTTTTAGATGACCGCATTTTCACATCTGCCACGATTAAAGAGCCGACGATCGGGCTTTTTCTCGCATACACTAGGCTATCTTCTACATCTTTAAGACTATTGATGGCTTGCTCTACTTCTTCTGGTGAAATTTTTCGCCCTCCGCTATTGATGCGACCATCTTTTCGCCCGACAAAATAAACGCGATCTCGTTCGATCTCCACTAAATCTCCTGTGGGGATCCATTGATCATGCACGCTTGAGGTATTTAGATAGCCGTCCATTCCCTGAGGAGCTAATACTTCTAATTCATTTTCCTCAGTAATGCGTAAGAGAGCTCCTTTTTTTTCATTTTGATTTAAAAATGAAAGTGGAAAGCCCGCATCTCGATCTGACACTACAATGGCGCTTCCCGCTTCTGTAGAGGCATAGATATGGGTTAGACGTTGGGGATGAAAGAAGGCCCCAATGAGGTCGATCGTTTGTTGATCGACAATTTCTCCTCCCAGGGTGGCTTGTAAGAGCTTAGGTGGCTTAATAAGGGGCGGCCACGCGGCTATTAGCATCCTCCAAAATGTGGGAGTTGCGGAAATAATGGAGACTTGATGCTCTAACATCCCTTTTGCGATCTTCTCAAAATGATGATCGTCATAATACAAACTCCCCTGGCTATTTAACGCCGAAAAAAAGACTTGTAGCCCGGCATAAGACCAGGGGGCATAGCTCAATAACCAGGTTTTTTGGTAGAGATAGGATGGAACAAGGTGTGAAGGAGCTTGGATAGCATCCCATCTATGTAAGGCAATTTTGGGCTCGCCAAGTGTACCGGAAGTAAAAATCCCTAAATGCGGTGCAGGAGTTTCTGTTTCTGGGCGAGAAAATTCAATGGAATTATCCTCGCTTAAATAAAGGGAAACCGGCCATTCGTGTAATAACCTTTCGATCTGCGTCTCGCGAATAACTAAAGGAGATAAATAGAGAGAAATTTGAAGCTCTCTTGCGGCAATGATAGAAGCGAAAAGGGATAAAATATTTGAAGTTCTAACTAAAATGGTAGAATGATGGCTGAAAAGAGCCTTATGCTTGAGAACATTTTCTTCAAACGTCTTTAATGAAACGGTTTGGTCAGGTAAAAAGAGAAAATCAGAGGTCATAAAGCTTTGCTAATTCCTCAACGGTAGAAAAAGGGATAAACCCATTTTTAAATGGATCCTTGCCAAATTTTTCTTCCAATTTTACTACGGCAATTGCCAGATCGAGAGAATCGAGGGAAGTATCTGCTAAGATTCGGGTATCTGGCTTTAAAGAAGAAGGGGACTTTTGTTGCTCTTGCATAACCTCTAATAAAGTTTGGATGACCAATTCGATTGTTTGTGACGACGGCATTGCAGCTCCCTCTGACATTAACTGAGTATATGGCACTATAATTTTAGGAATTTTTGCTGTCAACCCGGGCTTGGTTTTTTCTTGTTGATTTTCAGACCCTTTTAGCTGGCTGGTTAAGCTATTTTGAAGAAAAGCAACAGTTACCTTTTTTATGCAACAAATCCTATGGTTGAGGTCCCCCCATTTCTGTGCATCTTTTTGCATAAAACTCAAAGTTTAGGCTGTCGACTAGACGGTGCCGCTACGGCCTAAGACCAAACATGCCGCCCCCTCCACTGGAAAAGCTAGATGCTCCTAAAATGGAAGGAATATCCCCTCTTTCGACAGCGTTTTTCCAAAGAATGGCTTTTTCTTTAAAAGGCATAAGGAAAGCGATGATTTTTTCTCCGGTGAGATCTTGCATAGGGAGTGTACCAAAAAGGATGAGTTGATCTGATTGCTTGCTATAAGCAAAAGTTCCTATGCGAGGTTCTGGCAACCCATTGGATTTAAGGGCTTCTCGGAAGACATTTTCCCGAAATTTACTGGGAGGGATTGACCCGATGGAGGTTCCCACTATTAACCGCTCTCCAGGTGCATCTCTTTCAATTTGGATAGAGACACCTTCTTTAAATTTAATCAGGCAAGAGTGGTTGCGATCGGCGTATAGATCGCCTATGTGCAGTTCTTTCCCCACTTCGGCAAGTAAAGCATCAAAAAGATCGGATACCATAACACACCTCAATAACCGTTGGAGTTTTTTATTGCTTATCCTCTTCTTCTTCTTTTTCTTCTTCCTCTTCTAACTCGTCTTCTAAGTCTTCTAAAGCCTCAATAATAGCTAAGAGGAGTTCATCGCGGTGTTGAAGCGATTTATAAATTTGGTGCATGGCAACTTCCCGAACTGCATCCCGAAATTGGCTGAAAGCAATAATTTTTGCTAAAATCCAATCTTCAATCCCCAATTTAACGGCCCTTTGTAAAACTTTATCCGCTGAGGGGTAACGTTCAGCAGCTAGCGACATGAATTGTTTGGCCATCATCTCGAAAGTCAACTGTTCGGGGAAGTCTAATCCCTCTTTGCTAAATAAACTATGCATAAGATGCATGCGGCCTTTGAAGAAGCGATAAACGCCTAAAATGGCTTGAAGAGAGCGGGTTTCCGTGATAAGTCGATGCAATTGCCCACGAGCAATTGAGGGGCCTTTAGATTTTAAATCACTTCCCAGGGAGTGTAATAAAAAAGAAACCACCTTTTTAAGTTCGTTGAAAGGATAACGTTGGGAGAGTTCTTGAAATAGGGTAGTAGAGTCTCGAGGCGTACCCGTAATATCTCGGTACATATCTCTTAAGGTTGTAGGGGTTCCTAAGCCTGCGTCTGCAGCTTGACGCGCTTGTGCGCTAATATTTCGTCCAGCAGCAATTTCACGCTCATTATCCTTATTAAACTGTTCTTTAAGCTCTTTGATTTTTTGGTAGAGCTCTCCGTCGGTTGTTTCAAGGAGGAATTCAAGCGCTTCGTCTGCCAAGGAAACGTCGGGATAAAATTCCAAAATCTTGCGTAAAATATCTTCTTTAGAATCATCCGGTTTAATTTGTTCTCTTAAGAGAACGAGGATCTGAGCTTTAAGCTCTGGATTTCTTCCCTGGAATTGCCCGGCGGTGTCTTTGATCGCTTGAAGGGGAAGCAACTTCTCTGCTTTTTCCCCCATTTTTCCCGACTTTTGTATACGGCCGCGTTGAGCGGCAAGAGGTTTCTCTTTTTTAGATAGGCGGGCGGCGAAAGGATTGGTAATTTCCTTTTGTGCTTCCTGAAACGCTAGGTTACTATCTGCCCGCTCTGCAGCAAGCTCTTGTTGCGTTTCTTGCTTGACATTTTCCATTGCCTTTAGCGTCACATTGATCCGGCTTTCAGAGAGTCCTTGCTGAATATTCCAATCGGCCATGCGAATCTCCAAGGTTCAAAAATAAGGGCTTAAAGCTGTCTCTTTATGTCAGTTGGATGCGTCCTAGGGGTTGAATACGGATTTCGGGTACAATTTCTTGATAGGAAACTACAGAAATATCGGTAAATTCCATTTCTATCAATTTTCTAACAAAGCGTCTAACGTCAATCGCTGTTAATAAAACAGGGGGTTGTCCTCCTGGAGGAGGAGGAGCAACTGTGGTGCGCACACCTTGCAAAATCAGCTGAACGGAGTCTGGATCTAGAGCAAGGTAAGACCCCGCGGAAGTTTGTTTAATTGCCCCCCGCACCATATCTTCAATTTCTGGATCTAAAATATAAACCGAAAGTACAGACTGCCCCTGGGAATATTTATAGCTAATATACCGCTTCAATGAGGAGCGCACATATTCAGTTAAAAGCACTGTATCCTTTTCTGTTTGGGCCCATTCACTTAAGGATTCGAGGATCGTTCTTAAGTCTTTGATGGAGACCTGTTCCTGAATGAGACGTTTGAAAATATCGGTCATTTTTTGCAAAGGGATTAAACGCGTAACTTCTTTAACAAGATCGGGGAACGATTTTTCCACAAACTCTAACATCGACTTGACTTCCTGAATTCCTACAAATTCATTGGCGTAATTGCGGAAAAAATAAGAAATATGCAGGATCATCACTTCTAAGGAATTCCAGTATTTAACACCCGCCTTATTCAACAATTCCATATGCTTATTTTCTACCCATAGGGAGGGAAGACCTAATGCACTTTTGTAGGCTGTGTAAGGAAGATTGTAGCGTTTGAGGTTCTCTTCGCTTTCGTTGGTTAAGACAAAACCTTCTAAAACTTTTCCTTTAACGATCGGGACTTCATTTAAATGGATAGAGTACTCATCTTTTTCTAAAATAGGGGAATCTGTTCTGACGTGCACCCCGGGAAATCTAACCCCTAGATCAGCGTACAAAGCTTGGCGCATTTTCGGGATCATTCGATCGATAAAGCTTTGCCCTTTTTGGGCTTTTTGGATTTCCAGACTTAGGCCAGCTCCGCATTCTAATACGACGGGTAAAGTTAAAGCATAGCTATCTATGCCTCCTCCGGAAATGACTTTATGTCCTTGCACTCCCACATCGACCGTCGAAGTGTTTGCTGCAGAAGAGATCGTAGCTCCACCGGCTCCTCCGCCCGATTCGATTTTTTGCTTCTCCGAAACCCACAAGGAATAACCTAAAAGCCCTAAGGCTGCCGCAAAAAACATAAAGGGGGGCTTGGGAAATCCAGGAATAGCAGCCATACCCATCAAGAAGGCAGCTGAGATGAGGAGGGCTTTGGGCTGTTTTAAGATCTGCCCAGTGATTTCACTACCCAGATTGCTTTCAGTTTTATCACTGGATACGCGCGTGGTGACAATACCCGCTGTAATGGAGATTAATAAGGCGGGAATTTGAGAAACGAGACCATCCCCAATCGAAAGGAGTGAATAAGTGGTAACAGCGTCCATAGCGGGCATCCCATTCAGGGTCATCCCAATGATCATACCGCCGATAATGTTAATGAGTGTGATCACGATACCCGCAATCGCATCTCCTTTAACGAACTTCATGGCGCCGTCCATCGCACCATACAATTGGCTTTCTTTCTGGATGGCTAAACGTTTTTCGCGGGCTTGATTTGAATCTAAGATACCTGCGCGCATATCGGCATCGATACTCATTTGTTTACCAGGCATCGCATCCAAGGTAAAGCGCGCAGCTACTTCGGCCACTCGCTCGGCACCCTTGGTGATCACGATAAATTGCACAAGGGTAATAATAAGAAAGATCACTCCACCGACCACAAAATTACCGCCCACGACGAACTGGCCGAACTGGAAAATAATATCCCCCGCGTTTGCATGCAGCAAGATCTGACGAGTGGAGGCAATATTTACCCCCAAGCGGTACAACGTTGTAATCAGCAGCAAAGAGGGGAAAATAGAGAGGTGGACGGCGCTGGGAATGTACAACGCCACCATCAAAAGAGCAACTGAAGCAGTTAAGTTTAAAGCGATTAAGAAGTCAATAATATGCGGATTAACGGGAATGATGATCATTGCCATAATAGAAATGATCAAAAGAGCTAAAGCAATGTCACTCGAGCGGGAAATGGTGTCTAGCGATCTTTCGCCTCCCAATCTGCTCGTTATACCGTCGAGAATTCTACGTATTAAATCCATTTTTTTTTGTATCTCCAGTATGGCTACTTTTCTGTATATTCGTACTGAGTATCTGTATTAAGAGCCGCAACCCAGCGTAAAATTTCAGCTATCAATTCATAGGTTTCTTCCGGGACAAACTCATTAACATCTGCCTCTTCCCACAAAGTACGGGCAAGTTTAATATTGCGAACTACAGGCACATTAAATTCCTTTGCATATTTGACAATTCGCTCTGCCATTATATCTTCCCCTTTAGCCATCACAAAAGGCGCAGCATCGAACTCTTTTTTATAACCAATTGCGATAGCTAAGTGTGTCGGATTAGTGACAACAGCTTGGGCACGCTTTACGGCTCCCCCAGGCCCTTCTTGATAGGCAATTTCTTGTGCAATTTGCCTTCGCTTACTTTTAATGTGAGGATCACCTTCAGAGTTTTTATACTCTTGTTTAACCTCAAATTTTTCCATTTTCATTTCGTTGGCGAAACTTTTCCTTTGGTAGATGAAGTCAGCGACGGCAATGATAATGAAAAATAACCCCACTTTAATGACCACTTCCATCAAAAAGGTGTAAAACACCATTAAAGAGGCGTCAATAGGCAATGACACGGCTCTTATCAAAACAGGCAAACTTTTCCACATCACATCGTACACAATGTAGCATGCGATTGAGATCTTGATGATAGACTTGAGAAGTTCAATCAGGGTTTTGAGTTTAAATTTCGCCTTTAAGTTGGAAATAGGGTCAAATTTCTTAATGTCAAATTTAAAAACTTCTAATGCAAACATCGGGCCAATTATCAAAAAATTGATTAAAACACCGATCACACTGACTATCCCGAGCACGGGAATAGAAGTGATAAAAATTTCTGTTAAGCCTTGGAAATAGAGATCGGGAATTGCTGTATCTAAGCTGCCTTTTGCAATTTGCTGAAACGCCATAACTGTAAAGCTGCCTAAATGATCAAATAGAAATTTACCGGCAGCTAAAGTGACCCAAATGGATACAATAAAAGTAAAAGCTGAAGGCAAATCCTGCGACTTTGCCACTTGCCCTTTATTGCGCGCATCGCGTAACTTTTTAGGCGTCGCCTTTTCGGTTTTTTCGCCCATAGTATGGCTCCCATTCTCAAAAAAATTAAGGATTATATATTTTTTTTGCAAATGTATGCAAAACTATCCATTCATAAGCAGGATTAAACTCTAATATAGTTTACTTTCAGAGGGGCGTCAAGGAAAAATTATAGGGATTACTATTAGATTGAATTATTATAATTCTTTGAGTATTATTAGCAAACTATTAACAACGGAAGAAGGAAAAAGTGCTTCTTGCGCCTCTGTCTGAATCCGGCTAGCTGTTAAATAAACTCCTTTAACTTGAGCGACTTATGGCTAATCTTTCCTGTGGAATTGTCGGTTTACCCAATGTAGGGAAATCCACCCTTTTTAACGCGTTAACTGCAAATAAAGCTGCAGCCTCTAATTATCCCTTTTGCACCATTGATCCAAACATTGGAATTGTGGAGGTTCATGATCCTCGTCTAAAAGTATTGGCTGAGCTCTCCCATAGTAAAAAGATCGTTCCAGCAAGCATGCAATTTGTGGACATTGCAGGTTTAGTGGCAGGCGCTTCTAAAGGGGAAGGTCTGGGCAATAAGTTTTTAGCAAACATTCGGGAAACTGATGCGATTGTGCATGTTGTGCGTTGTTTTGAATCGACCGACATTGTGCATGTTTCAGGAAGCGTAGATCCCATTCGAGATATTGAAGTGATTAATGTAGAATTAAGCCTAGCCGATTTGCAAATGGTTGAAAATGTGATAGGAAAAGTTGAAAAACAGGCTAAAAGCAATAAAGATTTTGTGCCTGTTTTGGCTTGCCTGAATCGTGTGAAAGAGCACTTAGATCAAGGGAAGTCTGTCAGAACGTTGGATTTAACCCAAGAAGAAGTTGAATGGTTGAAACCCTATCCTTTTTTAACGGCAAAAAAAGTTCTTTATGCAGCAAATATTGCCGAATCTGATTTAGAAACGATGAGCAATGCGTTTGTAGAAAGCGTTAAAAAATACGCAGAAGCGGAAGGAAATCGGGTCATTACCATCTGCGCGAATTTAGAAGAAGAAATTGCCCAGCTTCCTCCTTCAGAACAAGCGGAATTCCTTGAAAGCTTGGGTTTAAAGCAATCGGGATTGCAGCGCCTTGTAAAAGAGTCTTTTAGCATGTTGGGGCTGATTACCTTCTTAACGACAGGGGAGATGGAGACGCGCGCGTGGCCAATTGTGAAAGGGACTTTAGCGCCTGAAGCAGCCGGTAAAATTCACACCGATTTGCAAAAAGGATTTATACGGACGGAAGTTGTTACCTATGGCGACATGACCCATTACCAAGGGCGGGCAGGAGCTCGCGAAGCGGGCAAGGTTCGGGCAGAAGGAAAAGATTATATAATAGCGGATGGGGATGTTGTCATCTTCATGCATAATTAATGAGGAGAATGAGCAGCGATGGGTTATCAAAACCTTGACCCCACAGAATTGTTTGTCACATGTGCACAAGGCCTTGAAGCCCTTTTAATGGAAGAATTGCAAGAGCTTGGCTATGAACACACCCATCCTGGTTTTCGAGGAGTTTTTGTTAAAATCAGCGCCTTAAGTGATGTTTACCGGATTAATTACAATTCGCGCATAGCTAGCCGAGTATTATTTCCCATTGCCATCTTTAAATGTTATGACCAAAAAGCTCTTTATCGAGGAGCCTCGCAGTTTGATTGGACTTCTTTTTTTAGGAGAGGAAAAACTTTTGCCATTGATTCTAATGTGAATCATCGGTTGATTAGAAATAGTTTATTTGCCGCGCAGGTTGTTAAAGATGCAATTTGTGATCAGCTGCGAGAAAAATTGGGTGAGCGGCCAAATGTGGATGTCAAAAATCCCGACATTCAGCTCAATTTATTTATTCAAGGCAATGTGGCCACTTTAAGCTTAGATACTTCTGGAGTGCCTCTTCACAAAAGAGGTTACCGTTTAGATAGCGTAGAAGCGCCTATGCAGGAAAATTTAGCAGCGGCTATCTTGCGATTAGCCAAATATCGGAAAGAGGACATTTTATGCGATCCTTGCTGCGGATCCGGAACTTTGCTTATTGAGGCTGCTCTCATTGCCTCGCAAATCCCCCCTGGCTTTTTGCGTAAAGAGTGGGGTTTCATGCGATTTCCTGAATTTTCTGCTTCAGACTGGCTTAAAGTTAAAATGGAGGCCGATCAAAAACGGCAGCCTTTAGCAAAGGGGCATTTTTGGGGGAGGGAAATCAATAAAAATGCCTTACGTGTTTGCAAAACAAATATGCGTGCAGCAGGCTTTTTAAGTGAAATCGACATTTCTCAAGGAGATTTTAGAGAATGGACACCTCCTATTCTACCCAATTTGCTTATTACCAATCCCCCTCACGGAAAAAGGCTTGATTCTGCAGAAGTGCTGCGCCCGCTCTACCGTTCGATTGGTGATTTTATGAAACAAAAAATGGCTAAACCTGCTAGAGGTTTTGTTTTCACCGGAAATTTAGAATTAACTAAAGAGGTGGGCCTGGCGCCGAAACGGCGCCACGTCCTGCATAGTGGAGGGGTAGAGTCCCGGCTATTGGAATTTGATGTGTATTAAAGGCAGTAGAACAAGGATTCTTCCTATTAATCAACTCGTTCCGTAGTTTATAGAAAAAGGAAGGCAAACCTATACAGCTCTAATGGAACTTATCAGGCATTGCCCTTTAATCTCGCTCTCTCCTAACCTTTTTTACAAAGCTGCTTTGCTGCGAGGCCTGAGCCACCTCGCTTAATTCTAGCATCGTTGCTGTCCCAATGCTTCAGAAGCAAACTGTCCAAAGGCGGTCCCCTTAGATTTTAAAGGAATAGGGGCGTTTTGCTGCCAGAAGGAATGGTGAGCCTCTTAAAATTTTTCTAAAGGTTTGAATAGCTTGTATGGATATTGCCTTTAAACTTCTCCCTTGAAGTTAATGAAAAAATCCTGAAAATATTAAACCAATCGCTTTTTGCAAGTGGTTAGCGCGATAAATCAACGTGCTTACTACCGCCCACAAACTGGAAGCTAAATTCGCGCCTAAACCTCTCAAAAATTCAGAAAATAACAAAAAAAAGAAACCACAAAGAAAAAAAATGTCGTCGATCCCTAACACATTGCCCAAATTTTTATGGTATTTTGCTAGGAGGTATAAGCTTTGTCTCTCGGGTTTTGTCCTGGTGGCGATCTATTGGGCAAGTAGCCTTTCTCTCAAGCCCTATGCGATGAAATTAATTATTGATCGGGTTTCAAATTGCCAGAATCCAGAATCCTTATTTTCGGCTGTTATCTTTCCTGCTCTCCTCTATGTTGGCTTAAATCTCCTCATGGGATTGATTTTTCGTTTTTATGATTGGCTAGTCCTTAGCACATTTCCAGAAATGGAAATGAGGATTTCTGAAGAAATGTTTGGATACGTTGAAAAACACTCTTATAGCTATTTTCAGCAAAATTTCGCTGGAAGTCTTGGGAACAAAATCAATGATATTTCTAAGGGGACAGGAAAAGTGATTACCCATCTAATCGATCATTTCTTGGCTTGCACTTTAGGATTGATTATCGGGATGATTACCATGTTTCTTATACACCCCTATTTTGCCTATTTAATGTTTGCCTGGAGCGTTATCTTTATCTCCGTATCCCTCCTCCTCTCCAAAAAAGCCCAAAGCTATTCAAAAATGTTATCCGAAGCGCGCAGCACCGTGGTGGGAAAAATTGTCGATAGCATAGGAAATATATTGAATGTCAAGTTGTTTGCTCGGGAAGGATACGAAAATCAGTATTTGCATAACTATTTAGAAAAAACAGCGAAAATAGATCGTCAGGGACAATGGTACCTATTGAAAGTAAAGTTTTTTTATATCCTTTCTATTGCCTTTTTAACTGCTGCTATGGTGGGAATTTTAATTTACGAACGCTCCAAAAATAGCATTACGGTCGGTGACTTTGCCCTAATTTTAACCCTGAACATGTTTCTGATTGAACTAGTATTTTTTATCGCCAATCAGCTCGTCCCGTTTTCCGAGGTAGTAGGAACTTGCCAACAAGCCCTGTCCATTATCTCCACTAAACATGAAATCGTTGACATGCCTGGCGCGCGGCCTCTCCAAATCTCAAAAGGACAAATCGTTTTTGAGAAGGTGCATTTCCAGTACAGAAAGGGGCAAAGGATTTTTTCGGATAAGTCGATCATCATTCATCCAAGAGAAAGAGTTGGCTTAGTAGGATTTTCAGGGAGTGGAAAGAGCACTTTTGTAAACCTTATTCTCCGCTTTTTTGAAGTAGATTCTGGGAAAATATGGATTGATGGCCAAGATATCAAGAGTGTCACCCAAGAGTCCTTACGAAGCCAGATTGCCCTGATTCCTCAAGATCCCTTGCTTTTCCATCGTTCTCTTGCCGAAAATATCGGCTATGGTCGCCTTGGCGCAAGCATGGAAGAAATCGTGGAGGCTGCTAAAAAAGCGCATTGCCATCAATTTATTGAAGAACTCCAGGATGGATATCAAACGTTAGTTGGCGAGCGTGGAATCAAATTATCCGGAGGGCAAAGGCAAAGGATTGCTATTGCTCGAGCCATTCTAAAAAACGCCCCTATTCTGATCTTAGATGAGGCTACCTCCTCCTTAGATTCTATTACGGAGAATGACATCCAAGAAAGTCTCGCCCTTCTGATGCGAGAGAGGACGACCCTGGTCATTGCTCATCGCCTTTCTACGTTGTTTCATATGGATCGCATCCTGGTATTTAGCGAGGGAAAAGTGATAGAGGATGGGACGCATGCCGAATTACTAGGCTTAAATGGCCCTTACGCTAAGCTGTGGAGCATGCAGGCTTATAGCGGGACAATATAGCAGAGAAATGGGGGATAGAAAAAAGCCTCCATTGCCATTACAATCTGATAAGTTCACCTCAGTCGGGGTTCATTCCTTTAAAAAATTAAAAGCGGCTTGCCTGCAAGCTTCAAAGTCGTTATTATCTTTGGCCAATTCGGCTACTATTTAAGTGACATAGGTAAAGAATGGGCGATCTTAAGATCCATTAGGTTGAATTGTTTACCGCTCTGCTATTCAAGCTTAAATCCTACTGAGCGGCTATGAAAGAGCTTGCATTGAGTAGCGGGGGAATCAACGTTTTTTAAATTTGCTAAAGGATTTAAAGATAAAACTAAAATTATTTGTTGAATTTATTTAAAATTTTCACTATAATATTTTTGTATTAATAATAATTTTAATCCCATCAACTTAGCATCCTTCAAGTTGATTGGATATAGAGCGCTTATAACAACATATCAGGGGGCCTCCATGGAATGTTCTTCTTCTTTTTCTTATTCTTCTTCATATTCGGATACGGGAAATCCTCTTTTTCATAAAAACGAAGTAGAAGTGACTAATCCTATGTTTTCTGCGGTACCTTTTTGCCCTTCGGATCCAGATACGGGAAATGCTCTTTTTCATAAAAACGAAATAATGTGTACGGATTTTTGGAGGCTTCACAATCAGTTAGGTATGGGCTTTGCACAACCTTCTCTTCTAGATACACCTGATTCTGAAGTACCTCCTTCAGATACTGACTCCTCTTCCGATACTGATACAGATCCCGAACGAGAACTTTCTTCTGCAAGTGCTGAAGAGTCTCTTTCCGATACCGATACAGATCCCGAACGAGAACTTTCTTCAACAAGTGCTGAAGAGCCTCCTTCCGATACTGATACAGATCCCGAACAAGAGCTTTCTTCAACAAGCCAAAAGGAATTTCGTTATCCTTTAGATTATACTCTTGAGGATGATTCAAATTTCGCGCCCCAACTTTGGATGCTGAATGATCGTCGGGAGTCAACTAGCCCTACCCACTTTTCGGCTGGGACTCAAATAGCAAGAGTTAGCTTTTCTTTCTCTGTTGGCTTTAAACAAGGCTGCTTTGCTTTTTCTAGGAAAGCTAAGCCCATTATGAAAAAGTACAAGGAGTTTAGCAATTTTAAAATTGAAAAACTTTCTGATCGCAGAGTTTTAATTCTCATTCATGGTTTCACTGTACAGCATACGGGCGCGTTAAAAATGCTATGCAAAGTTGCTGATAAAGTTAAGCATAGTTATGACGTTGTCATTGGCTATTCCTATCCTGCCTATGCCAAATTTTATGAATACCTCCCAGCGGAAAGGAATGCGTTGCAAGCGGCTAAAGAGCGCTTACCAGCGATATTGGGCTCCATACAAAAGGTAGCTCGAGAGGTACACATTATTGCCCATAGCATGGGTACCATAGCCGCCATGCATGCATTAAATCAAGAATCCAGCCCAAAAATTAATAAATTATTCCTCTTAGGAGGGGCGGTTGAAGAAGCAAGCATTTTTGACTGTGAAGGGCAAGGGTGCACTACTATGAAGCGAGCATTAGAGAATGTCGAAAATATCTATGCACTTTATTCGTGCCACGATAAAGTTTTGCCATGGCGTAGTCTCTTTAATCCTTCTCGCACACTTGGGCTTCCTGATCAGGCCATACAGCAAAGGCCTATTGCTGAAAGAGTTCGCTTGATTGATACGACCCCCAGTGTAAAAGGTCATAGCGACTATTTCGCAAGCCCAGCAATTTTTAAATTTTTTAGACTCGCTAATGACGAAGAAGTTTCCATACAAGGGCGTTATTTTTCTCTTACTTCTACTCACTTATCTACTACAGTGAAACCCTTTGCGTGTTCCAAAGGGAAGGAGAAAGAGAGTGAGAAGGATATCAAGCCAAAATCACTTAAAAAAAGGGCTATCTTTAAATTCTCCTAGGATAATAGAGGAGGTTGCGAAGCAATCAGGAGGGGGTCTTTAGGACGTGCAAATTTTGTAGAAGATAGGCTTGCTCCCTGCAACATGCAGAATAGCCATCCGATGCGTCGAGCAAAGAGGCTTTTCTGCATATTGTGCAAGTATTCGGCTGGCCTTCGGCTATGGTACAATCTCGCCATTTCCATCCCTGTATATTGGGGGTGTTAGCCACTTAATTTTTTAGATCTAAGCAACTTAATCCTCAATTCTAGCATTCAAGGGTTGTGCTTCCTAGAAAAGCTACCCTAATCGCTTTACTGCTTGCTTTTCAAAAATTTGAGACTTTTCTTTGATTGATACCAACTGCAAAAGGTTTATAGACTCCTTTATGGCTCATTCCCTGCCGATATATTCAAATTTGGATTTAAACCCTTAGCAGCTAACAATAGAGTTTTTTTATTTGGCAAAATCCTGGGAAAGATGGGCTTTTCACCGATTGCTGTTTTATTTATAAGCTCTGACAAAAACGAATTTTTCTTAAAAACTATATTTGAATAAAAAATTCAGATGTCGCAAGCTGGCTTTTTTTGACAGCTTGTAGGTTTTTATGTTAATGCCGGCTTTTTTGCCTTCAGAACTGATGTACTTATCTTCCTTTGAAGAAGATGAACCTCTTTTTCAAAAAGTTAAAGAAAATTCTTACCTTTTTAATGCTTTTTTTATGGCTGCCATTGAAGACGAGGGATGGATCATTAGACATGAGGAGTTTATCCATTTAGCTTTAGAATGGGTGACAGAACAGTTTGCAGCAGACCGTCTCCCTTTTCAGCTCTCAAAAAACATCGGAGAAAAAATTCGGCAACATTTTTCCAGCTTAGAATTAAATATCCCTCTCGATTTGAGTTGCCAGGTAGGAGAGAGCCGCCTTGAGTTCAATAGCTTGTTGTTTGGGACAGCGAGCGATTTTTTGCATGACTTTTTTTTAAAAAAATGCCTAGGAAAGAAGCGTCCTTTAGAAATTGTCTTGCGGGGGATTGAGTGGGATATTTTGATCACCCTTTCGGAATGGATGAAATTTGGAGATATTCCTTCCCTTTGGAAAAAAGAGGAGAAATTTTTATGGAGTGTTTTAAAACAAGCCTCTACTTGGGAAATGACCGCTGTGGTAGAAATAACGCAAGAAATTTTAAAACGCTATCTAAATCGCGCGAACGTTTTTGATCACTTGGTTTTGACGCATGAGCAAAAATGGCATTTTTTGAAATATGCGTGCTGTAAGGTCATTAATGAACTAGGCGGGGGGATGACCGTTTTTGAACAGGGAGAGAATGGGCTTGGTTTCGAATTTTTAGAATTTAATGCCCATTCGCTAGGCGTGTTCGATCGTTTGCAAAAATGGATTACCCATTTAGCTTTCAGCTTGTCGTTAACTGAAGAGATGGCTTTTAGCGAGACGATGCAAAAATGCCCAAAGCTAATCGGTTTAGACATTAGTCGCACCCGTATTTTCACAGAAAGGCTTTATGATATACCCTCTCATCTTCAAGAGTTAGATATCTCCATGTGTGTTTGGCTAACGCCTGCTAATCTGCGCAAGATCATCGAGATTTGTCCTCGCTTGGTTCGGTTAAATTTAAGTAGTAACGGGCAAATCACGGCGGCGGGATGGGCAGAGCTGCATCGCTTACAATTTTTAGAATTTTTGGGAATTTCACGCTGTCATCAAATTTCAGATGATGATTTAAAGTTAATTTTAAAAGCCTGTTTGAATCTCACAGAGCTCCGCTTAGAAGAGTGCGAAAAGTTGACAGACAGGGGCTTTTTTAACCTTGCGCTGAATATTCCCAAAATCGTGGGATTGAGCCTTGCAAGATGTGGGATAGGAGATACCTCACTCATTGAGATTGGGACGCGCTGTATCTTTTTGCAAAGGCTCGATTTAACACGCTGTGAAAATATTACCGACAAAGGGGTAATAGAAATGGTTTGTCAAACCAAAACTCTTCGAGAATTGGTACTTACGCATTGCTCTATTAGTCCTGAAGCGATTATTGAAATTCGCAAACTAAAGCCTTTATTAAAGGTGAAGGAGTAACCCAGAGAGAAAAGGCGGCTTATAGGCCGCCTTCTACCTAAAAATCTAAGTACATAGGTTATTTCCTTCTATGCTAGAAAGAAACTGTGAGTCGTCCTTCGATTTTAGCAATTTTTTCTTTTTCCACTGCCAATTCAACCGAATTCGAACTTTTCTGAGATTGTGGATTGACGATTAGATTAAGCGTGGTTTCAAAGCCGACTTCTTCTAGATCTTGTTTTTTTAGATCGTCAAATGCCAGTGAGTAGCTATTTGAACTCACAAATTATTCTCCACTTACCCAAAACTGGGGAGTTTCCGGAAGACGTTTTTTATTGTTTTTGTTATATGACAAAAAGCAGTTCAATTTTGTACGTATTCCAATTGATTTGTTGCTAATCTTACCTGTTTCACATTTTAAAACGGTAAGCTTTATTTTTATTTCGTTTAAAAAAACCAAAGGGTGTGGCTTCGAGCAAATAAAGACTTGTGTCACCTCCTTGGTGCTCTATTCTTCCACAATTCTGGGGACAAAGACGAAACTCTTCTGCCAAGCATATTGAGGGATTACCCCCTAATTTATCCATTTAAACATCGAGTGCTTATTTCAGATTTATCATCTAAAAACAATACCTGCAAGCTAATGATGCTTACTTTTTTAAAATCTTTTCCCGGGCTTCAATATAGTTGGCTAAGAGAATTTTTTCGTTTTCAAATGCTTGAGTTAACTTTTCGTACACCGCGGGAGATTTTTTTCTAAATAATTTCCAAGCTTCCCATGCTTTTTGCTCTTCTTGTAAGGCTCCCGTTTGCTGATATAACATAGCAAGCCGCAAAAGATTAAAAGCGACTAAAGTTTCGCCCAATCTCGATTTATCAGCCTGTTCTTCCATTTGTTTGGAAAGAGCTTGAGTTTCATTTAAAGCTTGCTCATATTTTTTATTGCAGAGGGAGAGAGTCGTTTGAGCAAACTGGGCATAAAGCGACAAATCTGTTTTTTTTGTGCGCAAAAGAGCGGATTCAGCAAAAGGTTGCGCGTCTTGAATAAAGCCTCGATTAATTAAAGTTTGAGCGATCATGCCATCGTAAGCAGCGTGCAATTCGGGTCGTTTTGTTAACAAAGTTTTCAACGTCTCCAAAGCTTCCATTTGTCCTTTTGTGTTCGCTTCGGTAGGGGGCAATTCAAAGGTATGAAAAGCATTAGCGGCTTTAAAATAATCGGCTTCCGCCTTTTTTTCATCGTTAAAAATAAATCGGGAGAGAAGAATCAGGAAAAAAAACAAAATGGCGGCCATGCCAATCAGATACTTTCCGTAAAACTCTAACCAATGAGTGACAGAATCCCAATCAATTAGGGAAGAAGGGGGTGTCTCAGAAGTTTCGAGAGGAGAAGATGGATGTTTATTCTGTTTTTTCATTGTAGTTTAACCACACTCAGTCAAAAATAAGTTCTAGATTTTAAGAATAAAGATAAAACAGCTTGAAAATTAATGTCTATTTTCCTTAATCATTTACCCTTTTCTTGCCGTAACACACTAATCATAAACAAATAGTTTTTATTGTAAAGCGAAAATCTTGAAGGTCACATAATGAATCAAGCTGTAGGAAAAAATTCCCAGGAAGAAACATTTTATCAAGAAGAGTTAGTGGAAGTCCCACTCTCTCAAATCCAACAAAATCCTTTTCAGCCGCGCCGCAGTTTTTCTCAAGAGGAATTAAAGGATTTAGCAGCCTCGATTAAAGCTGTGGGGATTTTACATCCCCCCCTCGTGCGTTTAGTGGAAGTCAATAATGAGAAAAAATATGAAATTATTTCGGGGGAAAGGCGTTGCCGAGCTGCACAGATAGCCGGATTAACTTCTTTAAAAGTGCTAGTTCGAAAGAGTTGTGAAAGAGTGTCTGCCCAAGCAGCCTTGATTGAAAACGTGCAAAGGGTCGATTTAAACCCGATTGAAGTTGCAAAAGCTTTAAAGAGTTTAATGGGGGAATTTGGTTTTAGCCAGGAAGATTTAGCGATTCGCATAGGAAAAAAACGTTCAACGGTTTCTAATTATTTACGTTTATTAACCCTTCCAACGTATATCCAAGAAGACGTCTCAAATCATGTGATCACGATGGGGCATGCCAAGGCGATTCTTTCTCAACCCGATTTGGAAAAACAAAATTTACTCTACGAATTGATTTTACGCGACGAATTAACTGTAAGAGAGGCAGAAAAAGCGAGCCTAAGAATCCAAGAAAAAGCTAAAAAAAATGCGTTGGTGTATGCAAACCGCGATTTTTTTCTCGAACAATTATCAGAAAAGCTGCAGCGTAAATTAGGGACTAAGGTTCATATTATGGGAAAAGGCAAAAAGGGGAGAATCACTATTGATTACTATAGCTTAGATGATTTAGATAGAGTATTAAGTTTTTTTGAATGTGGAGAAACAGGTCTCTAAATCTTGGGGGAAAGAGAGGGACAAAAACATCTCAAATTAATTTTTATAGTTTGAATTTTTGTCTGTGGCAAAAAGTGGAGAGTCCAGGTATGGAAGACACTTCCTTTGAATTCAGCTATTTAGCTAGTTTACTTGCTATTGTGGCATGGGGCATTTTGTTAAGTTTATGGAAGAATGGAAAGCTTCCTCAAAAACCTCGTTTCTTTTTTTCCCAAGTAGCTGCTATAAAGCCTTTGTCTTCTGGGTGGCGAGTCAAATATGCAGAGGTGCCTTTTTGGTTAAAGGCCATCTCATTAGCTTTTTTAACCTTGGCATGGATTGATCCTCACTTCTATACCTTAAAACCAGATCTGAAAGCCCACCGGCTTGACCGGACCCCGCGGGAAGGAATCGCCATTTATCTGGTTTTGGATCAGTCGGGTTCTATGGCTCAGAAAATAACCATAGACACCGAGGAAAAAGGGAGAATGTCAGTTTCTAAAATCGATTTTATCAGAGAAATCACGCGCGATTTTGTGAAAGGAAATCCAGCTAAAGGGCTTGCCGGACTTTCACACGATCTTATAGGCTTGATTGGTTTTGCTAGGGCAGCCCAAGTTCTTTCTCCTTTAACCCTGGATCATCAAGCAATCCTCAACCAACTCGATCAATTCTCGACTGTCAAACATTCTGATGAAGATGGAACCTCTATTGGGTATGCCATTTTCAAAACAGCCAATCTAATTGCTTCTACAAAGCATTTCGCGCAAAAGCTTAAAGAAGCCTCCCCTTATACCATTAAAAATGCAATCATGCTAATCGTAACAGATGGATTTCAAGACCCCCATCCACTCGATCGAGAAGACCGGTATCGCAGCATTGAATTAGAGGATGCCGCAAAGTATGCTGAAGAGCAAGGGGTCAGAGTCTATATCATCAATGTAGAGCCTCGAATTGGTTCAGAAGAATGTGGTTCTGAAAGAAGGGTGATGCAGAAAGTGGCAGAGAGGACGGGAGGCAAGTTTTATTTGCTCGATCATATGGAAGACCTTAAAAACGTTTATGCGGATATAGATAAATTAGAAAAAAGCGTGTTGCCAGGTTGGAGCAAAAATGACCAACCGATGTACTACCAAAGGTTTTCTCTCTACCCTCATCTAATTGCCGCGGGGCTGGCTTGTCTCTTTCTCGCCGTTCTGTTAGAGGCCTCTTTACTGAGATCTGCCCCATGATAAAAGATATTTTATTTGATTTTCCTGAGGCTGTTTTCTTACTTCCTGGCGTCTTTATCTTCATCTTAGCTTCAATAGCATTGCAACGTCACCGCCTATCGGTGATGAAACGGTATTCAAAAGTCCTCCAAAAAGTGATGTTGCCAAGAGATCTTTTAAGCGTATGGGTTAAAGGAACTTTAGTGTGCCTAGCGTGGGTTGCTGCTGTTTTAGCTCTCATGCAACCAAAAGGTAATAGCCATTATGCTCCCCATACAGCCCTTTCAACAGCCTCAGAAGGTCTTCCCCTTCACCAAATGCAATTTATTCTAGATTCTTCTGCTTCTATGCAAGTAAAAGATATGCGCAATCAAAGCCGCTTTGAATATGGAAAAGAAATTATAGATGAATTAGCGCGAGAGCTTGAGGGGAAAAGTGGGTCTTTGTGGGCCTTTGCAGGGCAAGCAACAAGGCTATCGCCGGCTACAATGGACGTCTTATTTTTGCGGTTGATGGTGCGCGCTATGCAAATGAATGAGGGAAATACAGTAGGAACGAATCTTTTGAATGCCGTAAAAGCTATTCAACAAGAAATGGAGGGGCTTTCTCAAGATCAAAAGCTGATAGCCATTTTGTTAAGCGATGGTGAAGACACAGAAGATAGAGGAGAAGAAGAAAAAACAAAAGATCTTAAAACCCTTTTAGGGGAACTAAAAGCTCAATTTAAAGAAAGATTGCGCATTTATACTATTGGAATAGGAACTAAAGAAGGGGGAGAAATTCCAGACCTGTTGATACAGGGGAATAAAATTCATTCAAAAAGGGAAGATAGGTGGTTAAAGCAGATTGGAGAGGCTGTGGGAGAAACTCTCCTAGCAGAACAGCAATCTTCTATAGCAATAGCGCAAGAAATCCTCAAAAAAATAAAAAAGGAGGACCTTAAAGAATGGATAAAAAAGCCCTCCCAAAATACCATACAAGAAGCTTCTCAAACATTAGTTTACACCTTGTATTTTCAATATCCACTCTCATTTGCCCTTCTTTTTCTCGCAATTGAAATCTGCTTTCCTATGGTACGCCAGCAAAGAAAAGGGGGACCTCAATGAAAAAATGGGCGATTTGGATGATCCTCTGTTTTGGAGGCCCTCTCTTGTATGCCAAAACAGAGGCAGAAATTAAGACAGAGACTGCCAATCAATTTTTTATGGCAGGAGATTATCAAAAGGCCGATCAAGAATATGGAAAGATTTTACAATTACCCCTCTTGCCTTGGCAAAAAGAGATTGCATTATATAACAAAGGGAATGCTTTATTAGCGCAAAAAAAATGGAATGAGGCCCTATCTCAATTTCAACAAATTGTTCCTTCAGAAACTTCTTTCCCCTTACTCGCGAGTTCCCTGAAAACCAATCTAGCCGTCACACGCTTATTTCAGGGGGGGCAGCTTTTAGAAAATGAAGCTGGGACAAAAGAAGCTTTTACTCCAATCTATGTTCTAAGGAATGCCCTTATGGGTCTTCAAGACGCTCAAAAAGCAGATTGTGACTTACAACGGATAGAGGGAAGCTCAGTTTGCGAGATGTCAGAAAACCTTCGCTTGATTATGCGAGAAGCTCGCATTTATCTCGCTTTGGCAATTGAAAATAACCAGCAAAGACAGCTTTTTTCTTCTTCGGTAGAAAAGGGGGTGCCCCTTCTATTAGTGGGCATAAAAGCTATTAGCCAAGACCTCTATTTTTTAGAAGAAAAGGCGTTTTCACCTGCTCAGAGGGAAGCTTACAAAACATGGTTTTCGGCAAATGCGCAATCTTGGCTGCCCTTATGGGAATCTATGCGGGCATTTTTTGAAAAAGCCTCTTCCCCTCTCTTCGATCAGTCTTATCAGAATTTTATGCAGGGGCTTGCTTTTATGCAAAAAGAGGAGTGGAAAAAAAGCCTGGAATCTATGCGCCTTGCCGAAAAAAGCTTGCAAGACCTTTGGCAACAAATTTGGAAGAAGCAGCCCTTTATGGCGCTATTGCAAAGGCTCAAGCATGCCTACCAAAGTTTAGAATGGCAAGACCCTTTATCCACTTGGGAAGCGGCAAGCTTACTGGAAGAGCAAAAGCAAGTGCAAGGGCAGGGGAGAGAAGATAGGGGGGAAGCTTTACAAAAATCTACCGAAGACTTAGCAAAAAGTGTGTCCTTTCTGAAGGAAAAGCATTCCCTTCTAGGGCGATTTTTCTTTGAAGAAGCAGGAGAGGAATTAAAAGATTTGATTGTTAGGATGAATTCGCCTCCACAGGTAGAGGATCCGATTGAAATTTTAAAAAAAGCCATTGAAAAACAGCGTTTTGCTCTTAAACTCAATCAGCTCCAACAAAAAATGCAAGGCTCATTAGAAGACGTTCAAAAAAATGTACGCAATAGGCAAGCAGACACAGTTGCGGTCATTTCCCTTTTTTTAGAGGCTGTGACTAAAATGCAGCAAAAAGAAACTTCTAATCCATTTTCCGAAAAAGAGTGGAAAGATATCCTGTCTTTCGTGGGTAAGGGTTATCAAAAAGCTCTTGCGGCAGCAAAAATTCTACAAGAGGAGAGCCCTCTTTCTGCAAGAGCCAGCTCTTTACAGGAACAGGCTGCAAAAGATTGGTTTATCGCATTAGAAAAGCTAAAAAACTTGGAGCAGGTCCAAAAACAGAAGCAAGAAAAAAACTTTTCCATGCAGCCTGCAGAGCAGAAGATTAAACAGGTATTCAAAATGGCCCAAGAAATGGAAAAAAGCGATCGCGCCTTAAGACAAGCCTACACTCCAACGCCTCTTAACCAAGGAGAAAAACCATGGTAAGAGTGGACTTCTTTCAAAAATTGTTTGCCTTTAAACAACTAGCGTTAAAGATGACAAACAACACCCTTTTAGTGTGCAGGCGAGGTTTCGGAATACACCTGTCTAGGTTAAGGGGATTGCTCTTCCTCTTTTTTTTAGGAATTTGCTCCCTTAACCCTGGAGAAGAGGTGAAAGTGTCTGCAGAGATTGAAAGAGATAGAGCTTTTGCAGGACAGTCATTGCCCGGGACTGTGATGATCACCCATAACTCTCAGTCAGCTGTAGATACCGAAAGCTTTATGTTAGATGGGAGAATCCCTCTAAAGGTTCAATTTCAGCGCACTGTTAAAATTTCTCAAGAAAGCCCTCTTGTGATTTCTGTTTATTATTTTACTTTAGATCCCCAGGAAAAAGGCCTTTACGTTCTTCCTCGTATTCAAGTGGTGATTGGGGGGAAAAAGTATCAATCCACTCTTTCTTCTTACGAAGTTCATAGCGCGGATGCTTCAAAACCTTTATCGTCACCTCTCCCTTCCGTGTCTTCTGGAACTGTACAGCCTGAAACTGGCCCCCCTATTTTAAGGTTGGAGGCTTTTGTGCAAGGAAAATCGACTTTGTTTCCGGGAGAGCGTACTTATTTAGTTTATCGCTATATTTTTAATACAGATATCGAGCTAACCAAGGAAGTTGTTCCCATGCTAGAGGCAAGCGGGATGCGCAAGGTAGGGAGTAAGCAAATTCATGATCACACGGAAGGCAATTTTAGCATTAGGGAAATTTTGCAGGAGGTTGAAGCTGTCAAACCGGGAAAATATGTGTATGGGCCCTCTTTGATCGAAGGCTATGCAGGGCGGCAAAAACAGCTTTTAAAAGCTCAGGCCCCTCTTGTATCAGTAGTGGTGAATGCATTGCCCCAAGAAACGGCCCCAAAGTCTTTTAACGGGGCAATTGGCGATTTCACCTACACAGTAAAAATGTTAACTCCCTCAAAGGTTCGAGTAGGAGATAAAATTCAATTATCGATCCAAGTTGCAGGTAAAGGGGATTTATCCACTGTCAAATTACCCGACCTATGTTGCCAACCAGGTTTTGAGGGGCTATTTAGTCAAAGTGATTTAATAGATACAGGAAAAGTCCAAGGAGGCACGCTTGTGTTTATGGCCGAAATGCGACCTTTATCTGGGCTTGTGCATGAAATTCCCAGTATTGAATTTTCTTCGTTTAATCCTACGACCCAGACCTATCAGATTAAGCGTTCTAGCCCTATTCCCTTAAGTGTCATAGACGCTCCTCTAGAGGATCAAGAAAAAAAACTGGTCAACTCAAAAGAGGCTTGGAACCCGTTGAATGCTAAACCTATGGAAATTGAAATTCAGGGAAATGAGCGATTATCAAGATCTGACCTAGATAACAGATTTTTAGCAACCTGGTGGTCACTTCTTTTAATTCCAGTAGGAATCGGCTTAGTGTTATTTCAACTTCACTTGAAGAAACATTTAGCGGAATCAGAACGGCAACCATCCCTTGACCCCAGCGAGGAAATTTTGAAAGAGGCCTTAGGAAGCAGAAGTCAGAGCGACCTTTGTTTTTCGTTATTAACCCGCGCCTTGTTAACACGTTTAGTAGAAAAGGAAAAAATTTCTAAAGAAGCCATGAATTGTAGCTCACTTCCTCAAGAAGGTATTATAGGAGAGGTAAAAGAGTTTTTGATGCAAATTGAAAAAATGCGTTTTTCCAATCATCCAAAAGTTTCTGTGGAAGAAAATCTGATGAAAGGGAAAGCCCTATTTCTCAGGATAAAATAAAATGTTGCCAAAAAATTTAAAAAGGATAGGAATCGCAGCTTTGCTTCTCGTCGCAGTGTTGGCGAATGGGCTTTTTTTGATTCGAGAAAATTTGCAAAAAGACTTAAGTAAAGTTGAAAATGCGTATCAGGCAGGTGAACGGGCAACGACTTTAAGTGAAAGAAAAAAAGCGTTTAACCAAGCTTTGGAAGGGTATTTACAATTAGAAGTAACTTATCATCCCCTTTATGGAAATGGGAAGCTTTACTATAATCTGGGAAATACCTATTTTCAACTGAGCGAATACCCCTTAGCTATCTTATACTATGAAAAAGCGTTAAATTTACTTTCCGATCCAGTTAAAGCGGAAGAAAATTTAAGAATAAGCCGGCAAAAGTTAGAGATTGAAAGCACCCCGCACCGAGTCAATGTTTTTCAATCTCTCGTTTTTTTTCATAAATGGCCTTTACCTACTAGGCTACAGGGGTTATCCCTGTCTCTTATTTTGATCACCGGTTGTCTCTCCTTATTCATATGGTACCCTTATCCTGGGATCCATTCCCTTTGTGGGTGCCTAGCAACAGTGGCTTTAATCTTACTTGGAAGTGCTCTTTACTCCCGTTTTTTCTCTTCGGTCGATGCGATTGTTACCCACCCCACTTTTCTTTTTCGAGAGGCGGGAGCGCAATATGCAAAAGTGCGGGAAGATCCCTTAATAGCAGGGTCAAAAGTGGAAGTACTTGACTTCAGCAAAAAGGGTTGGATCAAAATCGCCACTTCCCAGGGAGAAGTTGGATATACCCAGGCTATAGATATGCAACTTATCGAGCCATACCGTTAGATAGGTATAAAAGAACTTAAATAATTTAAAAATTTTTGATTTCGAGATTTAAGATATTGCTCAAATGCATTGAGTGGGCTATACTTATAAACCTGAGCTTGGTGTTTTTGCTTCTGGTAGCTTAGAGGGATTTTGACAGGCATAAAGGGTTTTTTACAGAAAATAGCCTGAAAGTTAAGTTAAAAGCAAATGAAGCTGGGGAAGAAAACTTCACATCTCAGTTTATAAGCAAGTTGATGAATATTTACGTAGAGTCGTTTAGATGCAAGTAGAGCGGAAAGCTTTATATAATTTATTGCGGATGAATTGGTTGCTTGAGCCAAATTTAAAAGTTATGGCTTGGCAAGTGGAAGATTACCGTGCCCTTCCGATGGTTGAAATTTTTAAGCGATTGCAAGCCAAGCAAGTGGAGCTAGATAAAGTGAGCTTTATCGCCTTAGCTGAGCATTGCGACACTCCGGAAGATTTAACGGATGAGCTTCTGGGAGAAGCGGAGATTTCTCATGAAGATGAAGATCAAATTTACTTATTGCTTTTTGAGTTATGGCGTAGACTTATCCCGGAAAAACCCTGTCTTTCCACTTTTTGCGACGAATTAGATCATCAAATTTATCTTTACGATCAGGGCCACCTTGATCAAGAAGAAGGCATGCAAGATGTTTTAGCAAATCTGCAAGTCATCCTAGATGAAAACGTGGATAGGGGAGGAAAGCCTCTAGAGGTTTTCGAATTAGTGACGAATACCTGTGCGAATGATATCGAAAGTTTCTTATATGACTTTATCGCTGAGCAAATTGATCATCACAATTATGCTTATGCCTCTGAGTTGATAGAAGGGTTTCAAAAATACATTAAAGATGATAAGTGGTTTGAGTTTTTAACAACGCGCATTTTAGCCGTGACTGATAGCCATACTGCCAATTTACAAGTGCGGCAGCTCATTAAAAAAATCATGACAAAGCCAGATTTGGAGTTTATTTTTGAAATTTTGACCTTCTTGGTGCAAGATGGAGAGAAAGAAGCTTTTGTAAAGTTGGCCAAAAAAGGGGCTTCTATTCTTCAAACAGAAGAAGACTTTCGCGATATGCTTTTAATTAGCGCTGACTTTTTTCATCATTTAGATTTAGATAGGCAAGAAGCAGAGATAAAAAAAGTCTTACAAGCGCGAAATCGAAAGTCCCCTACAGAGCGGATTTCAGCGCAAGATCTAGCTATTCAGCAATTCGTAAAAATTTTGGAGTAACGTTCCCAGCTAATGAGAACGTTACATTTTGTTTAAGTCCTAGGCCGGAGAGGCTTCTGGTTTTCTTGATCTTCATTATCTTTAAAATTTAAAATATATCTAATGTCTGATTTGTTAGACGTGCCCCTTGCTGTTGCTTTCTGGGGCTTTTCAAACGATTTGGGATCGACACGGATAAACTGGAAATTTTCCGAATTTGCATAAGTTCTTTTGAATGGCTTTGAGGATGGAGAAGGAAGGAAGGTTCTTCTTCTTTTAGCTTGAGGGGGGAGAGTCTGAGCATGGTGGGAGGCTATAGCCTGACTTTGCTGGCCAATTTGGAAATGCCGCGCGCTCGCCATTGGATTGTCTTTCTTCTTCCCTGCTAAAAGCTAAACCTTTGCTTTCCTGGTGGGAGTTTGCGCGTTTGAGAACCTCATTTTCTTTTTCCCCCGATTTTTTTTGCTCCACTGTGTATGTCTTGAGAGTTGCAGACAAAAAATCGCGGCAGGTTAAAGTTTTCCCTAGGACCTCCGGTAATTGAGAAAGGGGGTGATAATGAATCGCTGAAGTGGGTGTGGAGGAGGGCAATGGACTAGCAGATAGAACGTGAGGAGATGTAGATAGATTTGAGACATCTCGCATTGTTTCGAAAAATAGCCTGTTGACCTGTTCCCTTAGGGCATTCAAAGAGGGGCTTTGAAGCTTAGCTTGTTCAAACACTGCTTCAAATAGTTGATAATCGTTTTTAAAAGAGTCTATTAAAATTGTTTGAAGCTTTGGGGAAAAAGAGATTTGACTCGATCGGATTTGAGAACTGAAAAACTCTAAGCAGGTTTGTATTACTTTTAGTTCTCTTCTAAGCCGCTG
The DNA here is from genome assembly GCF_018342475.1 of Parachlamydia sp. AcF125. Taxonomy (NCBI): domain Bacteria; kingdom Pseudomonadati; phylum Chlamydiota; class Chlamydiia; order Parachlamydiales; family Parachlamydiaceae; genus Parachlamydia; species Parachlamydia sp. AcF125. The sequence continues at coordinate 90,737 of NZ_JAEMUD010000004.1, read as the reverse complement.
CTCGCTTGCTTGTGCGAGAAGATGTTGGACGAGATGCTCTTTAGAAAAATGACAATGATAATGAATCATTTCTTTCTGCCGGATGCCTAGCTCTGGAGAGTCACACATATAGATGTGTGTAGGATTGATTTCGTTTATCTACATACTTCACCTTGTGATAAAATTTGTTTATGAGTATTTTAATTAGTCTTTTAAATCGATTTTCTTTATCCGATTGCGGTGTAAATGAGGTTTTGTTTACGGTTAAAATTAAAAAAAAGTCCTAAATTAAAGCCTTGAGTGACTGTTGGTTACAAAAGAAAAGCACTCTAAAGGGTTCTAAAATTTTTCGCAATTAAATAAGAGGATTAAAATTAAGGGCAGGTTTGGGGAAAGAAAAATTTAGTTAAAAGCGCTACTTGCTATTTAAGAATAATTTTAATGATTCACCAGAAATATGGGTTTATTTTTTGAAGGCGAACAGGATGGGTGTACATCCGTTTACGCCAAGGTTTAAGGGGGCGTAAATTATTGAAAAGGGATGAATAGGTTAGAACTTCCTTTTTTCTTTTGGATCGATGCTTTCCTTCATATACTTCGCCTGTAGGATTTACGGGTCTTAATAGGCGTCTTAGCGAAATGGCATGCGTTCTCAGCCATCTTACCTGTTTTTTTTAAGCATCTATGAAAGAGCAGCTGAAGTTTTAGCGGCTCTTTTAGCCCGCGTATTCTTTTTTAATTGGCAGGACAAGTTCCCAACAAACAGCTATCCTCAAATGTATTTCCTTGTTGCGAGCGAAGCCCCTCGTATGAAATGGGCTTTAATGTCTTGACATATCCGTCGTAAGTTGTTTTAGAGACGACTTCTTGAGGAAGATAGGCGTAACCTAAATCTTGAGCATTTTTGGTGGGATCGTTTCGAAGTAAAAAAGATACTCCCACATAAGCATCCCAATGGGCGAGAAGCCAATCAATAATCTCAGGGATTTCAGACGGATCGTAAGAAATTGTGGTCGAGACATTTTGTTCTGACCAAGATTCTTGCAAAAGGCGATACCATTCTAGCTGGACAACTGCAGAATCTGTATTGATGTCAATTTCTTCTAAGGTTCCGTTTTTATGAGTAATGCATGTATGGGTAAAGGGAATTTTTTCATACCTGATTGGAAATTTTACGAGAACAGATTCTGATTCAAAGGGTTTTTCCATGACATGGTAGCCTGCTTCTTTCAAGCGAGCCACAAGGGGATCATGCTTTGAAAAAGTGATGAAATTAAAAATGTATTTTCCTAGAGGAAGATGAATACCTTCGGGAACTTCTCCCCATTCTTCTGTGCCCATGATTTTGCTGAGCGTTCCGCTTGGCTTGACACAGGTGACATTTTTAGGCAAGGGGCTATTTAACTCATTTGCCATACTGTAAGCCGCGCTGACAGCTATATTTTTCATTCTTTTGTAATCATAAGGGGAGAAAGGGCATGCCCGAATACCTGTGAGTCCTACCCCACATAAATGTAAAAACTGGTTATTTAAATGCCAGGCCTCTTGAAGAATTTCATCGCGCAGGTTGACCATGGTCTGGCGGTAATTCATGCGCGCCGTAATGTATAGCGCGCGTTCAAGCCCAATTTTATCTCCTTGAAAAGCTAGAAGGTTAATTTCAGAGAGGTTGCAAAAACTTTTATTTCCTAGCAAAACTTCTACGCACGGATTGCACCCTTTGAACCAGGGAGCTCGACGTTCAGCTGCTTCGGCATTAATTAATCCCGGCTCAGAGCCACCTGAATCGATCATGAGTTTAAAAATGTACTCTAATTCCTCCTTAGAAGGCTTTTTTCTAAACAGCAAGCTATTGTTTGATTGCTGGCGGTGTGCATTATCCCTTAGCCACCACTCCTTTTTGAAAGTGGCAAATTCTTCCCATTCGGGCTGGCCATACTCAAAAAGGGCAATTTGAGCTGACCGTCGAGTGGATAATAGAGTTCCGAGCCAGTTAACAATATCCAAGATATCAATACGGGTCAATAATTGATCGGCACGATTGGATAAGATAGTCGCAATGGCTTTAAAGGCCTTACTCATCGGAACATCCCCTGCAGAGATCCAACCATAACCTTTGACTCTTTCTCCCGCTGGCCTGATTTCTGAAAAATCTAAAATGAGTGTTTTAGCAGGAAATTTACCCGCCATCAGCTTTCCAACCGCTTTGGCCCATGCCGTGGCAGAATCTCCAATTTTTATAGTCCATATTTGGGAGCGAGAATCATAATGCTCGACATTATGTTCAAGCCCTCCTTTCTTGGTCCGTTTGGAAGGGATAATTTGAATCTCTTCTAATGGCTTCCTTAAGCCGTTTAAGGTGCCGATGATAGGCTTAAAACCCACTCCGCAACCTTGCAAAAGCAGCCATAAAACGTCTACGATATCATAAACAGTTTCTACATGCGTGTAAGCACAATTAAACATGCATGATTCCCTGGTTTGGCTAAGTTCAGCTCCTCCTAACCACAGGGTGCGTCCCGCAGGAGCAATGCGCCTTTCCTGGATAAGTAAACGCATTTCTTCCAGCTCTTTCATTTCGCGAGAATTTAACTGCCGGCCTAGAGCCCTTTCCCATAACCATTGCTGATGCCGGGTAACTCTACTAACCACCTGATCCCAACTTTCCAGTAAATTTGTTTCGTCGCCTAGAGGGCGATGGTAGGTCCTGAGGGATGCCATCATAGCGCGTGCTGTGGGTGTGATCATAACTGTTCCTTTTTGATGCACATTTTAGGCTCTTTTTGGAAAAGTGTATTACGTGACAGCATAGCCTCCTATAAATGCATGCTTGCTGTGAAGAGAGGCCTTTTCTTAGTATCTAAATTTTATATAAGGGAAAAGCGAGATTAAGAGAAGGGGTTTTGAAATTCCCCTTTGCGATTCATTTAGAGAGTCCCTAGCAAGGTTTGATTCGTATAACTATGAATTTTGACATTTTGTAGAGTTCCAATTAATTCCTTTCCCCCTTCAAAGATCACATTCTTCCAGCAGCGTGTGCGCCCCTTGAGCAAACGAGGGTCTTTTGTGCTAGGCCGTTCCACCAAAACTTCAACGGTTTCATCCAGCATTTTTTGACGATGTTTTGCATAAATATCTTCTTGTAGCTGCATTAAAGCGTGCAATCTTTGGTTTTTAACTTCCTCAGGGATATCATCTTTCCAGCGCATGGCAGGAGTGCCTTTACGAGCACTATAGGCAAAGATAAAGGCCACGGCATATTCAATTTCTTTTAAAAGGCGATAAGTTTCTTGAAATTCTTCCTCTGTTTCCGTGGGAAAGCCTACGATAATGTCAGTTCCTAGAGCCACATGAGGGACAAGCTCTTTGAGCATAGCCACTTTTTCCAAGTACTCCTCCACAGTGTACATGCGATGCATTTTTTTAAGAATACGGTTAGAGCCGGCTTGAAGAGGAAAGTGCACAAATTCGCATAAGCTTTTTAAATCGCGGATGGCATACATGAGTTCGCGAGAAATATCAACAGGGTGGCTTGTCATAAAACGGATCCGTTCCAATCCCGGAATAGCGTCCAATTTTTCTAGCAAATCGTGAAACAAACATCCCCATTGAGGCGCATCTTTGCCGTAGCTGTTGACATTTTGCCCTAAAAGGGTCACTTCTCTATACCCTTGAGAAACGAGATGGCGGCATTCTTCTACAATATGTTCAGGCGGACGAGAAACTTCTTCTCCTCGGGTGTAAGGAACCACGCAATAGGTACAATACTTACTGCAACCGCGGATAATAGAAACGTGAGCGCACACCTTATTATCTCGTTTGGCACCCATATAATCTAATTCAGTTTCAAATTTGTTGTCTGTAAGAGAAGTTTGTTTGCCGGTGGAAATCACATCGTCTAATACGCGATTAAGATCGTGGATATTGTTGGTTCCTAAAACAAAATCAATATGGGGCACTTTGTGGAAAAGGGATTCTTTTTTAGCATTAGCCATGCAGCCTGTGATGCCAATAATCACATCGTGATTGCGATTGCGCCCTAGCTTTCCTAATTTTCCCATCACTTTTCGTTCGGCAAGGTCTCGAATAGAACAGGTATTAAAAATGAGTAAGTCCGCAGATTCTTCTTCCAAAGATCGAACTAACCCTCGATTTTCAAGAATTCCGACCATTACTTCGGAGTCAAGTTCGTTCATTTGGCAGCCATAGGTGCGCACATAAAAGGTTTTTGGATTTCGCATGAATGTTCTCAATTAGATTGTAATGATAAAGCCTTGCAATGAGCAGGCCTCACGCTTTTGGTGATTTAAATTCTCTCATTGCGCTATATATGTGTTTTAATTGCCTCCCATTTTAAGGAATAAAGGGATCTTTTTCAAGGCTTCATGCAAAAAACGGCAAGAAATGAAAGAATTAAAGCAAAAAAAGTTGGCAAAAAACGACATAAAGCGTATGCTTTCTATTTGATTTATCACTAAAACTTTGTATAAAAGGTCAATTATGACGCAAAAACGACAAAAAACATTTGTGCTCAAAAAGCAAGATATTAAGCATCAATGGTTCTTGCTGGATGCAGCAGGGAAAACGCTTGGGCGCTTTGCTTCTGAAGTCGCAAAAATTTTACGAGGCAAACATAAGCCGACTTTTACTCCGCATGAAGATGGGGGAGATGGCGTAATCATTATTAATGCCGATAAAATTCGGGTAACAGGTGCTAAAGAAGGGCAAAAAGTCTACCATTACTATACCGGTTATATGGGTGGTATGAGAAAAATCCCTTATCGCACAATGCTAGCGCGTAAGCCTGGCTATATTCTTGAGCATGCAATTAAAGGAATGATGCCTTCCAATCGTTTGACTGATGGCCAATTGACAAGGTTGCGCATTTTTGCTGGTGAAGAGCATAACTTGGAAGCTCAAAAACCCATTAAAGCTAACATATAGTAATTAAAGAGGTATCACTTGGAAGAAACAGTTACAACAGGTAGACGCAAAACCGCAGTCGCCTCAGTGCGCCTCCGTTCGGGCACTGGAAAAATTGATATTAATGGAAGAGCTCTCCATGAGTATTTTCCGCTAGAAATTCAGCGGCAAGTTGTATTAGCTCCTTTTGAAAAATTAGGCGGCGTTCACAAACACGACGTGATTATTCGCGTGAACGGCGGCGGAGTTGAAGGGCAAGCTATTGCAATTCGTTTAGGCCTTGCGCGTGCATTAGTCGAAAATCAAGAAGAGCTTCGCCCCGATTTTAAATCGGCAGGCTTCTTAACACGAGATTCACGTAAGAAAGAACGTAAAAAATATGGACGAGCAGGAGCTCGTAAGCGCTTCCAGTTTTCTAAACGTTAATTCCGTTTGGGCGCTTTTATTCTCTTTTCAAGCCACTGGGTTTTCAGTGGCTTTTTTTATTCCCTTTTTATTTTTTTCAAATAAAAACTTCACTTTGTTTAATAAATTTCTTATAATAACGGTAAGGATCTTAATAGTTTTTTCTACTCTTTAATAGGAGGAGCTTAAAATGTCGAGTCCAAGCCCCGAAATCCCCCCTTCTTTACCGACAAGTCAATTATCTTCTCTTAACTCAGCAGGTGGACACCCAGAGGTGGAAGAATCCCATGTTGGTTATATTCAAGGGTGGGAGCAAGTGACTCTTATTGCCCAATCAGGTTCTTCTAACGTCAAAGATATTTCCAATACCATACAAAATTTAGCGAAAGATATTTTTCAAGCCCAACAACAACTAACTTCTCATTCTACCTTAATAGCGAGTGGAGATAAAATCAGTGAGAAGGACGAGGAGAGCTTGAAAGCAGCTCTCAATCATTCTAAACAAGGCATCCAAGATGTGGAATTGCAGCTTGCCCATGTTAAATCAGGGGATAAAAGGGCACAATTGGAAGGAAAACTGCATGTCTTAAAAGCTCGATTAGAAGCTTTAAATAGCCAGTATGAGGCGATGGTTAGCAAGCAAGACGCCAGAAGAGCGGCAGGGACTATACGAAGGGAAATCAATCATCTTTTGTTCGAAGGCTCGAAAAATCCCCTCCAAGCAGCGCAAAACTTTGAAAAAGCAAAAGCTCAATTAGCTAAAAACGATCCCAGTGGAACGCTTTTTCCAGAGTTAAATCAAAAATTACAAGGATATGCGGGCAAGTATTTAAAATTGTCCTCCGAGGAAAAAAGCATAGAGAAGAAATTAAAACAGGGAAAATTTGAAAGCGGAAAAGTTTCAAAAGAAGAAGCTAAATTCATCGAATCTATTATCCGGAAAAAGATCCAAGTCCTCTCATTAGAGACTGACACGGCTGTCAAACACGAAAAATTTGCAGAAATTAAAAAATTAACCAGAGGATTATCCACAAATATAAGTTTTTTAAGCCATTTTGAAGAAATGAGGGATTTAAAAGAAACCTCTCTTGGACAAGTAGGTAATCAATCTTATTCTGGCATTTCTCTCTCGGAAATGCGGATTCTTATTTACGATATAGGGACAAAAAAAGCGGACGAGTTTACCGCTCAGCTCCCTCAAACCGTGTCTAAAACAGAAGGATCTCAACCTCGTGCTAAGGTTCCTGAAGCTGAGATTTCTTCCAGTGAAAAAAAAGAGGCTCAATTTAAAGTAGGATTGCTAACCTATTTGTTTAACCGACCAGTTGGTAAAATTGCAAATAGGCTTAATACTTTAGCAATCAATAACTTAAAAATCGAAAAAGCGATTGAAGCGCAACTTTCAGAAGTGGCAGGAAAAACGGCGGAACAATGGAAGCATGCTGATGGGAAGCAAATTCACACGCTGAATGGCTTGATTCAACAAGAAAAAGAAGCTCTCGCGAAGTTAAAAACAGAACTAGGAGAGAAAGGGCCCAGCCGGTTAGCTTCTGAAGTGGAAAAAGCGATTTTAAAGCAAGAAGCTGTCATTGCACGTTTAGAAGCTAAGCGAGATGTTTTAAAATCCCAGTTTGGCGATGATTATAAACAAGGTAAAGAAATCCAAAAGAGGCTGGAAGAATCTATCCAAAAGGCTCTTGCAAACAAAAATGGTCATAGTGGAGAAGCGTTGTTTGAGGCTTTCAATGCCCAACTCGAGCTCGCGGCACTGGCAAAGCACAGTCCGCAGCTGCAACAGATGAGCCAAACGGCGATCGCCCGATTAACATCTCCCGAGGTACAAACCTTAGCTAAATTAACCAAGAGCGAAGAGAAATTAAAAGGCCACTTACTAGAAGCAAGCTCGCAGAAAGATCTCCAAAGGTTAATGGATAAAGCAGGAGGAGCAGAAATTAGAGATATTTTAGCTAAAGAAACGTTAAATAGCTTAGTTTCTCAAAAAACTTCTGAAGAAAGTGTCAATGCAATCAGCCTTTTAAAAGCGCAGGTAGCATTAGGCAATCCCTTGGTTTTATCATCAGCTAGCGACTCCTTTCATGCTTTATCAGCAGCTTATGAAAAATTTGTAGGCGCAGATGCTGAAAGAAACCGAACAGATTTTTATGCCCAAAGAGCTGAAATACTGAACGCAATCGCCACAAAAGGATTCATAGGAGATTTGACAAAACAGATGGAGCAATTGAGAGAAAAGGGAACTTCTCAGGGAGCCCAAATTTCCAAAGAATTGGGGAGCGTTGAAGAAAATTTTAGCAGCTATGTTGAGAGCAGGACAGGTAAAACACGAGCAGAAAGAGGGGTGAGTGAACGGCTTCAAGAAGGTAAAAGCCTGACAGCTTCGGATAAAGAAGCGGTGCAAAGTTTGCTGAATAAAAATGCAGAGAGAGCCTTATCAGTTCGTGGAGAGGGGACAGCAGAAGCTGCCGAATTAGCCGCAGAATTAACGAAGCTGAAAGGGGTTAAAGTGGGGAAAACGTGGGGACAGCGTTTCACCCGGGCTATGAAATTTAAAAAAGCCTCTGAAGAAGTTCCAAATTCACAAGCTATTTGGAGTGCTGTATTGGCAGATCCAGCCTTGGCAAAAAATCTTGCTATTCTTCGGGATCAATCAGAAAGACGTTTAAAAAATATTTTAGAGGATTTGGGGACTATTTGGGGGACCTCACCTATAGACGACACCCAACTGCGCGTCCAAATTGATAAATTGACGAAAGAAACGGAAATATATGCGGCTTTTAGCTTGCAAGCAGGGCAGGAAAGTCCAGCCGTTCAATTGATTAGGACGAAATTAGAAGCAGAAATCACAAAGCAAGTTGAGCATTTGCTCAGCCAACCAACTGGTGACTTTGAGGCTAATTTGCAAGCCCTTAAGAGTGCAAGCGATATTGTCATTAAAGCTCTTATGGTTTTACCAAGTCCGATCCAACTGGGGGTAAAAGAGCAAATGGTTCGTTCTGAAGCATTTAAAGAGAAAATTGAGCAAATCTTGCCCCGCTTTGCTACCTTATTCGAGGTTAATTCTGATGAAACGGCAAAGATTTCATCGAGCTCGCATCAGGTAAAAACGTTAGCAAATTTAGTCAAAGTTGATAACTCTAAGCTGACTTTTTTACAGCAAGCTGACCTCCAAAATAATTTTGTATCGGCTTATAAAGAATTGATAAATGTGGCAGGGGGGGAATTGGCTCAAGGGCAAGCAGGCTATGATCAGCTTTTATCTCAAAAAGAAGAATTGAAAAAAATTCTAACTGCACAAGAAAGCGCCTCTTTGGAAAAGTTCTTAGAAAAATTTGCTCATTATTTAACTAAGCTAAAGCCGGTGGCGGATCGTTTCCGCGAAATAGAGGAAAAACGCGCAATAGACAAAAAAACTGTATCAGCGGAGGTTTGCTCAGAAGCGGCTGAGGTGCTGGAATCCGAAGCTTTCAAGGAATTAGCAGCAGCTGTTCAGGAAACACTTGGAGCTCAAAGAGGGATGGAACAGGTCAATGCCACAGCTGCTCGCCTTATCGCGCAGCAAGGTTCAGAAGCAAAAATTTTTGATGATGCTGGTTTGGGGGTACATTTTACGCTTATTAAGCATCCTATTGATCGGTTCTTAAAGTGGCCAGGGCTGCTAGAAAGTGTGAGAGATAAAATCGCTAAAAAATCTCCCCCCGAAGGAAGCGAACTTGCGCAAGTACAAAACCAGTTTGCTCGCTTGCAACATCAAGTGCAAGAGCAAGCGAACATCATGAACAGAAGTTCTTAAAGACCGATCGATAGTTAGGTCAGCCATCAGACGTCTATGTTAAAGGGGAAGGGTGGGTCGGCTTTTGCAGCCTCTATGGCATACAAAAGCACTGCCATTCCTTTTCCCACGTAAAGAGGATTTAAAATGGCCTAGGGTGCTTAAGCCAAGAAAACGGTCGCGATGCCCTTTTTTCAGTTCCGTTGTCACTATTTGTTTAGGTCGGCCAAATCCTTAGGTAATCTAGGAAAGGGAGACTTTGCGCGCGGATACGAGCAGGCGATGGGGATAATCTCAGACAAAATAATGGTGGGAAACAATTGGGCTAAAAGCAACCTATGCATTAACCATTGTAAAGCGTTCTTCTTTTTTGCCTTAAAGAAATAATAAGATTGAAGCCTCCTTTATAAAAAAAGAAATAGAAAGAGAGCTCATTTCAGAGCCCCATTTTGCCAAACATTTTCTCAATTCATTTCCCTCCAGCTTATTTTTGTTAATGCGCTTAAGGCGTAACAATTTCTCCTTAGGATTGATGTTTTATGGATATCTTGCTATTTTTTTTTGAACAAATAGGAAAACAACATTTCCTCTTCTTTTCTGAATTTATTTAGACTTTCTTTAACTCTCATTTTACCTAGCTAGAAAACCTTATGCATCCAGATAACCTTATTAGCCAGCCATTTTTTAATGCCCTAACACCACTTTCTCTCATTCAGCCCTTGGTAAATAGGGAAGAATGTATAGAAATGCTTTCAGAGGAAGTTTTGTCACCCCCACCTGGTTTTAAAAATTTTGATCCTCAGGAAGAGGAAACTGGACAAATTATAGCCCTTTTAAAAGGATTGAAGCGCATTGATCAGAACGGATGGGTGACAGAAAATTACCGCAGGCAATTTGACTTTAAATATTTGGCAATTGAACAAAAACAATTTGATCTTCTTTTTTGGCGGCTGTGGCGAGCGAATCGACTAACTGAATTAGACTCTCGTGATTTTAATATGTATGCTTTATTCAGAGACCTTCTGCACCGTATGCAAGATCTTCTTCTTACCTATGCAGGTAGTGGGCTCAAAAAAAAGGTGCTAGGAGAATCTTACTTTACAAAGACTTTGTGGGTATTAACAAATGGTCAAAAAACGGAGCTTGATTGGGATACACGCCTGGAGCTCAACCAAAAAGATTGCGAGGATGATTATCAGTTTCTTTTCCTAAATCCTCATACACAACCCGACATGCTTAGCGAAGGCACAGGGCATATTGTGCAGTTTTTAGAAAGTTTGGTGAAAAAAAATGTTCAGCTGGTTAGAGACAAATATTTAAATAACTTTGTTGTTAAAGCTCCTTTTTTTTCCTTGGTTTCGTGGGCAAACCAATCTATCAAACCTGGTTCTGACATTTGGGAGAGCATAAATTGTGATATTGCTTTTTTATTTCATCCCAACGATTGCTTTTTTGAATCGAAACTTAGCCTATCTCTCAATTCTCTTTTAGAAGACAACAACCGTGGAAAACCTCTCATTCCTAACGGTGGCTTTTATAGGCACAAAGGAGAGTTACTAGCCGAGGATAGCTTGCAGGGGATTGTGGATTTTCACACCAAGATCTTGCATGCGCGTTGCTTAGATGATATGAACAGTCTCATTTTTTCTAAGCTCATCGCTTTAATTTCTTTAGGGCGCCGGGATGATGGTCATGGATTTTACTATCCACAACCAGGGGAGAAGGGTACCAAAAGTTTACCCTGGCAAATTACAGATCGATTTATCAAAGGGGCTTCCGATGCATTGACTATCCAAAATGCTTTGCAAATCTCCTCTTATCTGCAAAGACATTACCCTCACGATCGAAGAATGTCCCTGGTTATGACTTATAATGCGTGTTTATGCATAAGTCAGCATGTATCTTCAGAGGTTGTAGATGAAATCTATAAGAAAATATTACCCTCTGTTGCTGATTCTGACGATCAGGCTTTTTCCATTTTTGAGTTGATCGATCAAGGGGTACGCTTAGGGCTTTCCTTTATAGATGTTATGCAGGTTCATCAATGTATAGCTTTGCTAGCTCTGGGAGTGAAAAAGCCCAAGTTTAAAACGGAAGAAGTAAAAATTTTCTTAAGCAAGCATGAGGGGCATCCCGCGGTAAAGATACAAGAGGGAATCCACTCTGTTTTTATCCGTTTCGAACCATCCATAGGTTATAGGACATGCTTATCCCTCTTAAAAAAGGACAAAAAAATAGCTCGCTATCTAACAGCTGTGATGGATGCCTATTTCCCGCAAAAGGGGTTTTTGGCTTCAGAAGGATCCCAGCTTTCTCCTTATTCCCCCTATATAAAAATTTTGTTGCAACCCTTGCAAGAGGAAATTCGCAAGCAGCCTTTTGTAGAAGGCTCTTTTATCAGCTATTTGAACTATCACTTATTATTTGCTTGTCAAACATGTAATCTTTTTATTTTGGATTTAGAAAACATCATTCAACAATTTCCTTTTATTTATGCAAAAAGCGGGCAAAACAAAAAAATTCTCTTAGCGAGCCAGCTCGAAAACTTGCTGGTTTTTGCGAGAATTGAACCCTGGTTCAATGTGGTGGGGAACGTATTTGATAAATTTTACCAAACGTTTTCCTGGATGGAAGCCTTAGCCGCGATTAATGACCCGAGATTACAGGGATTGGCTGTCAAAATTTTGAAGAAATCTTTCGAAGGGAAAAGAGGAAAGATCGATTCCATTCATACTCTTACTCATCTTTTATTACCGACTAATCTTGAGCTTGCTTTGGAAGTCTTTAAATGGGTGAAAAAAGGGGGTAACGCGGAAACTTGCTTGCGTTTATTTTTAGAATTTTCTCCCTATATAAAAGATTCTAGAGCCCAATTGGTCTACGAATTTTTGAAAGAAGCTCTACCTATCTTTGAAAAGGGGACTGGGCAGGAATTTCTGCTGAGTTTTAAGGAACAAGTTGAAGAAGTCTTTAGTCTGCTTTTAAGTAAGCTTTTCCACTCAGGGTATGCATCGTATGCTTATACCTTATTAAGGTTTTTAACCGAGCAAAAGATTTTCAACACTTCGGGAAATGTTGTCTGGCGGAGTATTTTAAGGGAATTATTAGACAATTCACAAACGGTCGAAAGCCTTTCTTTGTGGAAGGTAGGGAAAAATTTTAAAGTATGGCGCCAAGAGGATGCTTTAAATTTGGCTGAATACTTATTTAAAAATACGCCGGAAACTGAAACTGATTTGCGTCTTAAAACAAAAGCTTTAAAGGACCTTTGCCAATTTTCCTGTTCAGATACTTTATACGAGCGTGTGAGAAACTTGGTGTTAAAAATCCTTACAAATCGGCAAGGGAAAATTTATGTCAGCCAATTGCCTCTAGCTTATGTCCCTTACTTGTCTAAAGAAGAACTGGGGATTATTCAGCTAAATGCCGTGATGGATGAAATTGAGGAGGCCCAGTTTCTGCGCGCCGGAGAAAGTCTCTTAGCAATTATGTCTCGCATGAAAAGGGGAAGCCAGCTAAAGGACACCATCCATTTTTATTTTTCCCGATTAATGCTATATCCTAACCCTTTTCAAGATATCAAGTTACTGGATATCACTTTAAAAATTTTAAAGAGCCAGCATGGTCGTGAGTTGATAGAAAAAACACAGAAAATTGAATGGGTTTTTAGCTTTATTCAAAAAATGTCTCACAGTAAAAAATCGTTCCAATTTGCGACTTTATTGCATCTTTTTTTCTCCCTGGTTTGGCAGGAAGAACCGAAACCCTCCTTTTCTTCACAAATAGAGGATTGTTTAGAGCATATTTTGCAAGATAAGCCGCTCTCTAAATTTTTAAAAGAGGTTGTGCAAGAGTTTCATCTAAATCTTCTCACTTATAGCTTAACTTTGTCACAAAAGCAGACATTTTTCAATCTTGTGCAACTTTTGCTGAGTATCAAATGTTTCAAGTTACTAAGAAAAAGAAAAGAGCTGAGGCAGCTCGAAGAATACACATTGATATCTTTAGAAAAGCCTTCTCTTCCTAAGGAAGAAGTTTTAGGATTTCACCATTTATGGAAAGAGGTAGTGGCCCACGGAGCTAAGCAAAAAATCAATCTCGCCATCGCTGAACGTCTGATCTCCCATTTATTAAACCTCTCCCAAACCTTCTTGGCGATTTATTGGAGCACCCAGTTATTGCTCAATCCTCTAACCCCTTCTCAAATTGCTGTTTTGTGGCGGTTGAGTGGCAATCTACTGCCGGCTCATGAAGGGCATTTTCAAAAACTGCTCGACACCTTTTATGAGAAGCAGTGGGTAGATGAAAAAGGAAAGCCCCTCTGGAAATCTTTGGTAAAGGAATGCCTTTCTCAATCGCAACCTCAAATTGTCTACCGTTTCATTCATCAAAAAGGAGAAGGAGTGGTGAAAGAGCTGGGGCATGAGGCAGAGAAGCTACTCAAATTTCTTTATCAATCTGCTCAACCTCAACTGAGCCCTTTAAAAGCTTACATCCATTTGATCGCCCATGCCGGTTCAAATCCTGTCTTGTGGGAAGATTTAACAGACAAAGTGTTCCGATTTGGTTCTGCGGAAATTCGGGAACAGTTTTTAGGAGTATTTAAAGAAAAAATCATCCAAGAAGATATTTTGAGGGGTTTTCCCAAAGAAAAATTTAAATGTTTAATGCTTTGCTTGCCTTTCTTTGAAAAACAAAAAAAGTTTTCAGCAGGGAAGTGGGTGCAAGATCCCTGCCTTGCTCATTTTTTTGAGGATCCTCTCCTACAAGAGGAAAAGGCGCAATTTTATTCCCATTTGTTAAATTCGATCCAAAAAAAAGACCCTTTAGCTTATGTGGAAATGATGCATGAAAATATGGCTTTTTTGGTGGGTAGGCGTATGTTGGAAGAAGCCTCTTCTGATACTATAAACCTCTTAATTCATCACCCCGATCCTGGCTTAATCAATCAAGGTTGCCAGGCTTTGCTAAACCGGTTTTTGGAAAATCCTACTTACGAAGATGAAGAATGTCTAATGGCCTTATTGCAACGCTCAAAGAGAGAGGATTTTAAAAATCCTAAAATCATCGATGAGATCGTAAAGCTTGTGAAGGCTTATACTCAAAAACTCGCCATTGAATATCTGCTGGAGGTGATGGAGCTTTGCGCTACTCATCTCCATCCTAAAATAAAAGCACAACTCACGAGCTTACAAAGCCATTTTTTCACTACGCATGGTGAGGACTCTTCCACCATTTTGGCAGACTGGATCGAATCAGCCCCTTCCCTTCCATGTTTAGTGGAATTTTTCAACTCCCCTATTTTGGAAAAATTTTTAGAACACTCACAAATTAATCAATTATTTGCAAAAGCGCTTGTAAAGCAACTAGAAAAAAATCCCTGCCAAAATTCTTTAAGAGCATTTTATGATCATTTTCCAAAATTTAGCTCTTTTCCTACGCTTAAAGAAGGCGCTTTAAAAGCTTTTTTTAATATGCTTCTGGATGTAGATTCTTTCATTAACCAAGAAGGCCAATTTTGGCGCTATCTAGACACCTTTTCTCTTTTGTGGATGCGACAATCCACCAGCCCCGAGAACTATTTGCACAAATGGGAGCAATTATCCAATCAAGATAAAGAAAAAAAATTGCTCCTGTCTATCATTCATGCCGATGCAGCCAGCTTGAAAACCCACCTGGAAGAACCTCTTCCCTTAGGGACCGACCCTCTCATATTCGAGCGCATTTTTGATTTTGCTGACATCCTATTTGCTCTTTCCATGCTTCAAAAAGAAAATGTGAAAAAAAATTACACACTTGCATTCGGGCTTTTAAAATTTTTTATAAGAGCGTTGGTGGTGTTAGCTTCTCAAAGTGGCCTTTCTGAGGAAAGAAAATATGAAAAAACTCTGGAGATGTTAGGGGAGCGCTTTGTCTATTTGCATCCATTTATAGGAAAAGAGGCTCAGCTTGACGAAATCTTTTCCCAATTAGAGTTGCCAAAAATAGCTCAGACCACCTTTGTAAGGCTTTACTTCTATTGTCATCACGATTGGCCTCCAGGATTTTCTCTGACTACTCGCGAAAAAATGAAAACGATCAATGAGCTGATCCCTTTGCTTGTCAATCACCCCCTTTATGGCAGTCATCAAAAGGCAGTGAACCTTTTCGAGTGTGTCGCAGAATTTTGTATCCAAAATTTTCCCCTCCTTTTCTTTTCAAATTTTAAATATTTGCTTGAAAAAATTTCTGAAGAGGATTTGTCCCTAGCCCTGGTAAATCAATTTGTCGAGAAATTGATGAAGAGCCCTTTATATACAACGCTGGCTTCTTCTACTCAAGTAAAAATAATTGTGGATAGCATCAACCTTTTAACCGATTATCCTGGAATTCGCTTAAAGAGCCTCGAATTGTTTGGGAAATTTGCAGGCTTATTAGAAAAGGCAGATCGGTTGAAATTTGAGACGTGTTATCAAAAAATGGTTAAAAATTATGAACACCTAAAAGAATTTAAGGGATTTAAAGAATGTTCGCCCTATTCCTTTAACTTTTTACATTTGTATTGCCATAATGAATGGCCTGAAGCGGTTATTTTCAAAGTTTCTGCTGAGGAAAAAATCACGTTGTTTAAAAACATATTCGAATTGCTGATAGAGGGTGGCGATGTTCACAGGGGCGTTGCGTTATTTATTAAGCACGGCCACCTTTTACTCCTTGAAAGCTCTCAAGCTTATGAGGATCGTTTAGGATTTATCTTGCATGTATTAAGAGAAAGAAAGGAGGTGCCTTTAATAGCGGGGCAATTTGAAAAGCTTTCAAGTTGTGCAAAAGAACGTTCTTTAGAAATTTTTGAGAAAATTTTTAACTCTCTTAGAGAAGATTCTCCAGACCAATTTTTGGCCGGGGGAGCAAAACTCTTATCTCAAGCTTTTCATGCCAGAATTTTTACAGGAAACATTGGATTGTTTTATCAAAAAATGCGCCTCTTGGGGGAGGCAATGGTGGCTGCCATGTCAGCCGGAAAGTTGGAGTCTTACCAAGCCGTATTTTTCCCCTTACTATTCCTTGAATTAGGTAAAACGAGAGAAGCTAGCTTGATGGCTGAAGAGCAAGTGATGAGATTGGCAGAAATTAATCACTGGCAGAAAGAAGTTGGAAAAGCACTTACACCAGCAGGAAGAGCAAGAACCGAGAGCAAATTTAAAAAAATAGCTAGCAGTATCCAGAATTTGAAAAAAGAAAAGAACCCGTCTGATTTTGAAAAATTTGCCCATCGCGTAGAGAGCCAACTGTTAAAAAACCTCATTTCCCTTTCCTTATCCGCTAATTCTTCAAAAAAATTGTGGGAAATAAGAAGTGGCTTTCTACAATATATCCAAGAGGTTATCTGTCTACGGACGATGGAAGAGCGTGAGGCTTATGGGTATGAGCTCCTACTCAATTGCTATCGGCAATTTTGGGAAAGATTAGAGAGACACGGCATGAAATTAGCTGATCCTTTGCAACAGCGGCCTATCTTTCGATCGTTTATTTTAGCCTTAATGGCTAAGGAAGATTTTACGCAAGTATGGAAAGAGACGGCAAAAGGAAAAGAATGCTTCGCAAAGATTCATTTAGAACTTTTCCACACGCTGTTAAAAGCAGGGATAAAAATAAAGCCTACTGATCATAAGACCCGCCTTCTTTTTTATGTTGAAATATTTGCTTTTATTATTAAGGCATTGGAGTTAAAAGCCTTTGAAAACCATTTAGAAGAGTTTTATGACACTCTAGCTCAGCTGCAGGATTATCTGTCTAATGAGTTCCTTAATACGGAAAATTCCCTTACTCCTAAAGATGAAAATTTTCTGTTGAGCCAGATTTTCCTAGCTGTCCAAAAGACCTGGAGTAGCAGAGACACTCTTCAGGAAAGGCAAAAAAGTTATGCTTTGCTGCATCGCTGGCTGAAAATATGCATGCATAAAAAAAGATTAGTCGAGGGGATAAAGTGTCTTCAAAGTGAATTGAATGTACAAGTGAGAATTGAAAAAGGGGAAATCACGCAAATTATAGAAATTGTCTAAGCTTGTTTAGAATTTATTTTACACAATTTTTGTGTTTAGCTATGAATAGAGCAGCATAAAATGAAGGGGAGTATGTCTAAAAACTACGATGCGATTGTGATCGGGACAGGGCCCAACGGGTTTGCTGCTGCTATCACTTTGGCCCAAGCGGGCTTATCGGTAGGAATGTTTGAAGCTAAAGATACCATAGGTGGGGGAATGCGGTCTACCGAATTGACCTTACCAGGGTATGTCCATGATGTCTGCTCGGCCATTCATCCTCTCGGGGTTGGGTCTCCTTTTTTTCGCTCTCTACCTCTTGAAAAGCATGGCTTAAAATGGATTTTTCCTTCGGCAGCTCTGGCACATCCCTTTGACGATGGAACGGCGGTCACACTTGAGCCTTCGATTGAAAAGACAAGCAAGAATTTGGGTATAGATGGGGCTGCCTACCGTCGAATTTTAACAGACTGCGTAAAAAGGTGGGATAATCTTATCGACGACCTATTAGGCCCCTTGCATTTTCCGAAGCATCCTCTTCAAATGGCTTGGTTCGCGGGATTTTGCCTACAGCCGGCCACTAAACTTGCGCGTCAACTTTTTCGAGAAGAACGAGCGCGAGGTTTCTTTGCTGGACTAGCAGCGCATTCAATGCTGCCTTTGGAACGCTATTTAACCTCTGCTTTTGCACTTATTCTCAATATATTGGGGCATACGACAGGTTGGCCCATCCCTGAAGGGGGATCGCAAAACATTGCGAATGCTTTAGCTTCATTTTTCCGTTCCCTGGGTGGGGAAATTCATACAAATAGCCCTATTGAATGTCTTGAACAGTTGCCTTCTTCTCAGGTCGTCCTGTGTGACGTATCGCCAAAACAATTGTTAAAAATTGCGTCGAATCAGCTTTCCGATCGTTATAAGAGAATACTGGAGAACTATCGGTATGGTCCAGGTGTTTTCAAAGTTGATTGGGCACTCAGCCAACCCATTCCTTGGAAAGCTAAAGAGTGTTTGAGAGCAGGGGCGGTGCATTTAGGGGGAACGCTTGAGGAAATTGCGCAATCAGAGCGGGAAGTTTGGGAAAATCTCCATCCTCAGAAGCCTTACATTATCCTCGCGCAACAAAGCTTATTCGATTCCACCAGAGCGCCTAAAGGCAAGCATACAGCTTGGGGATATTGCCATGTGCCTAATGGATCCGATATCAATATGACAGAAGTCATCGAAGCGCAGATTGAACGATTTGCACCAGGTTTTAAGGATTGCATTCTTGCCAAAACCACTAAATCAGCCCAACAATTTGAACAGTATAATCCTAATTATGTGGGCGGAGACATTAACGGAGGAGTTCAGGATCTCTCTCAGCTTTTTACTCGTCCCGCCGCGCGATTAGTGCCCTATTCCACCCCTCATAAAGGGCTTTATATTTGCTCCGCCTCAACTCCTCCAGGAGGTGGGGTGCACGGAATGTGTGGTTACCATGCTGCTCAAGCAGCATTAAAGCAGTGTTTTTAAAAGAGTATTATCAATCAGTTTCTTTGAGCAAACGGAGCTAAAAATCTCAAAATAGGGGCAGAGCGAAAGTCACCTTGATTAAACCGCTAAGCTTTGCTTCCTAGGCTGTTTTTGATAAGAGTTTTGATTGATAGCAAATATTAAACGTGATTGGCCTTTGCTCCAAACCCAGTATTTGTAAGCACGTCATCAACGTTTACTTGATTAGCAGCAGCCTGCTTTGCAAGCCGCTTTAAAGGGCTAGGTTTAGCGTTAGAGGATTACCTTTGTTCTTTTTTTGGAAAGAAACTTACCTATTCAGAACACTCTTTTCACTTCTTTGGCGCGTAAAATACGTTAACTATTATCCTGAGGATAAGTCATTTAAGCTTAGACAGACTGTTGTAAGATGTGCTTTTTCCTGCCCTCGCTCTATTGCTTCCTTTAAGACCTCAATTTCAAGAATATTTTTACCGAACATGCGTTCAAGCTGCCTGGTTGTAGAGATTAGTTCTTCTAAACTGCTAATCCCTTGAAAGGCTTCTTGTTCCATGGGCCTTTTCCATGCAAAACATTGGCTTGGGGTAACCTTCTACTTTCTGGCAATTTAGGAAATAGAATGCTCGTTTGGGATGTTCCCTCAATAATTAATTTTTTTCTTCTAAAGACCAAAGCCTTCTTTTTTCTACTGAAGCGATAAGTTTGGTGTGAGTCATAAATCTAGTTGTACTCCTAATTTTAAAGAGCAAGCTAGGTGGTTGTGCGGAAAGGCAGAGCATTATAAGGAAGTCGCGCGTTATAGGGGAAACTGCCCATAAATCTTCCTTTGCGATTGACGTTTAACCTTTTTTAATGTAAAATATTTTTTAAAATTTGAGTTGGGATAACATCAATGAATATACATGTTAGCTTTCTATTAAAAGCAGATCGCATAGCTGACTATGTTCCAGGATTAAGTACAATCACTAACTTGATTGATTTATTCCAAAAGTATGTGATGCTTCCAACGAAGCAAAAAGCAAACATTTCAAACAATCATTACTATTCATATTTAAAGCAAAAAAGCTTTTCTCGCTGTATTGTATTGCTAGTTCCGGTGATAGGAAACATTTCTGTTGCAATCTATGATTTTGCTAAGGGCAAATATAACCATAAGGAAGTCGCGCCTACCGCTGTTCAGCCTGTTCCTCCTTTTACCTCCCCATGCCCTCAAAATTACAATCCTCATAAACCTGTCGCTAAAGGGCTTGCTAAAGACAAAGGTCGCCAACTAGGTAAATATGCAAAAAGCTTGGTGATAGGGGGAAAAGAGGCTAAGGTAAGCAAGGCGGTTCAGCAAGAATACTCTCAAGCCACTTGCGAGCACCGTTTTACAGTGTCGTTTATGGCTCTTTATCCTCATTTGTCAACCCAGCTTGGACCGGTCCATCCCCAGGCTATTGCTAAAAATACTCAGTTAGTAGGGGCAAATTCTCAACTGCATATACAGGCTAGCTCGGTTATTCACTATCATGAGACGCATTCCTCTCGTTTGCCTGAAGCAAAGCTTCATGAAAAGCTAAAGGATTTGCTGCAACTGAATTGTCCTGGCTGCATAAAAGATTTAATGGCGCAAGGGCATAAATTTTTGAAAGAAGTCGAAGAGGAAGCTGCCCTGCGTGGTGTCTTTTATCTAGCTACCGCTTATGAATTATACGTTAGCCTTAAATTACAAGAATATAGTTTTGAGCGACAAGCTTTCGATAAATACCTGGACAAGCTGGAGCGGGGATTAGGAGATGAACAAACCTTACTGCATTACTTTGCTGCGCATGAAAATAGAAGCATTTTTATCTACCTCTTTGCTGAAAGGCAAAATATAGAATCTCATCTTAATGCCTTAGGAGGAAGGATAGTTAAAGAAACTCCTTTGCATGTGGCTAGCAGGGCAGGATCTATGCCTATTGTGCAATTTCTGCTTGAGCAGGGAGCAGATTTAAAAAAACTCGATAGCTTACAGAATAATGTTTTGCACCATGCTTGTTGCTCGCAAAAAGATCGCGTCGATATTGTTAAGCTTTTAATGCAATATGAACCTACCTTTATAAAAGCTAAGAATAGCGATGACCAGACCCCTTTACACCTAGCAGCCTTTAGCGGAAATGCAAAGAGCATGGAACACTTGCTAAATCAAATTGAAGGACCAATTGAGCTGGATCAGCAAGATAAAAAGGGAAACACCCCTTTGCACTTGGCTGTTATCGGCGTGGGGAGATCTTCTAGCCAAGCCGCAGAGGACTATATCAAAATAGTTATAGCCTTAGTAAAAAAAGGGGCCAACCTGAATGCCTTAAATCCTGAGAAAAAAACGGTCTTAGCCCTTATTTTTAAAAATGAGGCCATTACCCAGGCTTTAATTCAGGCAAGCTTAAGTTCACAAATCATGGATAGCTTTCTTCGGAGCTATTACCTTTCTCAAGAAACCCTTTCGATTTTCAGAATCAAAGCGCAAAAAGATTGGGAGTTTAAAGTTCCTTTAGAAGAAATCTATGTGCGTTTAGGTATGATTGAAAATGAGGAAAGAAAAACACGCGACCAAGCCCTAGGCAAGCACTCTGAGTATTTACAAGGTGCTAGCATGCCGGCTTACGAAACCATGTTTGAGTCCAAAGAAGAGATTGAAATCGAACAGCTTTTCGAACACGAAAGCCTTAACAAAGAAAAGGCTAAGAGGATTTATATCCAAGGAGTTGCCGGCATTGGTAAAAGCACCCTCTGTCACTATATCAGATACCGCTGGGCAAAAGGGACGCTTTGGGCGGGCATGTTTACCTGCCTTTTTTGGATTCCTTTAAGAAATTTGACGTTAAGGAAATATCCCGCTGATAAAGAGTATACTCCAGCTGGCCTAATTGCAAAAGAATACGCCGGAAAAATTGAGTCCAAAGTGATCGAAGCTTGTATACAAGATACCGCTTTTCTACAAAACACCCTGCTTGTTTTAGACGGGTATGATGAGCTCCCAGCAGAAGCCCAAGCAAACACAAGTCTAGCTACAGCTTTTAAGCAGCTAAAAGAATTATTCCCCCATATTCTGATTACTTCAAGACCTGGAAGCTGCTCTTTTAAACGCTCTTGCGAGCTAGAGCTTTTAGGTTTTGATAATGAAGGGATCGAAGACTATATCGAGAGGTTTTTCAAACACCTTGAAGCAGAAGAGAAAAAAGAAAAACTCTACCATCTATTAAATTCTTCTCCCCAGGTGCTAAGCCTGGCACAAATTCCAATTAACTTAACTCTGCTGTGTTGTCTCTTTAATGAAGATCCCGAAGTTTTTGATGCTAGACAGCCCATTACGATGACCTATATTTATGAACGGATGGTTAACTGGATGTATAAGTGGTTTCTTTTGAGAAGAATTGACCAAGGACAATCACGCCAAACCAAAGAGGAAATTTTGGCAGAGAAAAATCTGCGCCAAAATCTAGAAGTAGCCAATATAGCTAATGCTTTTGAAAAAATGGCCAGTTTTGCTATGAGAAATGATACCCTTTATTTAAGCAAGCGAGAAATTGAAAATTTTAAAGGTAACAAAATCTTATCCAATGAGCTTACAGATTGTGGGCTTATGCGCATTCCTGGAGCCGTAACTGAAGAAAAAGGGTATTTTATCCACTTAACCTTCCAAGAGTTTTTAACCGCTTCAAAAGTTGCCAATCAATATCTCACAGGAGAAAGGCAAGCATGCCAAGACTTTGTACGTACTTACAAGTTTGAACCGCGCTACGCTCTTGTTTTACGCATGATTGCTGGTTATCTTTCTCTTTCTACCTCAAATAATCGGTTTTATTTAGATCCAAACCCGCTTCAGGCCTTTTTTGATGATCTCTTTGCTGAACCTTACGACTTAGCTGTCGGAAACGAAATTGATTTAATTGCCGAGTGTTTTGAAGAATGCCAAGATCCTACTACAGTGAAGCAATATGAGGCCTTTATTGAGCTTGTGAAAGATTATATAGCGCATCTCTCTTTATTAGATTTAAACTTTGCATATCTGCTTAAGAATAAAAAAATCTTCACTCATTCTAGTATAACAGCTCTTATTGAACGATTATTATCCGCCCCACATACCCGAGCAAGAACGTTAATAAATTTACGAGAAGCCATAAGAGCAGGGCAAAGATTAGCTCCAGGCATTGTACGGGTTATTATTGAAGTGCTTAAGAATCCTCATAACGCTAAAGATGCTACTTCAGAATACGCTTGGTCTGTCTTAGAAGCAGTGATAGAGCAAGGAGATGGGCTCCCTAAAAAAGAGATAGATGCTCTTATCCAAATCCTCAAGGAGGAAGATTATAGGGTCAAAGAGTCTGCTGCTGGCTTTCTAAGAGCGCTGGCAGAGCAGGGAAGTAAGTTTCCTGAAGAAATACTAGATGTTCTTATCCAAATCCTCAAGAAGGGAGGTTCTTATGCCAAATGGTGTGCTGCTGGCGTTCTAGAAGCATTGGCAGAACAGGCAGGTCAGCTTCCTGAGGGAGTATTAGATGCTCTTATCCAAATCCTCAAGGAGGGCGATTTTAATGCCGAATGTTGTGCTGCCTGTTTTCTAAGAGCACCGGCGCACGAGGAAAGCAAGCTTTCTGAGGAGGTATTAGGTGCTCTTATCCAAATCCTCAAGGAGGGTGATTTTGCTGCCAAATGTTCTGCTGCTGGCGTTCTAGAAATACTGGCACAGCAGGGAGGCAAGTTTCCCAAAATGGTACCTAAAGAAGCATTAGATGCTCTTATCCAAATCCTTAAGGAGGGTGATTCTAAAGCCAAACATTGTGCTGTTAGCGTTCTAAGAGCCCTGGCAAAGCAGAGGAATAAGTTTCCTGAGGAGGTATTAAATGCTCTTATCCAAATCCTTAAGGAGGGTGATTCTAAAGCCAAACATTGTGCTGTTAGCGTTCTAAGAGCCCTGGCAAAGCAGAGGAATAAGTTTCCTGAGGAGGTATTAGATGCTCTTATCCAAATCCTCAAGGAGGGCGATTCTACTGCCAAATGTTCTGCTGTTGGCGTTTTAGGAGCACTGGTACAACAGGCAGGCCAGCTTCCTGAGGAGGTATTAGGTGTTCTTATCCAAATCCTCCAGGAGGGTGATTTTACTGCCAAAATTTATGCTGCCAGCTTTCTAGAAGCACTAGCACGAGAGGGGAATAAGTTTCCTGAGGAGGTATTAGATGCTCTTATCCAAATCCTCAAGGAGGGCGATTCTACTGCCAAATGTTCTGCTGTTGGCGTTTTAGGAGCACTGGTACAACAGGCAGGCCAGCTTCCTGAGGAGGTATTAGGTGTTCTTATCCAAGTCCTTCAGAAGGGCGATTTTAATGCCAAAACTTATGCTGCCAGCATTCTAGAAGCACTGGTACAACAGGCAGGCCAGCTTCCTGAGGAGGTATTAGGTGTTCTTATCCAAATCCTTCAGGAGGGTGATTTTACTGCCAAAACTTATGCTGCCAGCATTCTAGGAGCACTAGCACGAGAGGGGAATAAGTTTCCTGAGGAGGTATTAGATGCTCTTATCCAAATCCTCCAAGAGGGAGATTCTGATACCAAATGTTCTGCTGCTGGCGTTCTAGAAGCATTAGTGAAGCAGGGGAATAAGTTTCCTGAGGAGGTATTAGATGCTCTTATCCAAATCCTCAAGGAGGGCGACTCTGCTGCCAAATGTTCTGCTGCTGGCGTTCTAGAAGCATTAGTGAAGCAGGGGAATAAGTTTCCTGAGGAGGTATTAGATGCTTTTATCCAAACCCTCAAGGAGGGCGACTATGCTGCCAAATGTTGTGCTGCCAGCATTCTAAAAGCACTAGCACGAGAGGGGAATAAGTTTTCTGAGGAGGCATTAGGTGCTCTTATCCAAACCCTCAAGGAGGGCGACTCTGCTGCCAAATGTTACGCTGCTGGCGTTCTAGAAGCATTGGCACAACAGGCAGGTCAGCTTCCTGAGGGAGTATTAGATGCTCTTATCCAAATCCTTAAGGAGAAGGAGGGCGACTCTGCTGCCAAATGTTGCGCTGCCGATTTTCTAGGAAAAATAGCGCAGCAGGAAAGTAAGTTGCCTGAGGAAGCTTTAAGCGCTCTTATCCAAGTCCTTCAGAAGGGCGATTTTAATGCCAAACATTCTGCTGCTGGCGTTCTAGAAGCACTAGCTCAGCAGGAAAATAAGTTGCCTGAGGAGGTATTGGGCGCTCTTGTCCAAGTCCTCCAGAAGGGCGATCCTGCTGCCAAACCTTTGGCTATCCGCGTTTTAAAAGGAATCAATAAAAATGCTTTATTAAAGATGAGCCGAGAAGCCCTTTCTTTGATCGTTGAAATTTGTTTCTTTAATAAATATAGCTTTTCAGTGAAAGGCCAGCAATTTCAAATTTCTGACAGAAGAACAACTTGCTTATCTAAACACACCCTCGAGCTTAGCTATGAGGAAATAAGAGAAAAGCTACCTTCAGAAATTGGCGTGTGGAGGGAACGATTAAGCACTCTTAGTTTTGCTAAGGATTCACAAGAATCCATCGATCGAGCTCAGTCTAAAAGACCCCTCGTTTAGCGTAAGTTGGCATTCTATCGTATTTTGAATGAGATGAATAAAAAAAGTCTTAGGACTGCAGTAGCCATTCAATACAATAGCTCAGTGGATTGCGCCAGAGATCCAAAGGGACATTTACAAAACAGGCGCCGTTGTGGCGCTGCTCTAAACTGAGCAGCCATGCCTTGCACCCTTAATTGACAGTCAGATCTTCGGGGATCATGGAAAGAGAAGCGTATTTGCCGCCCATATCTCGCAATAGCACCTGCCAAAGCTTTTCGGGAGGGGTGTCAAACAGGTAATGTGCCGAAGCTGGATGTAAAAACCAGTGGCTATCTAAAAATTCCCTTTCAAGCTGCCCTGCTCCCCAGCCTGCATAACCAAAGCAAAGGTGAATATGGGGACCCTGATCGTCAGAGATGGTTTCTTGCAAAAACTGTAGATCTCCCCCTAAATAAACGTTATCGCAGATTTGCAAGGTTTGCCCTGGAATTCGATTCGAAGTGTGTAAGAGCATCATTTGATTGGTTTGGACAGGCCCGCCAGCTCGAATTCCCACATGAGGATTTGCCAGATTATTTACGTTCATAATCTCTTCCGGCAGTTCCAGGTCTAGGCTTTTGTTCACAATAATGCCAAATGATCCGCTGGGGTTATGTTCGCAGATAAGTACTACTCCCCGAAAGAAAATTCCGCTGTCAATTTCCGGAGTGGCAATCAAGAATGTGCCTTTTTGAATCTGCGAGTAGGGGACATTTTCCATAACAATCCTTATCTTTTTAGCTCTTCCAAGAAAAATTAGGGACGCGCTTCGCCACGCGTAGGAGCCAATTCGGGTTTTTGAGCATCATAACCCATTACTTGCTGATTGTACATTTTTAAAGCTTCTTCTGTAGATTCCATTCTTTTGAGCAATTCGGCAAATACTTTTTTATAGTGAGCATTTTCCATCAAGCGGGGTGGGGAGTTGCTTGTTTCTTCTAATATCATAGAGACTCTTGAAAGAGAAGTTGAGATTTTATCCATTTCGTCGTTGAAGAAGTTACGGAATTCCTCAGGGGAAGAGAGTTTTTGCAATAAATTTAAACGGCGAGCACGCAATCTTTGCCACTGTTTATCCAGATGAAAGAGGACTCCGTAATGGTTGATATCATTCATGAGGATTTCTCCTTTGCTTAGTAGAGAGGAGATTTTTAAATTGAGATCATCTTTCATAAGCAAGGCCCCAAGGCTCCCTTTTCCTTCTTCAAGAGAGGCAAGTATTTCTTTCCCCGCCTTTGTCATAGATTTCGTATTCGAGGCTGCTGAAGCAAGATTGTCTAATAAATGATCGACTTTCTCCCAGCTTTCTCCAAATTTCTCCGACACATCGTGCAAATTATTTAACGTTTCTAGAATGAGATCGGGTTTACTTAAGGCAGCTGCCATATTGCTGAAACTTTGCATGGAGTTACCCAGATTTTTCCAGACATTTTCTGCATCCATCGTTTTAAATGCTTGGCTAATCGAGTCTAAAGCTAAATCTAATTTTCCGGCCACCCCTTTTAGTTCTTTGATGGCGTCTTCCACAGAACCCGATTCAAATGCATAAATCACTTGATCGCTCACATTTTCTAATTTTTGCCCCTCTTTTGGAGGGAGAGGGGTAATTGCCACAGATCTTTCCCCCAAAAGGCCTGAAGTGCGCAAGGAAATTTCGTCTGTGTTGAACACATTCACCGCAGAATCGACCGATAGTTCTAGCTCGTAGATATAGACATATCCGTTTCGTCCAATTCTTCTGTCAATCGCGTCTTGCAATTCGCGAATCTTTGTCACTTCCCCGACCGGTTTTCCACCAAAGTTGACCCGGGTTCCAATAGAAATCTTATCGATATCGGAAAATCTCACTCGAAGCCTTTTCCCCTCATCGCCTACGGATGGATGTAAAAATAAAAGCATCAATATCACAATTGTAAAGGCGACAATCACAAAAATGCCGATGAGTAAATTTTTTGCTTGATCAGCCATGAATTAAGGTCTCCTAGTCTGCTTGCCACTGAGTAAATCGTTAGTTAATATGGCATTTTCAAAAAATGCCTGTAACAAGGGATCGTCGATTTTCATAAATTCTTCTTTGGGAGCAATTTGCGCGATTTTTCCCTCGTGATGAAAGGCTAGTCGGTCGCCCACTTCCAACGCCGAGCGAATATCATGAGTCACGACAATGCTTGTCGCTTTTAGTTCTTTCTTGGCTGTATTGATTAGATCATTGATTTGCATGGCAGTAATTGGATCTAAGCCTGTGGTAGGTTCATCGTAGAGAATAATTTTTGGGTGGTAAACAATTAAACGAGCCAAAGCGGCGCGTTTGCGCATCCCTCCCGATAGATCAGAAGGCATGGCATTTTCAGTTCCGCTGAGACCCACCAGATTTAGAGCATGACTTACTCTTTCTTGTATTTGTTTTTTCGATAAGTTTTTTTCGTGCTGGTTCAAATAAAAGGCGGTATTTTCTCCGATGTTCAAGGAGTCAAATAGGGCGGCTCCTTGAAATAACATGCCGATTCTAAAGGAGGTATTGCTTTTTTCCAAATAAGCAATAGAGACTCCGTCAATTTCGATTGAACCGCGATCGGGTTGCTCAAGCCCAATGATGTGTTTTAATAAAACGCTTTTACCAACTCCCGAGCGTCCTAAAATGACTAGGGTTTCTCCTTCATAGACTTCCAGATCAAGCCCTTTGAGAACCTCTAGTTTCCCGTATTTTTTATATAATTCTTTTATAACAATTTGCTTGCGCATTTAAAACCACTTACTGATAAGATCGGCAATATACGGATAGGACCCATTCAAGCCAATGGTGATGACAAAATTCCCAATCAAAATAACGGAATAACAAATGACAACGCTGTTTGTCGTGGCGCGGCCAACTCCAGCAGCTCCCCCTCGCGTAGATAACCCTCTATAGCATGAAATGGTAATAATGATAATCCCAAAAACAAAGGCTTTAATTAGCCCACTTACCATGTCGAAGGTTTTGATATGGAGAGGTAAAGGATCTAAAAAAGTGGAGGGGGGCATATTGAAGTAATAGACAGACAGAAGATAACCCCCTAAAATGCCCATTAGACAGCTAAAAATGGTTAAAAGTGGGAGCATGGTAATTCCGGCGATAAAACGAGGAGCGATGAGATAACGCAGGGGATTTACAGACATAGAGCACAGAGCGTCAATCTGTTCGGTAACGCGCATGGTCCCTAACTCCGCACACATAGCCGCTCCTACGCGTCCTGTGATCATAAAAGCTGTCAAGATGGGTCCAAGTTCAACCAGCATGGCTTTTGTCACCATTAGGCCGGTGGCGCTTGCTAATCCTTTATCTGCTAGCTGAAAAAACGATTGAGCGGCTAGCACAAGTCCGGTTGAAAATCCTGTGATTGCCACAACAGGAAGAGACATGACTCCGATTTCAAACATTTGATCTCGAATCAAATTAAATGCGGGGGGGCGTTTGAGCGTGACCCCAATCACTTTTAGGATGAGGAGAAAGTAATCGCCGAGAGTCGCGAATAGACGAGCCATTGTATTATTCATGCAGGTAAACTTTCACTAGCGCAGGTAAAATGAGTTTTTGGGGATCTAAGCTGATTGTATGCAATCAAGCGTTTCGGGTCAAAAAGAATATGAGATAAGGGGCTTTCCTTAATAGTCATATTTCCAAATGATGTCAAAATGGCCATTAGCGTCGTCGCTGACCCCTGCTTGAAGCTTAAAGTTTTTAATGATGCTAGTTTCAATATTGACTTCGTTGCTTTCAGATCCCATGTTTTTACTGACAGAAACATACGTGCCGCTAGTAATGTATTTTCCCACTTCAAACGAAACGTCGCCAGAATCGCCCTCCCCACTTCGATTGATATCAATCCGGTCAATGCCTGTTTGATTGCGAATGCGAGTCAGGAGATCGGGGCCTTCTTGCTGCCGACTTAAATCTGTTAAAGAAGCGGTTAGCTGATCTCCTTGGAAAGGAGAAATTTCTGAAAGCCCCTTACCAAAAAGAATCCAGGATAAAATCTCTTGCTGTGATAGGGGAGGGTTCGAGTTTAGCGAAAGGGTGGGATTTTTAATGGCTCCTCGTACAATCACTTCCGCCACAATGCGGTGTAAATCCATTGAACCTACCACATACAAGGTGGTATCATTGGTGAGGTTCCCTGCAAAATTTACCGTCCCATCTTTAATGATAAACTGCTTTCCATTAAAAAGATAAGACCCTTTGACAATTTTGAGTTGTCCATCCAATGAAGGTTCGTCTGCCGTGCCTTCGAGGAGAAGGTCCCCTTGCCATTCAGAAGAAAGACTAGGCGCTGTAAAGGTTGCTTTAGAAGGAAGCTTTAGAAGGATATTTAATTTTAAGGGCCACGCGGATTTTTTGCTTTGAGAAGAAACGGGTGAAGATTCCCCTTCAGGAATATTAATATAGGTGACCTCCACGGCTTCTGTGACTTCTGAAATTTGAGTGGGAAGGGTCATCTGCGTTTTATTAGAGGTAAGGGTGCCCGATAAAACCCCCTCATTTCTGTTTCCTTTAAGAGTAAGGGATCCACTCGCAGTGGACTGAAAAAAATCCATATCGAGGAGTTGAAGTTTATTTAATTTAAATTTAGCTTCAAAAGGAAAAAGGGGATCGTTGAAAGCTAAACTTCCACTGCCCGTGATTGTTCCCTCGATTTCATCCTTGGCAGAAAAATTCTCCAGAGTCAGGCGTTGGCCACTCGCTTTTATCTTTGCATGGATAGAGCGGAGGATTGCTCCTGAATTTATGCTCTCAAAAAAGCCATTCCGCAAATTCACAAATCCTTCTATCTCAGGAGAATTCAGCAAGCCTCTAATCCCAAGCTGAACCTCTATATCGCCATCAATAGCAATCTTATCAATAAATAGGAGTGATAAGAGGGGTGAAAGAGGGCCCTTTCCGCTCAAACTGGCAGAAAAAGGGAGCTCTCGATTTACCTGAGCCATAAAGGGGGAAAGGGAAAAGGTGAGAGGAATTTTTGCTTCGCCTTTTAGCGGGTTCTTTTCAACTTCGATGATCTGCCCTCTGCATTCTAAAAGTTGTTCTACCAGAGAAGCTTGGAAAGAGACATTAAAAGGAGGAAACTTGTTAAAAGCTTCTTCTTCAATTTTGACATTTGACATCTCTAGGTTCAATTGTCCTCTAGGAGTTTCAGGATCCCCAAATAAAAAGATTTGGCCGGAAGCACTGCCTTTTAAGGGGAATTGGGGGGCGAGCAAGTGGGCGGCGGTGAGAGGGAAGTCGTGAATCCTTAAAGTGCTTTGCACAAAGGTAGGAGAGTATTCTGCCGAGGCATACAAATAACCTGAGCCAGTCGATAAAAACAGAGGAGAGATTTCCATTTTTTCGGCTTCTAAGACAATTTCAAAGGGTTCTTTTAGGGAAATAGGAAGGTCTAAAACTTCTCCCCATAAGGATTCTAGAGTAATGGCTATTTCCTTTTGGTATAGCCACTTTCCTTTGGATTGAATGAGGAAAGGCTTTTGGTAGTTGCCTTTTAAATCTAGCGAGAAGGGGGACGCAGATAAAGAGTTCTGATTATAACCACTCACAAAGGTTAAATCCTCGATGGCTATCTCTTCCCACAGACCTTTGGATAAAGCGATTTGCACCTCACCATGCAGGGCATGGAAAAGATCTTTTGCTTGCAATTGGAGATGCCCGTTTTGAGCGGATAGGTTTTGATAAGCCAGGTTTTTTACCCAAACGTTAGCTAAAAGGCTTTCTTTATCAAAAGAAGCTTGTATTTCAGCGGTCCCTTTCCAATCTGAATTAAAATCTTTGAAAGAAATTTTGGAGCTTTTAATTTGCCCTTTAAGGCTAGGCTGGGTGAAAGAGACTAGCAAATCGCCTTCTAGGTTTGAAGAAGCATAGGTGGCAATTGCATCTGAAAAATGGATAGCTTGTTCAGGTTTGAGAGCAATTTTAGTTTTTACCTGAAAAGGAACATTGTCTCTTTTTCCCGAAAAAGAAAGTTCCCCTTCCGAATTTGCTCTAAAAGGAGAGAAACTGACTGAAATTTCCGGATGGGCGATAGTCCATTCTTTTATTTCCATGCTTTCCGAATAAAGGGTCGCTTGTAAGGAGGGAGAGAGGAGAGGCCCTTTCACAGAAAGGCCCATTTCAGTTTCTGAGCCAAGCTTGAAGTTCTTATGGGGAAAGGGAAGATCTGTGAAAGTGGTATGAAGAAAAGTATGATCAAATTCGAGCCCTGAGTCTAAGCTAAGCGTTCCATAGAAATTTGCAAAGGGAGTATTCCCCTCAATTGCCTCAAAGGTTAACAGCTGATCGGGCAAATAAACAAAGTTTCCTTTGGCGTAGCCTGCCGTGAAAGCCTGGTCAACCGTCTCCTGCTCTTGCTCTGAAAGGACTTCTACAACTCCTTGCCACTTCTGTTTATCTCCATGAGCGTCTAATCGGAAACTGAGGGTAGAATGCTCAAAAAATGAAGGTTTTTGCAGAATTCCCTTAGACACTTCACTTAAGGTGATCAGCAGGAAATAGTTGCTATAATTTTTTTTTAGGGTAAAAGCAGCAGCTGTGGTGGCAGCAGGAGCATTGCAAGGGGCAATAAAAAGTTCTCCTTTTACGGAGGGAAACAAAGATTTTGAAGAGAACGAACCGGCCAAAGAAATACCTTTTTCTAGCTCATCAGCTTTGACATAAGTCTCGAGGCCCAGTTTTTTCATCAGGTTTAGAGAAAGATTGAATTGTTTAATTTCAAAGCGCCCCACTTTCATCGCGAAAGGGAGGGGAAAGAAATCCGTTTCTGCCTGGGCAGTTAAAGGGACTTCGGGCAGAGATTGAATCGAGAGTCGTTGGCAGTAAAAATGGTGTAAATTAAGTTTAGAGGAAAGCAGCGCCAAGGGATTTATGCAAGCTTCTATATCTTCTGCTGATAGATAAGGAGCATGGGGTGAAGATGCTTTGGAATAAATTTTGACAGTTTTAGCTTGGATGATACAAGGATAGTTTAAGCGGGGAGATTCGATTTCCACTCGGAAGTTTGTGGAGGCTTCAATATGTTTTATGGCCAATTTTAAGGCTGCATTTTTGATTGTATCTTTTGGCAATAGCACTAAAATGACGCTGCAGAGCAATCCAAGGCATAGAATAAAAAGTAAAAATTTTTTCATTAGAAAGCTTGCCCCACGCTTAAGTAAATTTGATAATCTCCATCTA
This sequence comes from Parachlamydia sp. AcF125, assembly GCF_018342475.1. Lineage (NCBI taxonomy): Bacteria > Pseudomonadati > Chlamydiota > Chlamydiia > Parachlamydiales > Parachlamydiaceae > Parachlamydia > Parachlamydia sp. AcF125. The sequence continues at coordinate 58,344 of NZ_JAEMUD010000004.1, read as the reverse complement.
CATGCTTCCGTCGGTTTAAAGGAAAGGCGACGTCAAGTCGCAGAGGACCTACTGGGGTATAGTAGCGTAAGCCTAATCCGACTGCATGTAAAAAGTTTAATTTTAATTCTGGCAAAGGAGATGCATAGACATTTCCGAAATCATAAAAACCAACCCACCCGAAATTTTTAGTAGTATGCATCCGAGCTTCTAGCGCAAATACCATCATAGAGCGTCCACCGGTGGGTTTATGTTGGTCCTTTAAAGGGCTCACGGTGCGATAAGCGTATCCTCGTAAAGTGGTTTCTGAACCTGCATAAAAACGTTCGGAAGGGGGAATTGTGCGTCGTGGAGAGCCTTGAATTGTCCCGAATGATCCTTTCGCGGCAAGAATGATGTTTTTGGTTTGAGTCAAAGAATAATAAGCCGTTCCTGTCAGCGTGCTGATGACGTAAGCAAATTGGGGTTTAAGAACCTGGAGCGTGGGAATGAGGCGAAAATATAGGGAACATCCCTGAGTAGGATCTAAAAGGCTATCGACGGTTGTCCACCGCAATTGCGTAGGAAATTTAACAAGATTATAGCTTCCATTGTGATCGGAGCGGGTATTACTTAGCTGTTTGAACATGGATCCATAGGAAAGCCATAACCGATTGCTCACTTTTTTTTCAATGGTTCCCGATAGGCTAAGGGAAGATTCGGTATAACCTTTTGTGGTCTCATATTGATATTCTAAAAGTCCGTGAAATTCTTGATCGCGACATTTAAAGTCTGGTTTAACAAATAAAAGCGTCACCTCTTGGGTTGCTTGCCAAAGGTTGGCATGAAAACTGAGCTTTTCTCCTATTCCTCTAAAATTGCGATTTTCCCAGTCTGCTGTTATCCCAGAACCGCGTTGAGTGGTGAAACTAGCCCCTAAACCAATGCTGCGATTTTTCCCTTCTGTTACTTCTATGACCATGCGAGATAAATGGTCGGCAGAATTAGCGGGCTTTTCAGGAGTAATGATCACTGAGCTAAACAGACGCGAAGCTTCAATGGCATGCTGTGTTTCTTCCACTTTTTTTGTGTCATAAAGGGCTCCTTCTTCCCAACGCAGCTTGCTGCGGAAAAAACGGGCCTTAACGTCTTTATTTCCCACAATTTTAAAAGGTCCAAAAACAACCTGAGGACCGCTATCGACGGTTAAAACTACCGAAATATCTTTTGCTGTTTGATCGGCAAAGACTTCTGTTTTTGAGATAGAAGCAAACGGAAAGCCTTTGCGTGCTAAGATGCTAAGTAAGTTTTCTTTAGCTTCAATGATTGCTTTAGGATAAGCAGCTCGATTGATCCCAATTCCTAAATCAGCCACTTGTATGTTATCTAGTAAATCAGGGATTATGCTTTCTTTTAAAATTTCAGGCTTAGCAAATTGAATTTTAAAGGCTTTGAAAGGGTAAATGGGGCCGGGGAGAATGTGGAATTGGACGACGATAGGAGAAGCTTTAAAATCAATTTTGACATCAATTTTTGCATTATAATAAGCTAAATTATGCATGACTTTGATGAGTTGAGGGGTGTCTGCCTCAGCCCTTCGCTTGAGCATGGCTTGAGTGGTAGGGGGGTGATCTTGCAAGCGGACAAGATCAGATGCGGATTGTAAAAGTTCTTTTGTCTTACTGTCATCTACTCCGTAAAATTCCACTTCGTAAGAAAGAGCGCTAAACCCTTGATTAGGAATAAGGAGAACCAATAGAGTAATGAAACAGTACAAAAAAGGGGGACGTTTCATTTTTTGCTTATCATCCATGAATTAAATGCTGGTTATGCACATTGAGAATTATGAGCTTTTAACCTGATTATTTTCAACAAACTCTGCTTATTAACTTAGAGGAAATCATGATTGAATTGCATGCGATAATTAAAGGACACGTGCAAGGGGTCGGATTTCGTTACACCGTTCAAAATTATGCTAACCAAATGGGAATTTTTGGGGTGGTACGCAATTTACCCGACGGTTCAGTAGAGTTGATTGCTCAAGGAGTACAAGAAATTTTGGAAAAGTTGTTGGAAAAAATCCGAGAGGGACCCGGTGTTGGGCGGGTTGACTCGCTAATGATCGAATATACAGAGGTGAAAGTGCCCTACCATTCCTTTAACATTGTCTATTAAAAGCGCAAAATTCAAGTAGGAGGTTTAATGCCTGAAGACTTAAATATTATTTGGATTTTGGCTGTGGGGCTAGGCTTTGCTTGTGCAGCAGGATATGTGGCACAGCGTTTAAAACTTTCCCCTATTTTAGGGTATCTGATTGCCGGGTTTTTGATAGGACCCAATTCTCCAGGTTTTATTGCCGACCAAAATATTTCTGGCCAGCTTGCCAATATCGGTGTGACTTTACTCATGTTTGCTGTGGGCCTTAACTTTAATTGGAAGGATATCGATGCAGATAAAAAAATCGTGATACCAGGAGCCCTTTTGCTTTCTTTTCTATCGATTTGTGCAGGGATTGGGTTGAGCAGAGCGTTAGGGCAGACGGTGATCGAAGGGTTTGTCATTGGGGTGGCCATCTGCGTATCGAGTACCGTGGTTATTGTGCGAGTTTTGGCAGATCAAAATTTGTTACACACGAAGCAAGGGCATATCGTTGTCGGGTGGACGATTATTGAAGATTTAGTTTCGGTTTTAGGCTTAATTCTACTGCCCGCCTTAATTTATTCTCCTTCTACCTCATCTTCAAGTCCTTTTTTCACCATTTTGGCTTCAGTGGGAATGGTTCTATTAAAAGTTTTCCTGCTCGGATTAATTGTGCATTTTATTGGAGAGAATTTAATTGAAAAAATTTTAAAACTCATTGCACGCGCAAGGTCGCATGAGCTTTTCACCTTAGCGATTTTAGCCTCTGTCTTTTTGATTGCCGTAGGGTCTTCCTATATCTTTGGAATTTCGCTTGCCTTAGGCGCTTTTATTGCAGGGACGGTGGTCGGAAAGACGGAATTAAGCCACCAAGCTGCAGCGAATGCGTTGCCGATGCGCGATGCTTTTGCGGTGATTTTTTTTGTCTCTGTCGGAATGTTATTTAACCCCCTTGTCGTAAAAAACAACCTTCCTCTTTTTGGAGGAGTCTTACTCATTCTTTTGTTTTTACGCCCGCTTGTTGCCTACTTCATTGTGAAAATAGCCAAATATCCCAGCTATGTTGGGTTTACGGTGGCTCTTGCGATCAGCCAAATTGGGGAATATTCCTTTATTTTAGCTGAAGAGGGGAGCCGTTTAAAAATTTTGCCCGATAACGCTTACGATATTTTAGTGGCTTGCGCTTTTATCAGCATTGCCTTGAATCCTATCCTATTTCAGTTTTTTAAACCTCTTACACAAGCGGCCAAAAGGGCTGTTAATGTAAACTCTTCTGACATACATCTAAGCGGGCTTTCAGAGGTGACCGGCTTATTTTTACCGAGGGTCTTAGTTGTCGGATTTGGTCCTATTGGAAGAGCTGTCGCTCATCATCTAGCTGCAAATCACCAAGTGTTAGTCATCGATCAAAATATCGATACCGTTTCTTCGACGAAGGAAAAAAATATCGAGTTGTTTTTTGGAGATGCTACACAGCTTCAACTTTTAGAAAGAGTTAAAATTGAAAACGTGCAACTGATTGTCATTACTACGCCTGATCTCCCTATTACCAACTCGATTATCACAGCGGCTCAACACATTAATCCTCATGCCGATATTATTGCACGCGTGCATTTTGAAAGAGATTACGAGCATGCTAAATTTAGCAATATTCCAATTGTGTGCGACGAAACAGCTTGCGCGGAAAAAATGGTTTTATTACTTAGCCAACGCGTCCCTTCAGGAAATATATAGGGCCTTAAGTTTTATCATTTTAACAATTGAAATTAAGCAAATAGTCTTTTATGATTTTGGTCTGATCGGATAAAGGAGGCTAAATAATGAAGCTATTGCTATCTAAACCCCGCGGTTTTTGTGCTGGTGTAGAACGCGCCATTGAAACAGTGGAAAAAGCTTTAGAATATTGGGGAGCGCCCATTTATGTTAAACACGAAATTGTACATAACCGAGCGGTAGTCGATAGTTTAAAAGCCAAAGGAGCCATTTTTATTGAAGAAATTGACGAGGTTCCTATAGGAGCTCGTCTGATTTATTCAGCCCACGGTGTTTCTCCTGCTGTGCGTGAGGCGGCTAGCCGTAGGCAATTAATTGAGATTGACGCTACCTGTGGGCTTGTCACGCGCGTGCATTCTGCCGTTAAGCGGTATGCGGCCCAAGGATATCAAGTGATTTTGATTGGGCACCGCAATCACGTGGAAATTATTGGCACTGCAGGAGAAGCTCCAGACGTGACCACAATTGTGGAGTCAGTGGCAGATGTGGAAAAATTGGCTTTTAAAAACGAGGAAAAGTTATTTTATATTACCCAAACGACTCTCAGCTTGGATGATGTAAAGGAAATCACAGAAGCTCTAGTTCAAAAATATCCACGCGTTGTCACCCTGCCAAGTTCTTCTATTTGTTATGCGACAACCAATAGGCAACTTGCCCTGCGTGAAATTACGGACCAAACCGATTTGGTTTTAGTTGTGGGAGATCCCACCAGTTCCAATTCTAATCGTTTGCGAGAAATGGCCTCTAAACGGGGAGTGCCCTCTTATTTAATCAACAATGAAAGCGAAATCCAACTAGAATGGATGAGCGGAGTCAAAACCATCGGATTAACTGCGGGCGCTTCTACTCCAGAGGGGATCGTGCAAAAGTGCATTCAAAAATTGATGCAACTAGGAGTTAAAGAGGTTGAAGACGTGGTTTTCACCAATGAAGACGTTGTTTTTCAGCTTCCTAAGCCCATTGTGAATGTTAAATTTGGACAGGGCTAGTTTTTTATAACAGCCCCCTAATAAGAAAAGAGGCTGGGAAAGAGATCTAATAAAGAAAATTAAAGACATTTTCTTAATTGTTCTAGGGGTTGCTAAAAATTTTTTCCATCTTATCAAGGAAAGCTTGATAGGCTTCGGGCGAGCCCCCTCGGATACCGGCTTCGGGGGAGGGAGTCGTAATTTCGTCTGCCAAGGGAATTGCCACAAGAACTACCTTTTCTAAAGTGTCATTCGTTTCAAGTAAACGTTTTAAAACAGCGTGTGTGGGATGCGCAAAGGCCATGTATACGCGGCGCTTCCCTGTTCTGCCTTGAAAATGGCTTTGAGGGCCATAATAACTTGTGTCATAGAAAGTTTTAATTAAGGCAATTTTTTCCGCGGTGACAGCCCCTTGGCTATCATGCCAGTCACTTGCATGGTCATAACCAAAGCGGGTAGTTCTTTTTTTCCCAAAAAAGCTTTCAAATTCATCTACAATCGGCGCAGCGGTGTAATAGCGCACTTCTCCGTTGTAAGGGTCATACCCGCAGCGCGCTGCGTGCGGTGGGAAAAGCACGAAATTATCATGATCGAGCTTTCGTTGTAAAAATTCGTATAAAGCTTGGGATCGGCAGGTCCCCCCCGAGCAAACGGGATATAAGGCATCTCCAAGCTGAAAAGTAAAACGGTTTTCTGACTTTTCAGAAAATGTTTTAACGATATGCAGATGGCCTCCTTTTATTTTAAATTGTTGCTCTAGCTGAGCTAATGCGCAATCTTTATGATTTATTAGGTTAGGATCAGTAAAAATTTTTGGGTCTAATTCAAGAGAAACAGGAAGAGGGGTGGATTGCATAAATTAGCTCGAAGAAGGGTTAGCTGGTTTTCTTTTTTTTGTGTAAAAACGTTGCTTTCGCCCTGTTTTTTCTTGCTTTGACGAAGTTGCTGGAGGAGGAGGGCCGATCCAATGAGGCTCTTTCTTCAAGACTTTTAAGAGCCGATTGAGAGTGCGCAGTTCTCTTTGCGTCACCAGGGTTACGACAATCCCTGCTTTTTCGTAACGTCCTGTGCGCCCCGCGCGATGGATATATAAATCTAAATCCTCGGCTAGGTGATAAATAAAAACATGGGAGACGGAAGAAAAATCAAGCCCTCGGGAAGCCACATCGGTAGCAACGAGCAATTGGATTTTACCTGTGCGAAATTTATTTGTAATAGTAGAGCGAATATCTTGACTTAACCCAGCGTGGAGAAAATCGACCGTCTCCTGGATCTGTTTCCGAAGCATAAAGGTTACTTTTTCACATTCTTGCCTTGAACTGCAAAAGATAATGGCTTTGGAAGGGGCTTGATTCTTGATGAGTTGAATGAGATTTTGTTCTTTTTCATGGTAGCGACAATAAAGAAAACGGTGTTCAATCCTATCAGGAGTGGTATCCTCCCCAATCAATGAAATTTCCAAAGGAGATTGCATGTGCTTTTTTGCAATATCCCGAATTTGATTGGGCATAGTGGCCGAAAATAGCAAGGTTTGATGTTCGTGCACCAAGCAGTGGATGATGAACTCCAAGTCCTCGTAAAAACCCATGCTCAACATTTCGTCCGCTTCATCGAGAATAAGAGTTTCCACATGGGTTAAATCGATTTGTCTAGAATAAATAAAGTCGATTAAACGGCCAGGTGTGGCGACCAAGACTTGCACACCGTGTTTGAGCTTCGATTGCTGAAGGGCAGCGTCTTCACCTCCCAATAGTGCAAAAGTTTTAACCCCTTTCTCTGCTCCAATTTTTTGGGTTTCTGTGGCATATTGTAAGGCTAGCTCTCGTGTAGGAACTACAATTAAGGCTTGCACAAAGCCGGATTGCACATCTACTCTGTCGCAGATGGGAATTGCACAAGCGGCTGTCTTACCAGAACCTGTTTTAGCTAAAGCGATTAAATCTTTTTTTTGAAGGATGTGAGGAATAGCGGCTTTTTGAATAGGGGAAGGCGCATGAAACTTTAATTTTTCCAGCGCTTTTAAAATAGTAGGATCTAATCCAAAATCAAGAAAACTAGTCATATTACTCATTTAGACTTATGATAAACAACATGATAACTTTTTAAGAAATTTTAGTAATAACAGTAATTGTTTTAGCACCTCGCAGGGAGGTTTCTTTTACCTCCAGCTCAAAGGGTTCAATGTAAATAGAATCGCCCACTTCAGGAGCATAGCCAAGCACTTTTGCAACTAATTGAGCCAATGTTAAATCTCCCTCCTCATCGAGTTTAGCTTCGAATTGCTTGTTGAAATCTGCCACGCGCATATCGCCAGGAAATGTTCTTTCCATGAGCCATTTTGTTTTTTGTTTTGTCGAAGCCTCTTCTCCCACTTTTCCGATAATTTCTTCTAATAAATCATCGAGGTTTAGCAAGCCGACGGCAGCTCCTTGGTCATTTAAAATAACGGCCACACTTTGGTTATTGCGCCTATAGTGTTTTAAAATTTGCATGGTTTTTGTATTTTCTGTGACGAACCATGCAGGGCGCGCATGGTCGCGTACTCTTTTTGTAGGAGGAAGTCTAACGAGATCACGTGGAAAAGCAATTCCCACAATGTTAGATGGATCCTTGTGATAAACAGGTAAATAATCGGCCCCGGTTTTTTTCAAGATGGCGCGCATTTGTGCAATGGTTCCATTTGAGGGGATCATAGGAATTGATTGAATGCGAGTCATGATTTGAGCTGCATTTTTAATCCGCAAATGGAAGATGTTAGCCGCTATATCATTGAATTCTTCTGAAGGTGAGCCGCCAGGTCCTCGATCCTCTCCATGCTCTTCTAAAATTTTCTGCAGCTCTTCTTGACTTAAGAAGAGGTCTGGCTCTGAGCTTGGTTGGTTTAAAAGCTTGCTTCCAATCTTAGAGGCTTGGTGAGTAGCCCATAAAATAGGGGACATCAGCTTAGCAGAGGCATATAGGAGGGGCGCTCCTAGCATGGCGACATTTTCAGAATAATGCCGCGCAGCAAACATGGGGGAAAGCTCTCCAAATATTACCACTAAGAAGATTTGAGGAATGGGGGCCCAGTCGGGGCTTAGCCCTAAAGAGGTGAAAAATTCTCGGGCGCACTCCGAACCGATGACCATGGCCACATTGACTCCAATTAAAGTCGTTCCAAATAAACGGGCAGGATTTTGCAGCAGGTAATTTAAATAAATTGCTCGCGTATTTCCTTGGCTGACGTAATAATGAAGCCGTACCTTGTTAAGAGAAACGCAAGCCATCTCCACCATGGAATAAAATGCGAGAACGACAATCGAAAGAAAATTAAAAAAAAGCCACCACCAGGCAGAGAAACTCATTTAAATAATTCCTATTATCTTAAACCTTATCATGCGGCCTTTCGCTTGCCTTTTAATTTGCGAATATAAAGCCGCCGAACACGATTTGGATATGCCGATAACACGTGGAACAAGAAGTCGTGGGTCTCATATTTGGTTCCTGCTTTTGGGATGTCTCCTAGTTGTTCGGTTAACCATCCTCCTAATGTAACCATGTTATTTTCGCTAACCAAATTAGTGTTAAACATTTCATTGAAATCTGCTAATTCTAGCCTGCCGCTTGCAATAATTTCGTTCGTCCCGGCTCTTGTATATAAACTTTTTTTATCGCGCAAGTCGGCGATTTGCCCAATCACAGTTTCTGCAAGGTCTTCGCTGGAAATTAACCCCGAAATAGAGCCATATTCGTCCACTACAAGAGCTAAAACCTGGTTGATTTCATTCATTTGCCGAATGAGGCGCCGGGCTAGAGTGGTTTCTGGCACATAAAAAGGTTTTTCTAGAATGGGGATTAAATCATGGCCAGAGAGCATACGTTGATTGTGAAGGAAGTAAGCTTTTGCACTCAAGATTCCCTGAATATTATCGATATTTTTATCGCAAACAGGAATGCGGGAGACCTCTTGTTCCACAAATAAATACGTGAGCTTAGATAAGGGCTCATGGATGTCGTAAAATAAAATATCTTCTCTTGGGCGAGCAAGTTCTTTCACGATTGCATCTTGAAGATTTAGATAGCCAGCTACAAGCTCTGCCTCGTCTTTATGCAAAACCCCATGTTTTTCAGAGGCGCGCAAGACATGCATTAACTCTTTTTTTGAGATTTCTTGATTGCGTTTAAGATAGAAAAATAAACCGCGCGAAATGGGAGCCGTAATCGCAATGATTGCTTGGCGCACAGGTTTCAGCAATTTTTGTAAGATATCAATCACAGGGCTGACCATGGAAGCAAACTTGACATTGTTTTGAAATCCCAGGTTTTTGGGAATGATTTCTCCAAATAAAAGGGTCATCACTAAAGGAAACCCCACTTTCCATTCCCAGCCACTCTCTATGCCACTCATGCTGGAGGAAACGTTTTGCAGCAAAATGTTAACAATGGTATTTAAAATGAAAACCGTGACAAGTAAGTCCTTAGGATGTGCTAGAAGCTTTGCAATGAGCTGCTTGCGCGGATCCGCATCTTTAGCATAAGCTTTAATTTTCATGGAAGACAGAGAAAACAAAGCTGTTTCAGACATAGAAAAGTATCCTGACAGAAATGTAAGCACCAGAATGAGAAAGACAAATATAAAAAGACTTAACATGGGGGATTTCTTAGAGTTTGTTATCTATCTACACTGTTATTGATTTCTGTTTTACCTTTTCTCATTATTCTCGTCTATTTGCTTTTTGTGTAGTAGAGTCTGAAGCAACAAAGAGAACTTTGATGCTCCCTTTTGGGCTCAGTCCCAACTCTCGCATTAGAGTCAATTCTATCCACGCCGGATCACTTTCGCTGTTGATTTGGGCAAGCAGCTTTTGTTGAAGGAGCAAAGCCTCTTTTTTTTGTTTTTGAAGCATTTGAAGCTGTTCGGTGAGTTTTGAAAAATCAGCTTCTCTTTGTTTGATTCCGTGTTCATAACTCATCAAACAAAAGAGGACAAAAAGGATGACCCACCAGGAGCGGATCATTCCTAAATGTACAATCGAACGCATGTTTTGTTTGAATAAATGCAAAGTTTTTTGAGGCATCATTAAATGCGGGGGGTCACAATTCCAACCTGATTCATGTACTTTCCTTGACGGTCTGCATAAGAGACCTCGCAGGGATGGTCAGACTCAAAGAAAAGAACTTGGGCTAACCCTTCATTGGCGTAGATTTTAGCTGGCAGGGGAGTTGTATTTGAAATTTCAAGGGTGACATACCCTTCCCACCCAGGCTCGAAAGGGGTCACATTCACAATGATGCCGCATCGGGCATAGGTAGACTTGCCGATACACATGGTTAAAACATTTCGAGGAATGCGAAAATATTCTACACTGCGCGCCAAAGCGAAAGAATTGGGGGGGATAATACACTCGGCTGTTTTCAACGAAACAAAAGCGTTGTCTTCAAAATTTTTAGGATCCACAATGGTGTTATAGACGTTTGTAAAGACTTTAAACTCGTTCGACACGCGTAAGTCGTAGCCATAACTGGATAAGCCGAAACTGACGGCTTTAGCCCCGTTATCTGTATGACGGACTTGTTGATCGGCGAATGGTTCAATCATTCCGTGCTCTTTTACCATTTTTCTGATCCAATGATCGGGCTTAATACTCATACTTTTACCTTCATGAAACTTCGTTTAAGTAGAACAATGGTATCACGCTTTAAATAAAAAGGCTAGTGGTTGTATGAATCTTCTTTTTTTTGAAAGATGGTTAGAATGTGTTGAGTAATTTTTAGCAATCAGGTAAAAAGCCTATTTTGCATACTCGCTATAACTTTTTTGAAATCCAAAATAGGAAATATACGACCATGAAAAAGAAATTATTAGTCTCAGGAGTGTTTGCTTTACTCACATGGGGAACTTCTCTTTACTCTCATTGCCAAATGCCATGCGGGGTTTACCATGATAATATGATTTATGATCAAATCGATCAGTATGTGGAAACAATGGCCAAGGGGATCACCGTGTTAACAGATAATAAGTTTACCACGTTGCATGATAAAAATGAGTTTATGCGATGGGTCATGACTAAAGAGATGGAATCAAACAAAGTGGCGGAATTAGTTACCACATATTTCTTGCAGCAAAAAATTAAGCCTGATGAAGAAGATTCAGCTAAGAAAGCAGAGATGGCTCACCGTTTGCTGTTTTTGCTCGTGGGGATTAAGCAAAACATTGATATGAAGATGGTAAAAAATTTCCAAGAGCAATGGGAAAAATTTAAATTGTTATTTCACGTAGAAGGTTACGAATGCAAAATGGGGCAAATTAAATTAAAAGAATGGGAAGAAGCGAGAGAGCGGGCTAAGAAGCAAGAAGCTGCTGATCACGCTCATGATCATTCCCATGACCATGCCCATGCCCATTATCACCATCACCATTAAGAATTAAGGGGGAAACCTGCTCTAGCGAAAAGGGCGCGAAGAACGATGAGAGGGTGAAGGAAGAAAAACTTCATCACTCTCCAATAGGTAACGGAAGAAATGGGCTTCTGGATAACGTGAGAGCAATTCAGCAAAGCATCATGGATCCACTCAAGGTGAATTTCTAAAAAGGGTTGGGGGAGGCTATCGAGAGGGAAAAAAGCCGTTTCCAACGATTCTTCTCCTGGCTGAAGAGTGCCTCCGTTCGGCTTACATTCAAAGACATGCGTACGTGTTGCCAAGCGGTTGATGGGAAAGTACTCCCCTGTTTTCCTAACCCCTTTAACGCATAAGCCGCTTTCTTCAAAAACTTCCCGTTCAGCTGTGCGTGCAGGTAACTCTCCATCGTCGATTCCCCCACCTGGCAAAACCCAGATGGGAGTATCACGCCTTTTAATTAAAAGCACTTGTGAACGATCTTCAGAAAAAACAATTCCTAGAGCGCAGTCTTTCACAATTCAGAAACCTCTGGCAAACGGGCATGCAATTTCAGGACAAAATCCACAAGGTTTTTGCCTTGTTGAATGGCTTTGTGCTGCTCCTTGGGATCTTTTAGCTGCCCTTCAGCAGTGAAAGCTTTATCTGCATAGGCTACCCAAACTTGTTCAGGTAACACGTGGATGAAAATATTTTCAAGCATAGCCCGCAAATGAACAAGTCCTCTTAAGCCTCCTAAATGGCTAGGGGAGGCGCTCATAATGGCAGCTGCTTTGCCTTTGAACGGAGCTAAATATTCAGGCTCATCAGCTGAAGGTCTGGAAACCCAGTCAATCATATTTTTAAAGGTTCCAGGAAGCGAGCTGTTGTATTCAGGCGAAGCAATTAAAAATCCTTGGTGGGCAAGAAAAATTTTTTTTAGCGCTTTAACATTCGCAGGCAGACCCTGACTTTGCTCTAAATCGCCGTCATACAGCGGGAGGGGGTAGTCAGCAAGGTCAAGATAAGTGACTTCTACTCCAGGTTGTTTTGCCCCTTCTAAAGCAATTTTAACAAGCTTTTTGTTGAAAGAGCCTTTTCTTAAGCTGCCAGAAAAAGCTAAAATTTTTGGTTTAATTCCCATTCAAGTCCTTTAAATTAAAATTTTAGAAAAAAAAATCAACTTTATCACATCGCCCGCACTAAGCAGACGGAATGAATTCTGGCGGGCATTTCTCATCAATTTTTCTAAAAAAAGGCGACAAAAATTCACATAAACAGGGGCGGGTTCGTCAGGGTTTTTTTGGGTATATTTAGAAAAAAAGGTATCAAGAAAGTTAGAATTTGCCACTGCTTTATTGAAGTTAAAAAAATCTTTAGAAATATTTTTTCGGTAGTCGCGAACGACATAGTACCCATCCGATTGTTTTTTCTTTTGGAAGCAGGAATAAGCGGAAGCAATGTATAGAGCGGAAAGGGTATCGTAGTAGCGATAAAGTAAAACCGCATAAGCAAGGACTAAGCTGGGATGATTTACTAAGCTTGTAAAATTTTTTATAGATGCAGGCTTAATTTTTATCAGTTTTTCAATTTTTTTTTGCAACGCAGTAGAATCGGGGGCCCTTAGAAAAAATTCAGGCGTAAAAGCGAAACCTTTAATAAATTCTTTTTTAAAATGGAGAAGTTGTTCAACTTCCTTTAGCTGCTTGCTTAAAAGAAGGCCGATTGGTGAATGAGTGGTAAGATAAGAGTGAATGGCTTCCAGCAGCTCGTTACATTTGCGCTCTACTTCTGAGGCCTCACTTGTAGGAATTTCACTGTAAACACAAATTTCAAATAAGGAGTTTTGCACACTTTTGACAAAATCCTCTTTTGAAAGGCCTTGATTAGGCATCGAGATACTTAATGTCTGCTTTGGCATAATTAGTTTGGCAAGCTCACTCGGCTTTACTTGCATTTTATCGCCAGAGGTAAATGAAGTGGGAGGGTAACGGACTTTTCCCTCTAATGCACCCGCTAATACGTCTCTTGCGCTATTTATCTGCTTGGTTTTTTCTGACCAATCAGCAAGATCTAGATCCTCTCCATGCTTATCTGAATGAATTATTCTCATTAATTCACGGTAGCGTCTTTTCAAATTTTCTTGAGTAAGGTCTTTTGGATGAATTCCTAAAATGCGGTAGTAATCGATTATGTTAGAAAATTCAGGTTCGTAGTATAGCCCGGTTTTTTCTTTCTTAGGGGGAGGAATGGAAGGAAGCGGAGCATTTTGCACAGAAGAGAGGCTTTCAGAGCAGAAATAGGAGCAAGTAGGGGCTACCCTTTGAATTTGAAAAAAACTGTTTAGGTCTTTGGGTAAAGTATGGAATTTAAAACGATTCAATCGATCGACTTTCTCTTCTATCCATTTTGCGAGACAAGGGTGAATCAACACACCGCAAGTGTATCCAAAGAAAGAGCCGACCGTTTGTATAATGCGAATGGCCAATCGCATGGCGCTCTTGCTGCAATCGTGCCAAGCCTCAACCTGAATCTTTCCGAGTCCAGGGGTTACGGCCCTTGCTCCCGATGTACCAATTGTGAGCAATACGAATGTTACCGAATGAAAGATAAAGAGTAAGGTATCTTTTGCAAGCTCCACCGGTAAAGATGCAAGCTTAATCAGGCAAACTTTACGACCCTTCAAGTCTGCAAATGACTGAAACCTATCTCGAAATTTACTTTTTTGTAGAGGGGCTGCAACAAAATGAATACTGAAGCTTTTGAGCATCTTAAAATTTCTCCTTCAGGCAAAGCCACCCTTTTGAACGTTGGTCACCAAAGTATAGGAAGCTAAAATATTATCATAAATAAATCGGCTTTCTTGGCAAGATAAGCTTTTCCTGGGGCTTGAAGAAAAAAAGCTGAAAGAAAAAAGGGCTATATGCAGTGTTTCTGGAAGAAGCTTGGCGATAGAGAAATTTCTAGAAGTGGAGATCAGCTTCCCCTTTCCTTTAAAACCAAAGCTGCCGCTACCCCTTCCCGCTATTTGGGGACAAGTAATGACAAGACACTATTCGTCACTGCCAAGACAAGTGCAAATGCGACAGCCCACCAAAATCCCAGCACATAAAAACCTGGAACAACCGCGCTGACAAGTAAAACAAGCAGACCTAAAATGACAAAGCTAAATAGGCCTAATGTTAAAATATTGATCGGCAAAGTCAATAGAAAGATGATAGGTCGAATAAAAGTATTAATAGCCCCAAACGCAATGGCAACGACTAAGGCCGTGCTAAAATTGTCTAGATGCACACCTGGAAGAATATGAGCTGTGACAAAAACAGCGATTGTATTTAATAAAATGGTCATTAAAAAACGCATGCTAAACTCTTTACCATGTTTGGTTTTGCTTTTTTAACTCTTCTTTGGCTTGGGAATTTCCAAGACGAGCCGCTCTTTTGAAAAGGTCTAAGCCTTCATCCATTTTCTTTTGAGTGCCTAGACCGCTTATATAAAGGCGTCCCAAATAGTATAGCCCTGGGGGATCATTTTGCTCAGCAGATTTTTGATACCAATATAAAGCTTTTGTATAATCTTGAGGTGCGCCGCTGCCAGTTTCATATAATCGGCCTAAATTAGTCGCCGCAACAGGATGCCCACTTTCAGCAGCCAAAGTAAAAAGTTCGAAGGCATGTTTTAAATCTTTCTCAACACCCTTCCCGGTAAGGTAAAAAACCCCTAAATTATTTTGAGCAAGATTGGAACCTTGATTAGCAGCTAGTTGATAATAGTGGGCAGCTGTTCGCAGATCAGCTTTAGTCCCCCGCCCATTTTCGTACATTAAAGCTAAATTATATTGTCCTTCGGGATTACCATGTTGGGCAGCTTTTTGATACCAATTAAAAGCCTCTTCCTCATTTTTTGGGACTCCCATCCCATTTTCATACATCACACCCATATTAGTTTCGGCAGATCCCAACCCCTTTTTAGCCGCCATTTGGTAAAATTTTAAAGCCATTTGAAAATCTTGCGGGACCCCCCAGCCATATTGATACATGCGACCTAGATCATTTTGTGCAATATCTAAGTCTTGATTGGCCGCTTTTTGGTACCAATGGATAGCTTCTGAATAATCTTTTTGAACCCCTTTGCCATTTTCATAAAGGCGACCTAAGTTCGCTTGCGCATAGGGGTTACCTTGGTTTGCTGCCTGCCAGTACCAATGTAAAGCTGACGAGATATTTTTGGGGGCACCCCAACCATTTTCATACATGACACCTAAATTATTTTCCGCATGCGCATATTTTTGGTTGGCAGCTTTTTGAAAATATTCGAAAGCTTTATGGGGGTTTTTGGGGGTTAAAACTTCCAGATAAAAACGTCCTACAGCATTTAACCCTTGAGGATTATTTTGATCGGCAGCCTCCATGTAATAATTAAAAGCCTGCGCCACATTTTTTTCGACGCCCACCCCATTTTCACACAATCTTCCCAAATTTGCTTGGGCAAAAGGATTTTTTTTGTCGGCAGCCTGTCGATATAATTTTAAAGCTTGAGAAAGATCTTTTTGAACCCCCCAACCGTTTTCATACATAGTCGCAAGGTTATTTTGAGCTAACGAATATCCGGATTTAGCAGCTTCATTAAATAATTGAAAGGCTTTTTCATAATTTTTAGCGGCGCCCTCTCCCAGCACCAACATGTTGCCAAGAAGAGTCATAGCTTCAATATTTCCTCGATCGGCTGCTTTTTTATACCATTTAAAAGCTTCTGCATAATCTTGCTGCCCATTTGTCCCGTAAAAATAGAGGGCGCCTTTTTGTAAATCCTCATCCCATTCAGGATCGGTGGATAATGATTGCTCTACTGGCATGTTTTTAGCGGGTTGGGAAAGAGAGGAAGAGGTTTCTCTTTCAATTAAAGGTTGGAGAGGATGAACCTCAGGGGACGTGACAAAAGGAATTGCACCGAGAATACGTAAAAAGAAAAAATGCATGGACATAGGTTTTCCTTTGTGAAGCCATTTGATTTCACACTAGTTTATCAGGAAATAATAATCAAGATGTGGCTGGCAAATGTACAAAATGTACAAATTGATTTAAAAGCTTCTTAACAATGACTAAAAATTCTCATCTCCGCTGCTAGGTTTAACGAATTTTTTTAGTCGCTTTACTTAAATTGGAGAGATTGATATGATTCATTTTCAAAGCATTCAAACTTTATTAAGTTAGTAATCGATTAAAATAGCATAACTGATTTAATTGCTTTTAGGAGGGAAAGATGGCAAATCAACAAGCTGTCGTCGAAGTCTTATCGAAAGCTTTAGACAATCAAGAAAGCGTAGATCCTAACCACCTTTCTGTAGAGGCTTTACTTCTTTTGATTAACACGGAAAGGCTGCGCCAGTTAAAAGAAGAAACAATTAAAGAATTTTCTACCCTAAAAAAGCGGCAGGGAGAGGTCAGTAAACTGCACAAGCTTTTACAAGTGATCAATAATGCAACCTCTAGTAAGGGGGAAGTGGATTGCTCCCATAATGAAGAATTAAAAAATCTTTTAGAAGAAGCAAAGCAAATCGGGGTCAGCATTCCTGAAAATAAGCAAAGCTTTAAAAAAGATGAAAGAGATCGACTCATCGAAAACATTCGGATGACGATTGAGGACCAAAATATCCAAAACGAAATGCAAATGCAAACAATTACACGCTTGACAAATGATCGTTATGAGACGTATCAAATGGCAAGAAGTATCTTAAAACCCTTGCACGAAGATAAAATCAATAAGGCGCGCAAGATTGCGGGTGGATAAAGCCATGGCTACTTATGGGACTCAAAGTCAGATGGAAACGATGGAGAAATCCCTCGAACAGATCTCTGATTTTATAAGTAAAAGCGGTCAAAAGCCGATCCTTTCAACAGAGGTCCTCTCATGCTTATATGCCTCTGCTTATGAATTTTATACGCACGGCAAGTATGAAACCGCTCAACATTTTTTTCAAATGTTGACTGTTTTAGAGCCTCATTCCAAAAAAAATTGGATGGGATTAGGGGCTACTTTGCAAGTTCAAAAAAACTATCAGCTGGCACTTGAAGCTTATTCTTTTGCCGCGTTGTTAGATTTAAATGATCCTTATATTTCTTTTCATGCTGCCGAATGCTTTTTCTTCCTCGATCAAATTCAACACGGATTTGACGCTCTCACCGCAGCTGAGGAGATTGCAACTCAACAAAAAAATGATTCACCCCCTCATCCTCTCCTTAATCACATTGAGCTGATGCGAACAGGATGGAAAAAATACCTTAAACAGACAGGAGACCAACATGCCTGTACCAAAACTTAATTCAACCACTCCACTCGGTTTAGAGCAAAAGACGCTGCGTATCAAGGACATTATGGGGAAAACGGCTCCGGTCCTACCAGAATCTGATTATTATGTGAGTACTCTCCAATCGCTTGCTCAATTTGAGGAGAAAGAAGCCGAACCCGAGCTCCTCCCCATTGTGCCTGAGCAGCCTAAAAAGGGCGACTCAGCTGCATTAGGGAAGGTTTATGATTATGTGTCTTGGTTTATAGGGTTATTTTATAAGTCAGAAGTTAAGCCAATCCCTGCTTCCGAAGTCGATCTCCAGGAGCAAGAGGATGAGGAAGAACAACCTAAAATTCTTTCTAAACCGATTACTCCCTGTCCGCGTCTTCAAGCGCCCGATCTGATTGACGAACACGCTTTGCAGAAAACGATGGCAGCGGTGGATCATTTGCTTTATCAAATTAAAGAAACGAATGAGGAGGAGCACGAGCAGGCAAAAGAAACTCCAAATGGAAATAAAGTGGTGGTTCGCTCTCTTTTTCAACCCATTGAAGCAAAGCAGGGTCAATCCAGTCAAAAAGACGATGGAAGCAACTCGGGCAGCCATGCTTTTCTAAAGCAGGAAATAGACCTTAATGCAGAAGAAGCCTACCTCTATAAAGAATACATGCGGCTGCTTCTGGTAGAAAAGGAACTTTCCCAAGAAAATTTGAAAATTTTAACAAATCTCGTTTCGATTGCTGTCACTACTAATAAAGAGCTAGGAAAAACTTATTTTGATCTTAAGGACGAGCAAGCATCTAGGAATAAAGTGGTGAAGGTTATGCAGTGGGCCGATGGGCTTTTTGCCGGGTGCATGATTGCGGGTACAGTGGCAACGGTAGCTCTCACAATTGCCTCTGCAGGTGCAGCTTTATTTATAGTAGCGGGAGCCCTTCAGGCGGGACTGAGCTTGGGAAAAGGCACAACCGATTTTCTTCAAGCGATTTTTCAACATAAGAGTCAAAAACTGATGGGCGAAATGCATGCCCTTTCCTTAGATCGCCACCAAAACAACCAGCAAATCGAGTTATATATAAATGGGCTGCAAGACTCCTTAAACCATGTGAAAGAGTCTTGGGGAGAGCTTATTAAGCTTTTGAGACAACGTCAACGGGCTTTGAAAATTGAAGCTTAAAGGAGGCACACATTATGGCAGTAACGGTGGATTTTAAGAAAAGAGATGTAAAAGATCATAGCGAGCTTCACGATTATGAATCGAGCTTAGCGCAGGGAAGTCCTTTGTTGGATGAGAATGGGAACCCCTGCTTACGTGACCCGATTGAGCTCTATTTAGAAAAATTAGGGGAACAGCTGCGTGAGGAGCTAGCCCATGTCAGCTCTAATGATGAAAGATTGTTGAACCTTGCCTTAAGTGTCTTGATGCTGATGTTTCGCAAAAGCTCTCGCTTTGACCAACAACATTGCCAAGATACTTTCCTTGAGATTAAGTATCAGGGCGTTAAAATTCGAGATTCGATTGATAATTGGAAGAAAATGGTTCCTTCGATTGCTGCGGCGGCCCTAACGATTGCTTCGGGATTCACAGGACTTGCTCCAGCAGCCGGAGGAGCCTTTAAGGCGGTTCATATTATTAGAGAAAAGGGGACTGTTTTTAATACTTTAACAGGAATAGGAAGTATTTCGTCTCCGTTAGGTGCATTTGGACAAGGTGCCGGGTCTGTGCAGGGAATTGTCACCAACCGTTTTGATGCGGAAAGATCGTTTAGGGAGCTCCGCTCAGATCGTGCCAAGCAAAAGCAGCAAGAAGCCATCCAATCTTCTTCTGCGAATACCCAAAAATGTGATGCCATGGCTAGAAAAATTTACGAGCTTTTGGCTCAACATTCTTCTGTTTTTACTCAAATGGCCGGCGGGCAATCCTAGCGTTTTCTCTAATTTCTAAAGCACTCTTCACAAGAGTGCTTTTCTACTTACTTTACAGGCAAAAATAGACGCATCTATACTCTTAAAAGGCTTGGTTGTGCGCTTATTTGTGAAGTCATCCCTTGCTATTTTCCTTAATCCCTAGCTAAGCATCTCCTTCGGCTGTCTCAAAAGAGCGTAGGCCTATTGTTGACTGAGTGGAATTCCTAATTTGACCTCTGGGGGCTATCTTTCTTGCTTTTACTCCAATTTTTTTGCCTTATTTTGGCCCGTCCGAAAGGAGAAAAGCAAGACAAAAAAAGATGGGGCAAGTTCTAAAAGAAATGTGAAAAAGATCTCATGCTTTTGTAATGTCTTTTTATCCCCAAATTTATTTGGAAATTTTGATTGCATTTCTCTTTCTAAAATACTAAAAAAATAAACAAGGGAGAAGGTCCAAAAAAGATCGTTTTCGCCCCTTATCTATTAAATAAATAGAAAGGTTTTATGCAGATTTTTGTTGTTGTCAATAATCTTAAAGATTGGCCACTAGAGATTCCTGAAATTGAAGTCATCGAAGCTAAGACCTATTTGATGGACCCGTCCTATAGTAAAATACGCCACGCCCGTATCTTTAATCTGTGCCGGTCATATCGCTATCAAACAATTGGTTATTACGTGACTTTGATTGCCACGGCGCGGGGGCATAAACCCCAGCCAAGCTTAGTGGCTATGCAAGATTTTAAATCTTCAGCCATGATTCGATTTGTTTCGCAAGAGTTAGATGAGCTCATTCAAAAAAGCTTAAAGTCGATCCATTCAAACCGCTTTACTCTGAGTATTTATTTTGGAAAAAATGTGGCGCAAAAATATGAGAGGTTGTCCTCTCATCTCTTTAAAGAATTCCAGGCTCCTTTTCTTCAAGCTCAGTTTCATCGCGAGGCCCAAAAATGGTGTTTGACCTCGATTGGAACAATTGCTGGCAGTGAAATTCCGATTGAACATCACGACTTTGTGCTAGAAAAAGCCCGGGATTTTTTTCTGGGGCGTAAAACAATCACGCCTAAAAAAAGCAGTAAAACCTATGATTTGGCCATCTTGTATAATCCAGCAGAAAAGTATGGGCCTTCAAATGAAAAAGCCATCCAGAAGTTTATTAAGGCGGCAGACTCGTTGGGAATGTGTGCCGAAATCATTCATAAAGAAGATTTTGGAAGGCTTGCAGAATTTGATGCTTTATTGATTCGGGAAACCACCAATGTCAATCACCATACCTACCGATTTGCACGCAGAGCCGCAGCAGAGGGGCTAGTAGTGGTCGATGATCCCGAGTCGATTTTGAGGTGTTCAAACAAGGTTTATATGACAGAACTTCTAGAACGTTACTCGATTTCGGCTCCCAAAACAATTGTTGTGCACAAAGATAATTTAGAAGAAGCCTTGGCCAGCTTGCCTTTTCCATTTGTGATCAAGCAGCCTGACAGTGCTTTTTCTCAAGGGGTGGTCAAAGTCAGCAATAAAGAGGAGTTTTATCAGGTTTGTAGCTCGCTAATGGAAAAATCGGATCTTCTTGTGGCCCAAGAATTTCTTCCCACTGAATTTGATTGGCGCGTCGCTATTTTTGACGGGCAGCCTCTATATGTCTGCAAATATTTTATGGCTCGAAATCACTGGCAAATTTATAACCATTCTTGCAAAGGGGGGGCCGCTACAGGAAAATATGAAACTATCCCTGTTAGCCAAGCTCCCAAGCAGGTGATTAAGACGGCTTTAAAAGCAGCCAAATTAATTGGGGATGGCCTTTACGGAGTGGATTTAAAACAAATAGAGAAAGAATGTTATGTCATTGAAGTGAACGACAACCCCAGCATCGATGCAGGCATTGAAGATCTTGTCTTGCAAGAAGAACTGTACCATAAAATCATTTCAATCATTTTCCACCGAATTGAAAAGCAAAAAAGAAGATTATAGTTATGTCAGCTCCTCTTAAAGAAGAACCTGTGCACGCCATATGGCATTTATTTGATGTATTTGGGGTAGAATTAGAATACATGATTGTCGATCAAGACAGCCTCAATATTCTACCGATCACGGATCAGCTCTTTTATTCGGTGCTAGGAGAATATAAGGGAGATTACGAGAAAGAGCCGATCGGTTGGTCGAATGAGCTCGCTTTACATGTTTTAGAGCTTAAAACAACGCACCCCACTGCTAAACTCCCTCTCATATATGAAGATTTTCAAAAAGAGATAAAGAGCATCAACGAGTATCTGAGAGCCTTCAATGGGATTTTAATGCCTACCGCCATGCATCCATGGATGGTCCCCTCTCGCGAAATGAAACTATGGACGCACGACAATAAAGAAATTTATGCGGCTTTCAATCGTATCTTCAATTGTCAAGGGCATGGCTGGTCTAATTTGCAAAGCAATCACTTGAATCTTCCTTTTGGAAACGAACAGGAATTCATACGTCTACATGCTGCTATTCGGATGGTATTGCCCTTAATCCCCGCCCTAGCCGCAAGCTCTCCTATTGTTGAAGGAAAACCCACAGGTTTGCACGACACCCGCTTAAATGTCTATCGTTCCAATTCTGCTAAAATTCCTTCTATTACCGCTCATATTATTCCGGAAGTTTGCCGGTCTTTTAATGACTATAAAACCAAAATATTTGATCAGATTTATCAGGATATTGCCCCCTTTGATCCTGAAAAAACGTTGCAGTATGAATGGCTGAATGCTCGAGGGGCCATTACTCGTTTTAATCGGAACGCCATTGAAATTCGCTTAATAGATGTCCAAGAGTGCCCCAAGGCTGATATCGCGATTAACAAGGCTCTAACAGAAGTGATTCGGTGTTTGACTCAGGAGAAATGGGTCTCTTTGGCATCCCTTCATCAATTCCAAGAAGAGCGTTTGAAAGAGATTCTGCTGGATACCATCAAACAAGGAGAGTTTGCAGAAATTCACGATAGAGAGTTTTTACAAGCTTTTGGATGGTCCTTCTCATCAAAGTGTAGAGCTAAAGATTTATGGGGCTATCTGATTCAACAAATTGGATTGGAAAGTGATCAAACGCTTCAACATATCCTCGCACATGGCACACTTTCTACACGCCTTCTTAAGGGGTTAGGTGCCCATTATTCGCGCAAGGAATTAGAAGAAACGTATCGCTATCTCTGCCAAAATCTGGAAAAGGGGACCTTATTTTTGCGTTCTTAGCGGGAAAAATAGGAATGAAATGCGCTTTTTGGTGTTGACTTGTGAGCATGGGGGCAATCAAGTGCCTCCACGTTGGAAATCTTATTTTAAAAAAGCTGGGGCTGCTTTAGCCTCCCACCGAGGCTATGACAAAGGGGCGCTGGAGCTGGCCCAATTTGTGTCCCAACATCTCTCCGTTCCCCTCATTTTTAGCACGACAACGCGCTTGCTCGTGGAGCTTAATCGTTCTCTGCACCATCCCCATTTATTCTCTTCCTGGACAAAAAATCTGTCTTCTGAAGAAAAAGAAGAAATTCTTCAGAAATATTACTATCCTTACCGTTTACAAGTAGAAGAAAAACTTTTAGAACAAATGAAACAAGGACCTATCTTACATCTTTCTGTGCATTCATTTACTCCAGTTTTAGAAGGAGTAGAACGAGAAGGAGAGATAGGCTTACTATATGATCCCAAACGCCAAAAGGAGAAAAATTTTGCTAGGCAGTGGAAGCAAGCCTTGCAAGGCAATGTGGCTGCGGGAATGCGAGTGAGAATGAATTATCCTTACTTGGGTAAAGCAGATGGACTCACAAGTTTTCTGCGTAAAAAATGGGACGAGAATTTGTATTGGGGAATTGAGTTAGAAGTTAATCAAGGACTTAAAGAGTCGGAAAAGAGGTGGGAAAGCCTTAAAAAAGGGATCCTTTTTTCTTTGCGGCAAATCCTTGAGTTAAACTAATTATTTATATATCGTGAAATAACGATAGGCAGGATTATGAAACAAAAGCTTTCCATCAATATGCTTCCTCAACCCAATGAAATTACTTGTGGTCCAACGTGCCTGCAAGCGGTTTACCACTACTATGGAGATGTAGTGCCCTTGTCAAAAGTGATAGAAGAGGTTCCTTCTTTGGAAGAAGGAGGCACATTGGCTGTCTTGCTGGCATGTCATGCTTTAAAGCGGGGTTATGACGCCACTATCTACACTTATAATTTGCAAGTTTTTGATCCTACCTGGTTTGAGCCAAAGCCACTATCAAACATCCAACTCGCCCAAAAACTTAAACAACAGGCTGACGCCAAAAAAAATAAAAAGCTGCAAATTGCCACAAATGCTTATCTGGAGTTTTTGCGCTTAGGAGGAAAAATTCGTTTTCGCGATCTTTCGCGTAGTTTAATTCGACATTATTTGCGTCAAGGCGTTCCCATCTTGACTGGGCTGAGTTCAACCTTTTTGTACCATAGCTGCCGCGAAATTGGGGCCTCAAACCTGCAAGATGACATTGCTGGGGAGCCAGAAGGACATTTTGTGGTTCTTTTTGGTTACGACAAGCAAAAAAAAGAAATCTTAATAGCGGATCCTTTTGTGAGAAACCCCTATTCCTATGATCTGAAGTATAATATAAGTATGGATCGAGCCATCTGTTCGATTCTTTTAGGCGTTTTGACTTATGATGCGAATTTTTTGCTTATTCGGCCTAAACAAAAAACTAAAAATGAGGGGGGGAGAAAAGAGAGGGAATAGGTGTAAAAAACGATGGCATTTCTCCATGCAATGAGAGAGGGGAGATAGGTTGCCTTTTTCGAAAGGTTAGACAGCAGGTTCAAGTTTTATGGTTTCCCTGTCAGGCCCTTTTGAGAAAGAAAAACCGAGGGCTTTCCCATAAGCTATGCAAGCAGCTTTTCCATCTCACCTTTAAAGGTAAAGGGAAGCAGAGAAGGGCAAGAAAACGTCTGTAAAAGTAGGCGTCTCAAGTACACATAGGGCTTTTGAAACTCCTACTTCTTAGCTTTAAAGGCTATCTTTCTTTAGGCATCAGCTCTCCATGGCTTAAATAAACAAGCCGAGCTTATTTTCCGCCATGACAAGGTTGTAAGTATTCATGGCGATTTTTATTTAAACAGCGGCCTCTTTGAGGGTATAATCTTTAGAGGCCTTTCTGCCGTTCCCTAAAAGGTTATGAGGATTTTTCTTTTAGGGTCTTTAACGTTTGTAAAACAGCTAAAAATAACCTTTCCTCTTGAAAAATACTCCACAAATCTAAATTTTTATTGGTATCTCCATCGATGAAAAATGCAGGATTTACAATCTTTAGCTTTTCAATGAGGGCTGGCTGATGTTGTTCAAAAAGCGAGATAAGCTCTACACAAGAAATCTGATAAAGCAAAAGATTTCTTAAACTTTCGTAGGCGGCTGGTGTTTGCTCTATTTTTTCAGCAAATGTGGAGCTTGTCAACAGCTTTGCAAGCAGCGCTTTATGTGTCTTAGAAGCTTCCCCTTTATCTTTTGGAAAAAGGAGGGTGTGCAGGTTTTTTAATGTGGCCGTATGCTTTTTCTTATGTTCTTCGATCGCTGAAGTTAAAATTTTGGGGATTAATAAGGCTTTTAGCTCTTCAACCGTTGTCCATCCAAAACGGTCGATTTGCTTCTTAACTTCAGGTTTAAGCTCCTGCCAGAAAATATGGTTTTTATAAAAGGTCGATATAGCAGCAAGAATCCCTTCAGAAGGGGTTTCAATGTCTTTTTCCGTGATTCCTAAGATTTTTAAGGTGGAGATAATTTCAGCCACTTGCTTCGCAGTCGCTTTTTCGTCTGGATTAAAGGAAGTGAAAATCGCTGCCGCTAATTCCTCAAAAGTTTGGGTTGTAGGGGTATTGTTAAGCAAGGAGGCTTCTTTAACTGATAGAGAGGGCTTTTGCAAGGATGCATATATAAAAGCAACCTCTTCAGGAGTTTTAGGTATAGCTGTGCGGCCTAAAGTTTTTGCCACCTTCTTTATGGAGGAGTGAATAGGAAGAGGCTCTTGCTCGTTTGCTTTTAAGTAGCCAGCAAGAACGAACATTCCGACATGAGCCATATTATCTTTTCCGATAATTAAGGGAACTTTCCCTCCCTTATTTTGACGCAGCTCTTTTTCATTTTTAAGAAAAGCTTGAAATTCTTCAAAAGGGGGAGTCCCACATTCTGGCCAGTTGAGATAGGCAAGCCATGTAACTTCTCTAATAATCGAAGATCGATCCTCCTCTTCTTTTATAACTGAAAAGGTTGTTTTTACAACCTGCTGAGAAATAAAGGAGACATGTTTAAGTTTAATGCTGATAGGTTCTCCCTCTATGAGGGGATAAATTTGCTTGGGTTCTAAGGCAAAATAGGGAAGATAGCCTAAGGAAACCATATGAGAGGTGTTGGCATCATCAAAGGCCTTCTTGAGCATTTCCTCAGTTTGTGGTGGGAAAGCCACATTCAGGAGGGTATTAGAAATTGTAAGTGAGTGAATTCCAGTAAGGCTTTCTGAAGTGTCCTGTGAGGTGTAAGTTTCAAGAAGGCCGCCATTCAATTCTTTTATAAGCTCTTCAAGAGAAAAGTCTAAATTCTTAAGGGGAGAGTAAATGTGCTTGAGATTTTCATTCACCTCCTTAAAGCGAGATTCATCGGTAAGCAAGCTTTTTAAGATGTCGAGGGGGCGATCGCTCGGATTTTTTTGATATTTCTTTGCTAGATATTCAGCAGTTATGCCTGTTTGAGCCCATTTTTGGATAGATTGCAGCCTTTCAGAAGGAAGGCTATGGCAAAAATCGAAGAGCTCAGGATCTTTAGTAAATTTAGAAATATAGGTTTTTTGCAATAAGTTGAGAAATGGCTTAGAAAGTTTTTCTTTGAATTTCAAAAAAAACAAGGCATCTTTTTTTTGATCGGATTGATCTAAATTGCCTTTATTTTGTTCTGCGAGGCCTTTCGCTGTTTTAAAAAGGTGATTTATTTTATTAAGCGTAGGTAAGTCTGTCTCTTCCAGCCGCTTGGCGATATATTTGGAGTTTACAAACCCTTTTCCCTGAAAAAAACATAGCAACTGGTGTAAAAATTTTTTAAAAAAATTAGAGTCTAAACAAGCTATTGCCTGTTTCACGCTTAAAGTTTGTTTTGGCAAGCCAATTTCTAAGCTTTCTGCCTTACGGTAGGTTGTGATCGCTGTCACAGTGCTTGACATATTGCTCCTTTAATTAAATAAAGTAACTTAACTCTTTAGGATATTTTGAATTTCTGAAAGGAGTTGATCTGCATATTGGGATGCAGCTTGTGCCACTTCTTCAATAGAGTGAAAACCTTTCCTCTTTACTCCGCAATAGAGTTTGATTTTTGGCTCAGTTCCGGAAGGTCGCGCAATAATTTTGCTTCCATCTTCTAGCCAAAAGAGAAGGACGTTCGATTTGGGAAGCCCAATAAACTCTTGCTTACCTGTTTTTAGTTCGGTCTTAATAGAAGTTTGAAAATCTTCGATCCTGATAACTTCGACTCCTCCGATGGAGGTGGGAGGAGAGGCGCGTAATTTTTGCATACCTTTTGCCATCCTCTCTTTATCTAATTTGGTCTCTTCGAATTGCAAGGAAAGCAATTTTTCTAGGTAGAAGCCATGTTTTTGATAGAGGGAGTTTAAGAGATCGACTAAAGTTTGATTGTTTTTCTTAGCATGCAGGGCAGCTTCGCAAACTAATAAGCTTGAAAGGAGTGCGTCTTTATCCCGCGCTTGAGTGCCGAAGAGGTAGCCACAAGATTCTTCCCCTCCAAAGACATATTGATAACCGTTTTTTTCTTGTTCCCATTCATGAATATGCTGAGCAATGTATTTAAAACCAGGAAGAACGTTAAAGCATGTCTTATGGTAGGCTTCGACAATACTTTTAAACAACTCCGTGGTGACAATTGTTTTAATAAAGGCGGCGCGTTCGGGCATTTGTTTTTTTTGCGTCAAAGCTTCGCATATATGGGCTAAGCAGATGCAGGCTACTTGGTTTCCTGTCAAAATGTGGATAGTCCCTCCATGTTTCACGGCTACGCCTACCCGATCGGCATCTGGATCAGTTGCAATTAAGAGATCGGCATTTTGCTGTTTGAGCAGATCAATACCCATAGATAATGCTTCTGGTTCTTCTGGATTAGGATAATGCACGGTGGGGAAATTTCCATCTGCAAGGATCTGATCTTTCACATAATGAATGGTTTCAAATCCCCATTGTTTAAAAGCCTGGGGCATGAGGCTAATGCCTGTGCCATGCAGGCTCGTGTATACGATCCTTAATTCTTTTCCATGAACTTTATTTTCTTCAGAGTACATTTGGAGAGATTCAATCGCTTTTAGATAAGCTTGGTCGATCTCTTCTTCCACCCTTTCTATCAACGGGTGTTCAAGAGATTTGACTTGGCGGATCATAGATAAATCTACGATTTTGTTCACTTCAGCCATAATCGCTTTATCGTGCGGGGGGAGAACTTGGCCCCCATCGCTCCAATAAACTTTGTACCCATTATATTCAGGGGGATTGTGGGAAGCTGTTACCATGACGGCTGCTTGGCATTTTTTATATCGGCAGCCGAAAGAAACATAGGGAGTGGGGCGAAGGTGTTTGCACAGGTAGGCTTTAATCCCATTCCCGGCAAAAACTTTGGCTGTTTCTTCAGCAAATAACTGAGAGGAATGGCGCGAATCATAGCCAACAAAAACGGTTTTCTCCTGCCCATCTTTTTGTTGCAAAAGGTAATTGGCGACTCCTTGGGAAGCTGCTCTAACAGTATAGGGATTCATACGGTTTGTGCCGATGCCCATGATTCCACGCAACCCGCCTGTACCAAAAGAAAGAGTGGTGTAAAAAGCATCCACAATTTCTTCGGGATTTTCTTCTAGAAGGTGGCGAATTGCTTGCTTTGTCTCTTCATCATAAGCCTCTTCTAACCAGCGATTGACGTTGGTTTGGGCAATAGGGTCGAGAGCAATTTTTTCATTAAACTGTGTCATTAGCTTCCTCAATAAATTGGACTTAGTTGCAAGAGTTCGTGGACTATTAAATGAAAAGGGGGGTCCTGCCTGGCTGCTATAAAAATGGCACAAGAACCCCTTCATCACCTCTCTACAAATAGAGGGGTGAAAAGGGACACGATCTAAAAGAGAGGGCTGAAATTTTTTGACAATATCCTCAGCTTTCCTTCACCAAAAAAGGCGCAGGTATAGCTAGTGTCCGGTGGTGTGAAACCTGCCATATTTTCGATTAATCCGACAATAAGAATTTCTAATTGGGATAGTAAATCCATAAAGATCAGCTTATAAAAGGCCTGCTGATAAAATTTTTTGCGCAAGAGCAACGGCAAGGCTTATAGTAACAGCCGATTTGCCAATCTTTCCTTTTGCCGAGAAATTAAGTCGGTCGCTGCGCCAATTTGAGATAAAGCCTGCTCCATGAGCTATAAAGAAGCTTGAATAGAGAGTTGGTGCTGTATAGTCTCAAAAGGGACAGCGGGGGCGTTGCTGCGCATCCCTTCACACCGTATGGCTGCTTCCTCCCAATCTTTTCTTGATTTTAACAATTGCGGCCACCATGGAAAAGTACGACACTGTTTTGGACGGAAAGCATACACCTCACATTTTTTGTCTTTTAAGAAAACGCAGTCGAATGTTTGGGGGTGTTCTCTTAATGAAAAGCGATTTCCGACTTTACGCAAATATTTTTCAGAAAACTGATCGAGAGAAAGGTTTAAATGAGAAGCTAGCAGGCTTATTTCTTCTGCGGAAATCCACACATAGCCAGGTGCTCCCGTACAGCACTGGCCGCATCCTGTGCATTCGAAAGAAAGTCCTTGTGTATACCAAAGAGGCTCTTTCTCTGGTTCATTAAACATGGGTATGCGTTTCTCTGACATTTTAATCCCGATTATTGTAAATTTGCCGCATTCCAGCTTCGACAAAAAGATTAAAAAATAATCTACCTAGCGTCTAAAACAAAGGTGGCATTCTTTTTCTTTAAATGAGAAGCTTTTAAGCTAAAATGTTAAATTATCCGAGAGCACTTGTCAAGCTTCCCTAGTAAGGAGAAGGCTTTATGACTTGAGATGAGCACAAAAAAACTTTGTCCCCCGATGTTGGGAATAAGGATTTGAATTTTATTTTAAGAAGTAATGCAGAGAAATTTTATTCAGCCAATATTTGCTGAATTTTCTCTATAATAGAAATCCCAGCTAAAGATCCCTTTATTTTTTCAAAATCATAGGGGTCCTCTTTACTTCCCCTTTGGACGAATCTTTCAATGAGGCTAGCTGTATAGTCATCAAAATTATTGAAAAGAGGTAATAGGCGCGCAAGGTCCTGATCCTGATAACTATAGCTGTTAAACGAACGCGCAAAAAAAGTGTCGATTGAAGCTTTATATTTTTCCCGTTGTTCTTTAAAAAAAAGCTTGCCTAGCAGGGCTTGCTGGATAATCTCTTTTTGTGTGCCCAAGTTTTTTAACTGGGAAAGGATTTGTTTGAATGTTGGGGAAGGATAGCCTGTCAGCTTCTTAGCCGATTTTTTTTGTGTGGCTAAGAGAGGGATAAGTAAGCGTGCGGGAGCGTCTCGCCCAGTCTTTAATAGCCCGATTAGAGCCGCTACAATTTCTTCTTTTTCTTCTTCCCCTTTTCCCTCTGCAAAATTGCTTGCAAATGGACTATAGTTTTCGTCTAGAAATATTTTAACATTCTCACAAAAACAGTTTTCCGAATTTTGGGCGATAAAGCCTAGCATGCTTTTAGCAGTCGTTTTCATAGGGAGATCCGTTTCGGCTTCAAAAATCATCTCTGCCGTGATCCCATCGTGTACCAATTCTTGAATCAATTGATGATTTCGGTGCGGCATGTTGAGATATAAAGCTTGGCACAAATCGGGATCGTGGGTGAAGTGTTCCAAATCGCGGCGAAGGTCAGGGCCCAAATAGTCGTTAATTAGCGTATCGATCTCCTCAGGACTTTTTGCATTTATCAAAGGACCAATACCACCCTCCTCTAGTACAAGGTCATGTGCGGTGATATTTTTTTTCAGGCATTTTAAAAGGTATTCGGCATAGACGTTTTCAAGCTGCTTTTTCACTGCGTCGTCGTTTAAGTCTTTTGTGAATTTTTCATAGGCTTTTTTATCTCTCGCCGGTTTAACAAAATTTTCCACAAAATGCGAAATTTTTTTGTTTTCTTTTGTAAGGCTCGGGTAAGCATTTTTAAATAAATTTGCGAGCTTATTTAGGTCTTTTAAGTTGTGCGAGTTAATTCTTCTCATAAGGTTTTTTTCATTAAACCATTCATACTTTGTAATAAAGAGCTTTAAGCGAGCGATAAACTTAGTGAAAAAATTTCCTATCACAGCGGAGATGGCGTTTTCTACTGAAATTGCTTTTGTAAATTTTTTTGCAGAGGGCGGCGACAGATTGTTGGAGCCAGCTTTATTGGATCCTAATAGAAAATGGTTAAAACTATCTTGCACACTATTTGTCATACTTTGTTCCTTTTCGATCGCTTTTTAATTTGAATAAGCGGGCAATTTTATTAAATTTAAATTTATTTTAGAATAGCAGTTTGGGACGAAATTTTCCAGTGAATAAGAAGGTAAAAATTTCAAAGGCCTTTTTGGGCTAGAAAAGTAAAAGAGAGGATTCTCTCTTAATTTCATACCCAAATTTCGAGAAGGGTTCTATGAAAGACATTATTCACATCGACAAAATATCCAAAAAAAATTTATTCCATCCATTCGTAAAGAAAGGGAGAAGCAGAGTAGTTCCTTATTCGCCGCTAGCGAAAATGCTGCTTATCGTATGCCGCGCTTGCGGCGGAGATTCAAGAAAAAAGAAAGCGCCCCTAGAGGGAAACCTGTCTGCCTAGCAGGGCGGCTATGGCTTGATTTTTGTGCAAAAAGGCTTCTACCGTTTTCTCTTTAGCCCAAGAAGAGGAGCTGCCATTAGTTTTGTAAATAATTTCTCCTTTTCATGCCCTTACTTGCTGAATAGCCTGTAAAATGGATCTCAATGGACGAAGCAGGAAGGGGCATAAGAAGAGTTTTAAAACCATTTTTTACAGAGGCGAAAATAAAACTTCTTTTGCTTGTCTGTTAGATCTTTTTTGAAAAGAGGTCTATCCATCATAAAATTGGAATAAATTTTACAAGCGCGAAAGAGGGCTTGAGAAGAGGCTAAGGGGTGAGTTGCCGAGTGAAAAAACTTTTTTCAAAGGTTGCAGGATTTAAAATGTCTGAAAAATTGCCAGGACCCAAAATAAGAGTTTGGCTAATTAATAGGGTTTGAGTGCAAAATTGTTTGACCCCCTCAAAATCATGGGTAGAAGCGATAATTGTTTTGCCTTTTTGAGACAAGAGTTTCAGGTGACCCCAAATCTCCCGACTGTGATAAATATCTAGGTGACTGGTCGGTTCATCGAAGAGAAGGGTGGAGGCTCCTGTTGCTAAAGCTTGGGCAATAAGAACTCTTTGCTGTTCTCCTGCCGAAAGGGTATGAAAAATTCTAGCCGAAAGATGAGTTGCATGTACATCTTCAAGCCTTGCATAAATCCATTCCTTTTCCCGCGCCTTTTTTGAAAAGTAACACCCCATTTGCACGATTTCGTAGGCAGTAAAAGCATAGGGAATAAAAAGATTTTCTCCCATAAAAGAAATACGGGAACTGATCCATTTACGATCCTTGTCTCGTAAATTCTCTTCCTGAAAATAAACAGAGCCTTCAGAGGGGGATTGGATCCCTGCCAAAAGTTTTAGCAAGGTAGATTTTCCCGCTCCATTTGCTCCCATTAACCCGTAGAGTTGGCCCGGAAGAAAGCTGAGAGAGGTTTTTTGGATTAAAGGTTGATTCTCTATATGGCAGGTTAGGTTAAGGGTTTTGAGCATCGTTCAAAGACTAGGGTATGCAGACTGGTTTAAGAGTAAATAAAGAAAAAAAAATCCTCCAATTAGCGCGGTAAGATTTCCCAAACTCACATATTGGAACTGATAGTAACGAAGAAA
Organism: Parachlamydia sp. AcF125; assembly: GCF_018342475.1. Lineage (NCBI taxonomy): Bacteria > Pseudomonadati > Chlamydiota > Chlamydiia > Parachlamydiales > Parachlamydiaceae > Parachlamydia > Parachlamydia sp. AcF125. The sequence continues at coordinate 25,946 of NZ_JAEMUD010000004.1, read as the reverse complement.
GAGGTCGATCCCGACCAACAAAAAAGCTCCTCCAAAGGCGCTCCATGGGATGAGTTCTTTGGCTGTAGGCCGATGGATAAGGCGCATGGTATGGGGAAGAATAAGTCCGAGAAAGGGGATTATTCCTAAGACTGCGATTGAGCTGCCTGTTAAAAGCGCTACGCAGATAAACAAATGCCAGCGTGTCCTGACCACATCGACTCCCAGCGCTGCAGCGTGTTCTTCACCAAATGAAAACAGATCGATTTCTCTTCTGTAAAGCCAGCATCCTGCTAATCCTAAAGATGTTAAGGGGAACTGCATATAAACGTGTTGCCAATTCGCATTTCCTGAAAAGCCACTTTGCCACTCGGCTAAGGTTTGCAAAAGGTCCCTCTCATTTCGCAGAGCATGCAGGAGGAAATCTTGCCCCGCAGTGATAAGCGTAGAGATAGCCATTCCCGCTAAAATAAAGGCATGCGAGGTGTGGAAACGGCCCAACTTATACACACAAAGCAAAGCAATAAAAGCTCCCCCTACACAGGCCAGGGGAAGAATACAGGGAGAGAGGCTTTTCCAACCAAAAATAAAGGCAAATAAAGCACTAAGACTAGCTCCAGAAGATACGCCTAAAATGCTAGGAGAGGCTAAAGGATTGCGAAAAATAGATTGCATAATGATACCGGCTACAGGAAGAGAAGCTCCTGTGAAAGAGAGCACCAGAAGACGAGGTAAACGATCATCCCATAAAGGGTTCCAAGCAGGAGGGTCGGATTGCCATCGGCTGACCAAATCTTCCCACACCTCATTCCACGGAATTTCTCCTTGGACTAAAGTGGCGACTACCGCTAAAAAGTAAGCCGTAAAGAGCAGCAAAGGGATCTTTTTAGCAAACAGGGATCTTATCATCGTTCCTCCGAAATGCAGGCGATAATGGGACAAGCTAAATCGTAGTAGGCTAGCACACAGAATTGGGAAGCGGATTGCTGCACACTTGAATCTACCCAAAAAATACGGTTTAACTTGGCTACTTTTAACACGGTGAATAGGGGGAGGTGAGTGAGCTCCCGCTGAGATGTTTCACCATTTTGAGAAGCGATAATGAGAAGATCAGGATCCAGTTTTTTAAGAGACTCGGAAGTGATTGAGGAGTGAGTAAAATTTTGAAAACGAAGGCGATCCATGAATTCGCCAGCAAGCGTATGTTTGGCTGCGGCAGTAAATTGCAAATGGTGGAACAAAAGAAGAGGTTTAAGAGAATGGAGGTTTTTTTTTGCACGGAAATAAGCTTCGCTAATCTTGGTATCGATTGCGTGTAAAGCCGCCTTCATAAAGAGAGAAAGTAACTTGGCTTTCCTAGAAGACGCTGTATAAAAACCGATTGTTTGAAGAACGTTTTCTACCTGCTTGATTTGATAAGCATGGGGAAGTAAGAGGCAAGGGATCTGGAGCCTGTGTAGAGCAGACACAAAGGCGGGATTGGAATAAGGAGAAATAAACGCAGCAGCAGGTTTTGCCTTCCAAAGGGCTTCCAGAGAAAACAAAGAGCGATTGAGCGGAATTTTTTCTAAAAATGAAGAATCATAGAATTGAGTTTGATGTTGGAAACCATCCGGTATGGCGGTGATATTATTAGGTAGCAGAAGGGATAGGAGAAAACAAGCGGATGGGTAAGTTTGGGCTAAAAATTTTTGAGGAGGTTTTTCGTCTGTTTTGCCCAAAATTTCTGAGAGTAAAAGCGCTTCAAGAAGCTCAGAGGTTTCGAGCTGATAAGTAGGAGATATTCCTTCTTCTTTGAGGGCTTGGGTTTTTAAATGCCATTTTATCAGTAGCGCTTCAATGACCGCTACATCTCCTTGCAAGGCTTTTTGCAATTGAACACGATTTAAAGTCGCATCCATTGGCGCAAGGTCTTGAGGAGGAATGAGAGAGAAATTTGGGTTTGAGGAAAATCCATAAAAAGCGGCCGCCCACCAAATTGCAATCCACATCCCCCCAAATAAATAAGGAAGAGAGTAGTGCCCAGTGAAATTCATGGATGAAAACCGCTTAGTAGAAAGGCGCAGTGATAGCTCACTGCGCCCGTTTAATAAAAGAGTGTTACTCTTCGTCCTCTTCTTCAGGAGCATCGGCAATTAAGGCTTCAGAAATAAGCACAATTCCTGCCACAGAAGCCGCATAGATGAGTGCATTTTTAACCACTTTAGCAGGATCGATCACGCCAGCTTCAACTAAATCTTCCACTTTATGGGAAAGGACATTGAAACCAAAGTTATAGGACGCTTTGAGAACGTCAGCTAATACAATAGAACCGTCAATACCAGCATTAGACACAATTTGCTTAAGCGGTGTTTCGCAAGCTTTTTCCACAATCGCGGCTCCAAGCGCTTCATCTCCTTCTAGTTTTAATTGGCCGATTGCTCTTTTTGAACGTAATAAGGCCACACCTCCACCAGGTACAATTCCTTCTTCCAAAGCTGCTTTGGTAGAGTTTAAACTGTCTTCAAATACTTGCTTTTTTTGTTTGAGTTCCGGTTCTGTGGCAGCTCCTACACGAATGACTGCGACGCCCCCGCTTAGCTTGGCTTTACGCTCTTCTAACTTTTCTTTGTCGTAGGAACTTTTGGAATTTTCAATTTCCTTCTCAATTTGCTTGATTCTTGCTTCAATGTCGGCTGGGGAGCCCGCTCCATGAATAATGACTGTGTTTTCTTTGCTTACGACAATTTTTTCAGCAGAGCCAAGAGCAGCCGTGGGGATTTCGTTTAGCGACATTCCCGCCTCTTCTGAAATCACGGTGGCCCCTGTTAAAACGGCAATATCTTGAAGCAGGGCTTTTCTACGATCCCCAAATCCAGGCGATTTAACTGCGACAACTTTGAGTGTTCCGCGGAGTTTATTAACCACGAGCGTAGACAAGGCATCGCCTTCGATGTCTTCTGCAACAATGAGGAGCTCTTTTGCGGCAGAGGCAGATGCTTGAAGGATAGGAAGCAACTCATGGATGCTTCCGATTTTTCGATCGATAAGCAGGATCTGGGGATTGGTCATTTCGGCGACCATCTTATCTGAATCTGTGCAGAAATAAGAGCTAATATAGCCTCGATCAAATTGCATCCCTTCTACAATTTCAAGGGTTGTATCAATTCCTTTGGCTTCTTCAATGGTAATGACACCAGATTTGCCCACTTTTTCCATGGCATCAGCAATTAGGTTCCCAATTTCTTCGTTACCAGAGGCTGAAGCAATGGCAATGTGCTTAATTTCTTGCGAACTTTTTACAGCAATTGCAGATGAAGAAATTTCTTTTACAACAGCTTCTACCGCTTTATCAATTCCCCTTTTGATTCCGATGGGGCTTGCTCCAGAAGCGATGAATTTCACTCCATTTTCGACTAACGCGCTCAATAGAAGAGTTCCGCTGGTCGTTCCATCTCCGCATTTCTCTTTAATTTTTTGGACGACTTCTTTTCCCATGGATACGCCCATGTTCTCATAAACGCATTTGACATTGATTTCTTTAACAATGCTGTTACCATCGTTGGTAATTGTAGGAGCCCCCCAACTTTTTTCCAATCCAACGTTGCGTCCTTTAGGGCCTAAAGTAAAAGCGACGACATCAGCAAGTTTCTTGATTCCTGAAAGCAATAGCTCTCGTGCTTCTTCTTCAAAAATAATTTGCTTGGGTGTTGAAGACATGTTTTTTCTCCTTAAGTTTTTTCGTATGTTAGTCACTTGATGCTAAACGCATTGCGATATCCAAAGCATGTGAAGATAAGGTAAGTGAACCAAGTGAAATTCCATCTACACCTGTTTCAGCATAAGCTTGAATGGTTTCAAGCGTAATTGTTCCCAGAGATTCGATAAAAACTTTTTTGTTAGTTTTGCGAATGAAATGCACGCATTTCTTGATTTCATGGGGAGGCATTCGGCATAGCATAATGGTTTCAGCTTCGGTATTTAAGGCTTCTGCGAGCTGGTCGATAGCGTGAATTTCAATTTCAATAGGAAGGTCGGGACAATGATTTCTAACTCGCCTAACTGCTTCTTGGATAGGATGGGGCGTACTCGTACCCACAAAAGCCAAGTGGTTGCGCTTAATGATCAGCCTATCATCAAGCCCGAAACGGTGATTAACCCCTCCTCCAACAGTCACAGCGTATTTTTCTAAAGCCCTTAAACCTGGTAGGGTTTTGCGCGTATCTAGTATCGAGCAGTCAAAACCGCTCACCTTTCTTACATATTGATTAGTAAGGGTCGCTATGCCGGAAGCATGCTGTAAAAGGTTAAGAGCCACCCGTTCTCCGCTAAAAATGCCGCGCGCGGGGCCAAACACTTTGGCAATGAATGTGCCAGCTTTTTGATAAGATCCTTCCGGAACTAAAAGTTGTACTTGGATGTTTGGATCAATTTTTTTAAATAAGAGAGATAGAAATGGCAAGCCAGCCAAAACGCCTGCCTGTTTTACAATAAATCGCCCTGTCAAGATGGCGTCTTCAGGAATACAAGCTTCTGAAGTGATATCTCCAGTTCTAATATCTTCTTTAAGAGCGGTATCAAGCAAAAGGTCAATATAATTTGTGATATCCATAAAATGCATTTTATTTAAAGAACTAAAGTCGCGCTGAATTGTGGTAAAAATCCCATTCAAATCCGGGGAAAGATGGGTTTTTTTTTTCATAGGAGGGGGATTTAATTGTCTCAGGACAACTTACTTGTAACATCATCAAAGAATAGTCGAGCATGTTTTCTTGAATTTTACCTTCTTTGAGAACAAACATGTAAGGATGTAAAATGAGTTTTAAATCTTTGCTAAATTTAAAGGCCATAATTCCTCCTCTTAGTCCATTACATCTTGTAAACACGTATGGGTATCTCGCCAAAAATGGTATGGCGTTTTGCGATTCAAACATGTAAGCAAGATTTTGAAATTTAAACCCTGAGCTTGATGCCCAAACTTAGTAAAATTCTCAACCATCCACAATAGCTAATTGCCAAATAAGGAACAAGAGAAAATCAGATTTTAAATTTGCGGTTAATTTATTTTAAAAATTACCCTTGAAAGGCTTTTTTGAAATCAAAAAAAAAGCAAAGTATTTGCCTATTTAACCTATTTTAATGTGGAGAGAGTAGTAAATCCTCCGAGCTTTACCTCCACCTTTTAAAAAGCCAAAAGGTGGAATGGGCCTCCTTAAAATGACATAGGATAAAATTTTTCTTTTTCTTTTCTCAATATTCTATGCTTAATAAGCTAGATTATTTCCTCGGCGTGGCTTACTAAACAGATCAGCTATGGCAGAACAGTCGCTAATAAATGGCGCTTTTTCGAAATTTTTTTTATGTAGGTTTTTGGCCTTTATTCCCTTTTTTTGCCTCGCTTTTTGGCATAGCCAGCTAGGATAGATAAAAAACAAGCTAAAGAAAAATTTGAGCAAAATTCTATAAAATCTTTAAGAAAAGAGCGTTCGAAAGAGATTCACCAAAGTCAGGTAGCCAAAGATTAAAGCCCTTGTGCAACGGGTTTCGAATCCCTGTAGCTGCAAGGAAGATTAAATTTTTATATGTCGCATCGCTCACACCCTAGTAGAATGCTTGGTTTCCTAGCCACGCCCCATTCGTTTGCTTCGCTCCAAGCAAAAAATTCTTTTGCACAAAACTAAGCTTTTTCATAAGGTGACCTTGAAAACCCAACCAGTGAGAAAGAATGTCTTTGCTAACTATTCCAAATGAAAAAATGCTTTCGCAAACGCAGCTAACTAATTTGCATGTCCCCCGCACAGAAAGAGTCGCATCTATTATTTTAGGAGGAGGAGAAGGTGTTCGCCTTTTCCCTTTAACTCTTTCTCGATGTAAACCTGCTATCCCTGTGGGGGGGCGTTATCGATTAATTGATTTTTCCATATCGAATTCTTTAAACTCGGGTTATCAGAAAATTTTTATTCTGACTCAATTTCTCTCTTCATCCCTTCATCAGCATATTTTCCGCACCTACCAATTTGATCCTTTTTCAGGGGGTTTTATTGAATTACTGCCTGCAGAACAAAAGCCCCATAAAAAAACATGGTACCAAGGCACAGCTGATGCGGTGAGACAAAGCCTCGAATGTTTTCTGGAGACTCCTGTCGATTATTTTTTAATTCTTTCAGGGGATCAGCTTTACAATATGGACTTTCGGCCCATGCTGCAATTTGCTCGTCATAATGATGCCGATTTGGTTGTAGCTTCATTGCCTGTGAATGCAAAAGATGCCTCTCGCATGGGAATTTTAAAGGTTAACGAGGCATGTCAAATTATAGACTTTTGCGAGAAACCTAAAACAGAGGAGGATTTGAGCCCTTTTTATTTACCCCATGAGGAGGGAAAAAACTATCTAGGGTCTATGGGGATCTATCTTTTTAAAAGAGAGGTGCTTTTTGATTTATTGCATGCGGATCCGCGAGAAGATTTTGGAAAGCACCTAATTCCCACGAAGGTTAAAGAAGGGGGAGCTTTTACTTATCTTTACCATGGATATTGGGAAGATATTGGAACGATCGGCTCTTTCTATGAAGCCAATATTGCCTTAACACGCCCCTATCCCCCTTTTAATTATTATGATGAAGGCTATCCTATTTATACTAGCCGTTCCTATTTACCGGGGGCTAAAATATTAAAGAGTCAAATTGATCAATCGATTATATGTGAGGGATCGATTGTAGAAGCTTCCACTGTCACCCATAGCATATTAGGTCCCCGTTCTGTTATTAAAAAAGGGACAACTATTCGAAATTCGTATGTGATGGGAAATGAATTTTACGCTCCGCCTGTACAAATCAAAAATCGGCCTTCCAAGTTATCTATAGGAAAAGATTGCGTGATTGAGCGTGCAATTATTGACAAATACGTTAATATTGGAGATGGTGTTCAGTTGATTAACAAAAATCGGTTAACTACGTTTGACGGTGAGCATGTCTTTATCCGAGATGGGGTAATCATCGTTCCGCGGGGAGCTAACTTGCCAGACGGTTTTATCATATAGGCGAATATGCGTATTTGGGCTCTTGCAGATCTGCATCTATCATTTGGGGTGCCTGACAAACAAATGGATATTTTTGGAGAACGATGGGAAAAGTGGACCCAAAAAATTGAGGCGAATTGGCGTTCATGTGTCGCTGAAGAGGATTTAGTTTTAATTCCCGGGGACATTTCGTGGGGGAAAGAAATAGAGGAAGCGCGACCTGATCTCGAATGGATTGCCCAATTGCCGGGGACAAAAATTTTGCTAAAGGGCAATCACGACTATTGGTGGTCTTCTTTAAGCAAACTTCAGAAAATTCTCCCTCCCTCTATGCACGTGATCCAAAATAACGTCTTTCACTGGAAGGGGATTGGAATTGGAGGAGCACGGTTATGGGACACTCCAGAATACACGTTTGACGCTTATATTCCCTATGTAGAAAATCCGGCAACCCAAAAAACGGCCGATCAAGAGAATACAGAAGAAACCAAAAAGATTTTTACGCGAGAATTGGGGAGATTAGAGGCGAGTTTAAAAGGATTTAAAGACTCAGATAAAGTTCGGATTGTGATGACTCATTACCCACCTATTGGCGCCACACTCGAACCTTCAGCTGCCTCAAAGCTGTTAGAGAAATACCGGGTTAACATTTGCGTTTTCGGGCATTTACACAATGTCAATCTGGGTGTTTCCCTCTTTGGGGAAAAAAATGGGATTCAATATAAGCTTGTGGCAGGAGATTATGTCGATTTTATGCCCGTCAAAATTTATGAGGATATCCTTGAAAGGCATTAAGTGACAGAAAGGATTTAATGAGCGCGCAGCTCCGGGGGATTGCTTAGTTGTCGCCTGTATAGGCTGTTGACCAAAGCCCGTTTGTCTTGTTCCAAAACTTAATTTTGACCTAGTTTTTTGCTTTTAATAAGGATAAAAGCCGAAGCTTGAGGATTGCTTCTGGTCTGCTTGCGAATTAATCCCCGTTTCCCTATGATAAGACTTTTTTCATGTTTTTCGAACCGTCGTTTTCCTTTTCTTAGCGATATTATTTTCGATAAGTTTCAGTGAAAATATCATTAATAAGTCAAAATCCTCTTGAGAGTTGTTCAAAAAACGGCATAGTCATCGCAATCCTTTAATTGCTTGATACCACACAAAAACTAAAGTGAATAAAGGAGCGGTCTCGAGACTGTTTGGATTTTAATGCTAATCCCTTAACTAAGCTTTATAAAGAAGGGCATATGAAATGGGACTTGCATAGCGGGGTTGAATGGGGAGAAGGGGACTGCAAAAGGAATAAGAGGATAATCTCGCTTACGTAGACGTTTTGCAAAGCGGAAAAACAAGGGCTTTTAGGGCTCCCTCCTTGGTAAGAAAAAGAGCTCTTTCACGGTTAATTGAGCAAAAAAGGGCAGCATCTCTGAATTTCCGCCGAAGGAGGAAAAATTTCTGCAAAGCAATCGAACTCATTGAAAGGGAATTAAGTGAAGTTGCCATTTTAAAAAAATTCTCGCGCCAGTGAAAATCTCAGGCTGGCAAGGCGCAAGGGATAAACGCCACAAAGACAGAAATTAGAAGTTGCGCATGGAGAGAACTAAGAAAGGTAGCTTAGGAGACCGCCATGCCTGGATTACATGCCTGGATTAATGGAATAAAAAATAACATACCCGGTTGAAAGTGCAAAAGAGATGATAAAGCAAGTAGATAAGAAGTTTTGCTTAACGAAAGAATGGTTTAATTTGCAATTTTCAACATTTAAGGATTAGACTTTCTGCCAAAGTATGTCTCATATTTAGTGAAAATGATCTCTCTCTGACTATTATTAGGAGTTTAAAAGATGGGCAAAGCCTTGATCATCGTGGAATCACCCGCGAAAATCAAAACCTTAAAGAAATTTCTCGGTCCTAACTATATATTTGAGTCATCCATTGGGCATATTCGAGACTTACCTGAAAAAGAGTTTGGAATCGACGTTGATCACGATTTTGAGCCTAAATATGTCATTATGCCCGATAAAGAGAAAGTCATCGCGAATTTGCGCAAAGCCGCTAAAAATGTCGATACAGTGTATCTTTCTCCTGACCCCGACCGGGAAGGAGAGGCAATTGCCTGGCATATTACCCAAATTTTGCCTAATTCCACCCGAATTAAAAGGGTTTCTTTTAACTCGATTACTAAAGAAGCCGTTATCAAAGCACTCGAATCCCCGCGAGAAATTGATTTTGCCTTAGTGAATGCCCAGCAGGCGCGCCGTTTATTGGATCGCATTGTGGGATACAAAATTTCCCCTATCTTAAATCGAAGGATTCAACGAGGAAAAGAAGGCTTTGTCTCTGCGGGTCGAGTCCAGTCTGTCGCTTTGAAAATGGTCGTGGATAGGGAAAAAGCCATTGAGATATTCAAACCCGTGGAATATTGGAACCTAGGAGCTATCCTTAAGACAGAAAAAGAGCCCAAAAACTTTCGCGCCAACCTCCATTCCATCGGGGGAAAGCGTATCGAGAAGGAACTTGTAGAAGGCAAAGAGGTGGTGGTTGTCGACAATAAAGAGAAAGCGGATGCCATCTTAGCCCGGATGAAAACGCAGTCTTTTTATGTTGTAAAGGTGGAACGCAAAGAAAAAAAACGAAATCCAGTTCCTCCTTTTATCACTTCCACCCTTCAACAAGAAGCGAGTCGCCACTATGGATTTTCTTCTGCGAAAACAATGAATATTGCGCAAAACTTGTACGAAGGGGTTGATTTAGGAAATGAAGGCTCGGAAGGTTTAATTACCTATATGCGTACAGATTCGGTGCGTATTGCCCCAGAGGCTTTAAAAGAAGCTCGCCAATTTATTTTGAATAAATATGGAAAAGAGTTTTTGCCTGCCGAAACGCGCAGTTATTCTACAAGTAAAAGTGCTCAGGACGCACATGAAGCCATTCGTCCCACAAGTTTGAATCATTCGCCAGAAAATATTAAAAATTATTTAACAAGAGAACAATTTTTATTATACGAACTTATTTGGAAACGTTTTATTGCTTCCCAAATGGCGCCAGCGATTTATGACACCGTTTCTGCCGATATTGCGGCGGGAGATGAAATTTTGCTTAGAGCCACCGGTTCTGTGATGAAATTTCAAGGGTTTCTCGTCTTATATGAAGAAAAAGAAGACGATGAAGTTAAAAATGAAGAAGGGCGTATGCTGCCCCACTTAGAAGAAGGGCAATCTCTTCAGCTTATCGAATTGATCTCGGAGCAAGCTTTTACCCGTCCGCCTCCTCGCTTTACGGAAGCTTCATTAGTCAAAGAGCTGGAGAAATGCCGCATTGGAAGGCCCTCCACTTACGCCACGATTATGAATAAAATTCAAAGCCGAGATTATACCATCAAAGAAAATGGGCGCTTAAAACCCACTGAACTCGGCGTTGTAATTGTGCAAATGTTGGAAAACAATTTCCAACAGATCATGAATGTGGGGTTTACGGCCTCTATGGAAGATGGATTAGAGCTTATCGCCGAAAACCAACAAGATTGGAAAGGATTGATTCGAGATTTTTGGGGAAAATTTATGCCCACTTTGGAAGAGGCGGAAAAGTCGGCTTTTGTTCCTAAAGTGATGACAGAGATCGACTGCCCAAATTGCGGAGCTAAATTGCAAAAAGTTTGGTCAAAGTCTAAGTATTTTTATGGCTGTTCCCGCTATCCGGAATGCAACTATTCAGCCCCTATCGAAGAGATCGCGTTTAATAAGGATGAATACGCCGCGGATTTTGATTGGGACCAAAAATGTCCCGAATGTCAATCCGCCATGAAAGTGCGGCACGGCCGTTTTGGCGCATTTTTAGGATGTACCCGATATCCAGATTGCAGAGGGATTGTGAATATCCCTAAAAAAGGGGAGGCCGTGATCCCTGCAGCCGAAATGCCCGCCTGTGTGGCGGTAGGTTGTCCTGGCCATATGGTGGCTCGCAAGTCCCGTTTTGGCAAAACGTTCTATTCTTGTTCCACATTTCCGGAATGTGATGTGATCGTAAATGAGTTGTCACAATTGCCAGAAAAATATCCCAACCATCCGCGCAAGGCATATGTGAAGAAAGCGGGAAAAGGGAAAAAAGAAGCCGCTAAAAAACGAACAGCTTCGTCAGCTAAAAAGAGCTCTGTTAAGAAAGAGAAAAAAGGAGCAACCAGGCTACAGCCTTTACAAACTCTTTCTCCAGAACTTGCCCAGGTGGTAGGGGCTAGCGAAATGGCCCGGGGAGAGGTGATGAAAAAAGTATGGGACTATATTCGCGCCCATCAATTGCAAGATCCGACAAACAAAAGGCTGATCAATCCGGATGCCGCTCTAGCTAAGGTGTTTGGGGGACCTGAGCCAATCGATATGTTTAAAATGACAGCTGCTTTGGCAAAACACGTGCATAAAAAAGAATAAATTAGAAAAAACCATGTGCAGGAAATGCACATGGTTTTAAAATTTTCCCTTTTCTTTAAATTCATAGCGGTCTTTATACATTTTTTCTCGGCTATGCTCTCGTGCGTTGTCCACTTCTGCTTGTGAATATTTCCCTTTTGGAATGCATCCAAAATCTTGGCTGCCGGAGCGAGTATGCAAAATTTGTATAAAATTACATCTCAGTTCATAATGATTGATATAAAATTAAATAAGACATAATAAATCCAATATTACTTTATTCAACTGTCCGATTTTTGGGGAGTATTAAATTTAGCACAGGTTTTTTAGCACAGGTTTAAACTAATAAAAAAATATTTAAGGGAACTGCTAGTTTCTTTTCCTAAATGTTGACTCAAATTAATCTGCTTATTTCCTATTAAGGAGGTAAAGGAAAAAATATGTCTAGTCTAGTGCAATTAAATGATCAGTTAGGGCCAGGGGATGGTTCCTTTTCCAAGGAAAACAATCTTACTGAAGCGGAAAGTTCTTCTACCGAGCAGCAGGTAGAGAAATTAAGTAACCTTTTCTCTTTTTTGCAAAAGATAAATGAAGAAAGATTTCAAAGGGATATAGCCAATCTAGTCAAAGAGGGTAACAAGCATTCTTCTAAGGCGGGATATCTTGCTAAAATAAAAAAATTAAATTTATCCCATTGTGATTTAACGGCAATACCTGAAGCAGTAGGTTACTTGTCTGAACTCGAAGAGTTAAGGCTAATGAACAATAAGCTCACCGATCTTCCTTCTAGCCTCATCCATCTTGGAAAACTTCGCAGAATAGAGCTTGAAGGGAATCAATTTTCTGTTTTACCTCAAGTTGTGCATGAGATTGCTCTTGCTAAAATTAAAAATCGTCAATATTTTGAGCTTTACTTACGGGAAAATCCTATGCTGTCTGTTCCTTCTGACATAAAAGCTGTGGTTTGCTCTATGCCTCACTTTGATTCTCGCTTTGATTCTCGCTATGTTTAGGGATATTATAAAGAGAGTGCTGGTACATTTTAACAAAAGCTTTTCTTAAATTTTATTTAAAAGCTGGACTTAATTTTTTAATTTTATACACGTATCTTCTGTGGTAAATTGCCAATTTCACCCTATTCCCGTATCACTTAGCACCCTCTCCCATGCGCACATTAATTCAAATTTTGGCAAAAATTTTTATTAGAGAGTCCTAGCCATTCTTTACTGAAAGTGAAAAATATCCCCTCTTTCTTTGCTTTCATTATTCAACAACACAAGGAAAAATTCGCGAAATTTTACGTTTTTCTTTTTGTTTGGATATTTGACCTCTTCCAAAATTCACTAGGCTAGTCCAAATGATAAATCCTGAAAAAACTTAATTTCGGGAGAGCTCTATTGAACATATATGTGGCCCGCCATGAAAAAGCAGGCCAAAATTTTTATATAACTGCTAACATGGTAAGGAATTTAGCCGTTCCCGCTAGAGAAATATTCGAGATTTCTAAAATTGAGAAAAACGTCAACCTTTAAATTTTGGGTTTCAGAACTTAAAATTGGACAAAAAACTAACGGCTGCATAGGTAAGTGTGAGAACAGGGACTATAAAAAAAGTATGCTAAAGAAGGGGAGCGGTTGGACGCATTCAGAGTTTTGGATTGGGATAAATTGAACATCCCATTTACACTAGGGAATAAAATTTAAGCTGTAACGTCCGTTTTGAACAAAGGTGTCATCGTTCTAACTAAAAGTAAGAATGAGCCAATTTTTGTTAGTGCTAAACAGGTAATGCTTTTCTAAGAAGCGTTGGCTAAGTAAACTGATTCTTCTGACTCGAGAAGTCAAGCTATGGAATGCCCAAACTGTCAGTCCGGTCTTATTAAGTAAAATGTTCACACAAGGTCTGGAAAACAGAATTATTGATGCTTAGAATGCAGCAGGCAATTTGGAGAAGATGCAGAACCCCAGCTGGTATCAGATCACACTAAAGGATTGGTAAGGCGTGTCTTTCTAGAAAAAGTTTCGCTGAACGGCATTTGTCTTAGCTGCACTCTTAGGCAAAAATGCTCAAAGCTAGTAAGGAAGACCCTCTCATTCTCAAAAAAATTAGAGAACCATATCGGTATGATAAAATATTTCATTTGTCATTATAATGAAAGCCTTAGAGCATTACCTGCTTAGCACTACTGGGAAGTATATGGTAACAAATATAAAGCAAGTCAGGGCTGCTGATATTATTGTCATTTCCGATAAAATTGAAGCTTTTGCTTTAAGAGGGGTTCTTGAAGCTTTTGGTGTTCAGGTAAGAATGCATTATATTGGAAATGTTAATCATCTGATTTCTTTACTTCAAGGTTCGAACTACCTCCACAAAATGGTTGTAATTTCTTGTCATGGTAATAAAGAAGAGATATTGATCCCTGAACTTGCCCCCGAGCTGGAGTTAGATATGCTATATCGTAAGGGATTAACCCCTCGTGATTTGCAAGAAATTTTAAGCTTAGACGACCAAATTGTTATCATCACAGGTTGTTGTTTAGGGAGTCAAGCTTTTGCTGAAAAATTCCTTTCTAAAGGCGCTAAAGCTTATATAGGAGCGAAGAATTACATCGATGGTGATGCGTTTTTATTATTTACTGTAACGTTTTTGTACTTTTATCTTACTAAGAGTTTGACAATTAAAGCTGCTTTTAAGAAGGCAAAATGCCTTGGTGAGAATGCAAAAATGATTAAATTATGGCAAAGACGCCCCTAAAAGACATGACCCCAATTATTTTTTGCCTTCCCTCTCTCCAGCGCTAATCCGTATAGACATTCTTCAGGAAAACGGAAAGGGATCTTAAGAATAGGAGAGGATGGATACACTCAAAACTTTGGATTAGGTAAGTGGGAGATGATCAAGGCCTTTGAAAAAACGCATTTACCCCGAGGCCATATCGATTCTTCAAGCAAAAGCGATCAAGTGTTTTTCAATGTTTTTAATTTCATCCTTTAGTTGCACATTATTTGTGAGTATAATAAGAGTTGTATTGGTCTCTAAATATTTAGAGTAAAAGCTGGAAAATCCCTCGGTTTGTCCTCTATGCCAGATATGCTTTATGGGGTGATAGGGTCTGAGGGCCATTCGACATTCAATTTGTATCCATAGCCCATCGTCTGCTCTGCATTAGTAAAACAATGCAGATGATGCATTTTATTTAGACTTTCAGGTGTTAGCAATTGGTATTTAAATGTAAGCGTAAGCTAAGACACAGGTTGAACCAATCTCAACATTTAAGTTATAGGGAACGATTTTTTGCCCAATTATCAGGGAGAAGATCTTGGAATTTAGCGGCAGGATAGTCTAAAAGACGCCTCATGGCATCTTCTAGATAATCCCGCGGATTGATTTGAAGAAACCGGCAGCTTTAGATTAAGGAAAGCGCCACGGCGGCAGCTTCAGCTCCAACTTCACTACCTACAAATAGCCAGTTTTTCCGGCCAATTGCTAAAGGTCGGATTGCTCTTTCGGCGGCATTATTGTCTAAACGAGCTTCTGCATAATTTGTGTAGTTTTTCAAATAGGGATCAAGCTACAGTCTTATTTTCTTTAAAAAACTTTACAATGAGCATTTCGGCAAGATTCTGTTTGCCTTGAAATTGTCAATCTGTGCCTTTTTAACCTGTTTTGAGGCACACATTAGAGGTTTTTCCGAAAATTACCCAAATAGAAAATAAAAACTACGGAAAATTTTACGAAGCCTGCTTTTTCGGAGAAATTTTATCTTAGATCAGGTTTAACTATTTAGCTTGCAGCTAAGAGGCGGGTGATGTAAAGACCTTTTCTGAAGGATTAAAAGAAAAGGAGCTCCTCCAGGAGGAGCCTCTTTCTCTACTGTAAAAGCTTTTCGAGGAAAGGTTCAATTGCAAGCTTGAGTTGTTCGACCCTTTTATCCCAGGTGTGGTCACTCAAGACAAGCTCTTTTCCTTGTTGGTTGATAGCTTGCCGTTTAGGCTCATCGGCTAAGAGGCTATGAATTTTGTCTTGAACTTCATTCCAGTGTTTAGATTGATAATAAAAAAGATGTTTTCCCTCTTTAAAGCTTTCGCGTAAATAGGTACTTTCGCTAGTCACAGGCACAGCGCCGCAGCAAAGGCTTGTAAAGACTCGCTCATGCGTTCCGTCACGGAAGAAGGGCATGCTATTTAAGCTTATTTTGCTTTTTTTAAGAATGTCAAAGGATTGAGGAAAGGAAACAGAAGGATGAATGGTGACGTTGGATTGGTTGGCTAAATATTGCTGCCAACCCAGCACCCCGACAGCGTTGTCTTGCGAAAGCTCTCCAAAAATATGCACAGGCACATCTTTAATCGATCGAATCAGCTCAACTCGATCTTTCCCCCTCGTGTACATGTCGAGATAATAAAATAAAGTGGTAAAATCTATCCCTTCTGCATCTTGGAATGAGCGATTCCAAGCGTTTACCAAGGCATCTGCCAAAGAGATTTGGTTGTTGGAAAATACCATATCAATGGCGTCATCAAGGATGACATTCAGGGCCTCTGGATTGCGCTGTCTCCACGAGGCTCTTAAGCTTTCATAGTCATAACAGCTTCCAAAAAATACCACATCGAATTCTTTTTTTTGCTCAGGTTCCAATCCAAGTTCTTTCTCGACCGCGTGGGGCCAAAAAAAGATTCGATCGAAATGATATTCTTTCATCGAATTGACGTCATTACGATCCACACAGGAAAGGATGGAATAAGGGCTATTTGTTAAGCTCACAGAATAGATAGCGGGATCTACCAAAATCGAGAGATGGGGGATTTCCAATAGATCCCACAAATAACGGTTTTGGGATAAAGGCATCATGCTATTGAAAGAGCAAGTCAGGTGGGGATCAAAGCGTTGAATCGCAGAGATAATATCTGCTCCAATTGGCCCTTCGTTAGCATCAATAATTTTGGTTTCGATATGATGTCGATTTAAAGCTTCCGCGAATTTTTGGGTAAAGTGGCGTTTAGATTCATAGAGGTTGTAATTGGTTAAAAGGCAAATTCTCGACAACATAGCGGCTCCTAAAAAGTTAATCTATACTTAAAAGGAATGTACCTTATTTACATTTCGAGATAAAGGATTTTTGGAAAAAGAATTAAGACCCTTTTATGTCTGAATAGGAGGCTTCGATATGCTATACAAAAGTGCAATTCCCATCAGATTGGCAATCAAGGAGGTTCCTCCTTGGCTAAAAAGAGGTAAATTAAGGCCTGTACTTGGAACTAAGCCTGAAACAACGCCTAGATTTAAAAATGCCTGAAAACAGATTAAAAAGGTGATTGCAGACCCAAAATAAAACCCTGCAAAATCTGGGGCTTGATTGGAGATGGCAAATCCTAAATAAGCTAAAAACATGTAAAGTGAAATCAAGACTAGCATGCCAACAAACCCAAACTCTTCGGCAAAAATGGCTGCGATGTAGTCATTTTGAGCCTCAGGAAGATAGCTCAATTTTTGCCAACTATTTCCAGGACCTTTTCCGAATAGCTGACCCGATCCTGCTGCAATTTTAGCTTGGTGGGGTTGGTGCCCTTTTCCCTGTAAATCAAAGCTTGGATCCAAATAAACCTTTAATCGAGCAGAAACATAAGAAAGGTGATAGGCAGAAATAATTCCAATTAAAGAGAGGCAAATGAGAGGCAGTGCCCAATATTTAACGGGAACGCGTGTGATGAGGCAGAGAGCAATGAGAGTTAACCCGATAACAGCAGCAGTTCCGTTGTTTGGTTCCACTAAAATTAGCAAAATAGGGACGGCACAGATGGCGGCCAATTTTAAAAAGTCTTGTAAAGACAGGGTGGCTCGTTCAAGTCCCATTAACCGTTCAATAAAAAAGGCTGGTAAAATATACTTAACAAATTCGGAAGGTTGAAAAGTTAAGTTGCCAATTGCCAACCATCGGCGAGATCCATTGACCTCTCGCCCGATTCCAGGAATTAAGGTAATGACTAAAAAAAAAGAGAAGAGCGCTAAAAAAAGGGGGCTATGTTTTAAAAAATGGCGATAGCCTATTTTCCATACACCAAAAGCAAGCGCAAATCCCGCTGCGGAGTAGGCCATTTGGCGGATTAAGGCTTGGTGAGTACTGCGTTGCAGATCGTGATCCAAAACTTCTGCAGAAGTTGTGCTAAAAATCATGATCAGCCCAAGGGCAAAGATAAGGGAAGTGCAAAGGAGTAAAAGCAAGCGCATATCTTAACGGACCCGCAGTTTGTCTCCCACTTTTAAGTTTCGGGCTTTTTCC
This sequence comes from Parachlamydia sp. AcF125, assembly GCF_018342475.1. Classification (NCBI taxonomy): domain Bacteria; kingdom Pseudomonadati; phylum Chlamydiota; class Chlamydiia; order Parachlamydiales; family Parachlamydiaceae; genus Parachlamydia; species Parachlamydia sp. AcF125. Next base: position 8,297 of record NZ_JAEMUD010000004.1, on the reverse strand, counting down.
TCATCTAAATCATTTAAAATCAAAAGATCTTCAAAACCAACCTGAAATTTCTTAGCTATTTTCCAAGGATTGTCTCCCCGCTGAACGATGTAATAAGGGCTTTCTTCACCTGTGGATGAATTCTTTTTTTCTTGTGGAAAATTCGTTTTTGGGGTTTCGGCCACAGTTTCAATCGGCTTGGTGGGAGGAGGAATGCGCAGGATTTGCCCAACATTCAACCGTTCACTTGAAAGCCCATTAGCTTGCATAATGGCCTTGATAGTTGTTCCGTGCGCGCGTGCAATTTTCTCCAGGAAGTCTCCCCGCTTCACTTTGATTTCTGTGTAACCATCCTCAGAAGTTGCCGTTTTAGGCTCAGGTGCTGGCATATAAGTCGGAATAGATTCAGCAAGCGCAATTTCTTGTGAAGGGGAATTCACAAATGCTTTTATGGCATTGTCAACTTCATCAGTGGGAATTGTTTGCACGTAGGAAATGTTTGAAGAAGCGTAAGGGGAAGAAGCCTCTTCTACTTTTGGCGCTTCAGCTAAAGGCAAGGAAGAGGGGGCATAAGTAGAGGTGTCATCAGGGTGGATGGCCATCATAAATAAAATTGCGAGTAATCCAGCATTAATTAATACGGCAATGATGATAGTATCTCTTCGATTCATTGCGTTTCCCCTTTAAGTAATAAAGCATTCACAGCTTCTTTAAATATTTTTCCACGGTGCGCATAATTTTCAAACATATCAAAACTTGCACATCCTGGAGATAATAACACATTATATCCCGGAGATGCAAGAGAGGATGCGCATTTTACAGCGTCGTGCATATTTTGACAGCGCACGACGTTAAAGCTTTTAGATAAAGTTTGCTCTAATTTTTTAGCTGCCTGTCCAATGACGCAAATCCCTTTTACTTTATCGACAAAGGCAGAAATCCAAGGAGAAAAATCGGCTCCTTTATCTACTCCTCCAGCAATGAGAATAATGGGGCCCTCAAGCGTTTCAATTGCGCGCATCACAGCATCAATGTTGGTTCCTTTGCTGTCATTGAAGTAAGCCACCCCATTGGCAATGGCGACTTTCTCAATTCGATGAGGGGGAGTACAGAAGGCAGAAACACCTTTCCAAAATTGCGTGGTGTCGATTCCGATTTCTTTGCATAAGCTATAAGCTGCCATTAGGTTTTCTAGCTTATGGCTTTGAGCTCCTCTATACTCTACAGGTAAAATGCAGTCAACGTTTTTATGAGTGAAAAGGTGGTACAGATCGGTCCTCAAATCGCAATCTGGAGAATAGCCATATAGCTTCGTGGTAAAATCGGGCTTTAAAAATCCATAGTTTTGGTAGGCTTTTTCCTCCATGTAAAGGACACCTCTTTCTTTAATGCACGATTTTAACTTCATCTTGGCAAGCGCATATTCTTCCATGGAGGGGTAACGGTCTAGATGATCTGGGGTGATATTTAAAATCGCCCCCATATCGAGGTGCCGAGATTGAAGGGTTTCCAGCTGGAAAGAGCTGAGCTCGACCACTAACACAGTTTCAGGCGGAGAAGAAATTTCTGAGGAAAGGGGAATCCCCACATTTCCCACAGCTTTAGCAGGAATTCCAGCGAAGTTTAAGAGATGGGTAATCAACAGCGTTACGGTTGTTTTCCCGTTCGTGCCTGTAATGCCTATAAGCTTATTTTTGAGGGAACGAAAGGCAAGCTCAGCTTCCCCTATGATTTCGATCTCTGCGGCTTGGGCTAATTGTAGAAGCGGATGGTTGAGAGGAACTCCAGGTGAAGTGACGATCAGATGGAACCCTTTTAAAGAGGGCAAATCTTTTTCATCGACAAGTTGCAATCCTTGCGCGATCAGTTCGCGGACGTCTGGAAGAGAGAAAAGCTGTCCTTTATTTTTGTCTACTGCCCAAATGTGAGCCTTTTGAGCTATGAGAAAACGGGCAGCTGAAAGGCCGCTAATCCCCAACCCAATAATCAAAATACGTTTGTTAAAATAGGGAGAGCTCATAAAAACTCATTTATTGAAATTTCAGAGAAGCAATTCCTATTATGGCTAAAAGAAGTCCTACAATCCAAAACCGAATGACAACCTTCGTTTCAGGCCATCCCTTAAATTCGAAATGGTGATGGAGGGGAGTGCATAAAAAGATCCGCTTTTTGTTTCGCAGTTTAAAGCTTGCTACCTGTAAGATGACCGAAGCCGTTTCAGCCACAAAAATGCCTCCGATAATACCAAGTAACATTTCTTTTTTCAGTAAAATAGCGCAAACGCCTAAAATTCCTCCTAAAGCTAGAGAGCCTGTGTCCCCCATAAAAACTTGGGCAGGATAGCTGTTATACCATAAAAATCCCAGGCAAGCGCCTGCTAGGGCGGATAAGTAAATCGCAATTTCCCCGCTTCCTTCTATATAAAGAATATTGAGATACCCCGCCAAATCAATATTGTTTGAAATGAATGCAATGAGGGCTAAACAGCCTGCGACCATGATGAGGCAACCCGCTGCGAGGCCATCTAAGCCATCGGTTAGGTTGACAGCATTGGAAGAGCCTGTCACTACAAAAATCATAAATAAGGCTGCTAATCCTGTAAAGAAGCCAGAAAAGGTTAAAATAGGGTCCTTGAAGAAAGGGATATAAAAACGGGTTGTGTATTCTTTTAAAGAGATCTGAACGGTGGTTTTCTCATCTAAAGTTCCCTTAGAAAAGATTTGCTCTTTCACAATGGGCGGATCAAACCAGCGTTTAAATGGGGGAGCAGCATTTCCTGCGGGGCTGAGTAAATAAAGAGGTAAGAGGGAAGAGATCAAAATTTGAAACAGAAATTTCTTTTTGCTGGATAATCCCTTGCTGTTTTTATATTTCAATTTGAGGTAGTCATCCCATCCACCTAAAAACCCTAAAAGAAGGGTCGTGATCAACAAAATCAAGGTAAAAATGTGGGTGAGCTTCATCCACAAGAGAAGAGAGAATAGCATCGAAAATAGAATAAGTACCCCTCCCATGGTAGGAGTATCTTTTTTTTTTTGATGTAGCACGCCTAAATGAGGGCATTCATCTGTCCGGATGGACTGCCCTATTTTTAGTTCATACAGCTTTTTTATGAAGCGGGGTCCTAGAAAAATACAAATAATGAGAGACGTGATAGCCGCCAGAATCATGCGGGTAGAGGTATAAGTAAAGACCAGGGGAGCTTTAACTCCAAAAATCTCTCTAAAAAAATCGATGGCTAATAGCAGCATGCTGAAGGCTCCGCTAAAAATAGTCTAAAACTTTCCATAATTGCTTTTTATTAGAACCTTTCAATAAAACCACATCTCCAGGGCGAACATGCTGCTTAAGCTCAGCGATGACCTGTTCAAAATTTAGCGCTAAATGAACAGGTTTGTTATTTTGCTTCCAAACCTCTTGAATCGGTATGCAGCCATTCCCATAGCAGATCATCCGGTCGAGCTTGGGTAACGAAAGAATTCCTACTTCCCTATGGCAGTCTTCTGAAAAAGTTCCTAATTCAGCCATTTCCCCAAGGACTCCAATTCTTTTACCTGAAAGTTGCGGGGGGAGAGGTAAAGCTTCTAAAGCAGCTTTTACAGAAGTCAAGGCTGCATTATAACTATCATTGATAAAAAGAATACCTTTTTTTATGACCTGTTCTAAGCGCCTTTCTGGAAGTGTCAGTGTAGGAATCACTTGCTGAATATCTGGCCATTCCATTCCAAGTGCACGGCAGGCTGCCACGGCTGCTAAAAAGTTATGTTGGTTATGCTTTCCTAAAATAGGTAAAGGGGGCAATAGAGGGCTAACTCCTTTGGGATCCCGTATTTGTAAAAAACTTTCTTTTTCGCAAAGATAATAATCTGCTTGCTTGGAAAATAGGGAGAATGATTGCTTGCCGCATGTTCCTGTTTTTTCTAAGAGTTGATAATAAGGAATGCCTGCTGGAATGATGCCTAATTGAGTTTTTGGATGGGATAAAATTTCCCGTTTCGCATGGGCGATATTTGCTAAAGAATGGGTACTGGCAGCGTGGACAAGTTCGAGAGAGGTGATGAGCGCCACGTCAGGAGGAGCAATTTGGGTTAACTTTTGGATATGCCCCTGTAATGTCATCCCCATTTCTAAAACAAGGACCTCTTCATGCCCATGAAAATGGTTTAAAATGCTTAAGGGCAATCCAATTTGGGAATTTTGATTTCCCGGTGAAGAAGCGACAGAACAATAGCTTTGAAGGAGTTGACAAAGCAAATGTTTAGTGGTTGTTTTGCCGACAGAGCCGGTAATGGCTACGATTTTAGTAGGCCTTTGTTTTAGATATTCGCGAGCCAATTTTTGTAAGGAACCCAAAACGTCATCTACTACAAGCAGGGGCAAATTCAAATCCAGCTTATTCTGCAAAACAAAGCTTTTGGCTACCACAGCTGCAGCTGCTTTCTTTGCCTCGACCTCTTTTAAAAATCGATGGCCGTCTGTTTTCTCTCCGGGTAGTGCAAAAAATAGAGCGTTTTCTTGCACAAAGCGGCTATCAACTACATAAGAAGGGATCAACGCGCCAATTGCTTCAGGCAATTGGGGGCAATTTAAGATCTGGCAAATTTCATGAAGCCTTAACCTTTTTGTGAGCATGGGACTCTCCTTGTGTTGACATAGATTAATCGATTTGCAATCACAAAAGCAAGGTGTTGTTAACTAACAGATCTATTTAAAGGAAAGATTTAAAAAACGAGTTAATTAATTAGATTAAAAAGCTGATAAGTTGCCTTTTTAAAATAAAAACCATATCAAGCATCAACAGGTAGGGAGTAAGTAATTTAAGTTAGGAGTTTAAAGAGGTGCATTTATTAAAAAGTATAGAGGACTTTCCCAAATAATTTCTTGTTCCATTTGCCATGCCTTTGCTGATCTTGAAAGGGGTTCAATTCATTCGGGAAAGCAAAAACATGGTTGTTTCTTGCTTGTCAAAGACACTTTGGCGAAAATCCGCGAAATAAAATCATTTTTAGGGTTCTCTAGAATAGACCTGAAGGCCTTTGTCTGAAAGAGCTTTTAAGGTGCATGTATGGGCAAGAATTTCACTTGCTTGATTTTGTTAAGAATGAATGGCGGGCCGTTGACAAAGGACGGTACCTTGAACACTCTTGTTATTTTGAAGGACAATTTTTTCCACCTCACTATTTTTCCCATTTATAGAGTCTAAAAATTACTCATAGCTAATCTGAGAGCTACCTTGATTAAAACGCATGATCCCCTGGGGTTGGTTACTATTTCCCAATTTCCGTATTGGGATAATAGTTTTCCAACTGGCTATTTTCTATATCCTTAGAGCGAGTTTTCAAGCATAATTTTCAGTATAAGTATTTGTTTATAAGTAACTTAAGGAGTATAAAGATTGCTTGGAATAGCAGAAGATGAGTACACTATGAATAGTCAACATTAAGGAGGTTGCTATGCGGGCTTCATATGGGACTGACTTATCGGATGCAGAGTGGAATCTGATCAAACATTTGGTAGAAAAGCCAAGAGTAGGATTCCAAGAAAAATACTCTCGAAAAGAAATACTCAATGCGATTTTTTATATTACACGGACTGGATGTCAGTGGAGAAATTTACCTCACGATTTTCCTCCTTGGCAGACGGTATATGGGAACTTTCGGAATTGGGAAACGACGGGCGTCTTTGAGCAAATTAATACAGCCCTGCGTGAGCAATTGCGGATAAAAAGAGGAAGAGACAAAGAGGCGACTGGGACCCTCATAGATAGTCAAGCAGCCAAAACTACCGAAAAAGGTGGCCTTGTCGCGGTTACTGTGCGGCCAAAAAGGTATTTGGGAGGAAAAGACATATTCTCGTTGATACGGAAGGCTTGCTCTTACAAGCAAAAGTTACTGCTGGATATACAAGCGACAAGCAAGGCTTAATAGAAATTTTGCAAGAAAAGAAATATCCCTCCGTACGTAAAATATGGGGAGACTCTGGCTATTCAGGAAGTGATCTGAAGACTATAGCTAGTCAGCATGGAGCTCAAGTTAGAGGTTATTAAAAGGCCTCCCGGGAGAATTCGCGTCTATAATGAACACTGGCAAGCTGAATACCTTCCTATAGAAAGGGAGTTTACAATCCTTCCTCGAAGATGGGTGGTCGAAAGAACCTTTGCGTGGATGGGGAGAAACAGGCGACTTAGCCGTGATTATGATTATTTGCCGTGCCTTAGTGAGTCCTATCTCTACATCTGCATGAGTCGATTAATGCTCTCTCGATGGAGTAAAAATTATGCTTGAAAACTCGCTCAGGCTTAATTTTAGGTCCTTTCCTTCGTTCAACCGTTTTATTAATAAAAAGTACTAGAGGATATACGCTTCTTATCATATTCAAAATCAAGTTTAAAATAATCGGTGGGTTGATAATAGAGACTAGTTGTCTCGATTGGGCACATGATAATACTTTGAAAAACTGTTTTCATTAATTAATCCCATGATTCTAAGCGCAGCACATACTGTTCTTTTTCCTCGGCAGGGAATCATACCGAAATTGTATAAAGTCTAGATAAGGGAACAACAAGAATTTTATGAGCTTTGATAAAGAAAATTTATCAAAAATTTAGGCTTCAACTAAAAAACTTGCATGAAACTAAAAATTTAATTAGTTTTTCGCCTTTGATGAGTAAGAGAGTGGGAATGAATGAAGACCCACGTTTCAGATTTTAAAGCGTATTTTTTTATTAAACGTAGTATTCAGCCAAAGAGTTGATTATGTCTATTCCACACGATTTTCCAGCGATCCAACGGTTTGAAAAGTTAGGAGATACCGATTGGGAAACCCTTAAAAGAACCTACGTCATGACCCTGCGTCCGGAAGAAGGATCTCAGCTGCTGGCTACCCAGCAAATGCAAGAGCATATAGAGGATCGCGATATCGTAGACTATGCCAGCTACCGCGAAGCGATTTTAAGAGTTTTTCCTGCCGCTTATTTTAACTTAACCGCCGAGCCCACCGGTGTTCTATCAAAAACCTCGCAGGGAGGGTATACCTTTAAGGCCACTTGGTATCATTTTATAGTCACGCAAAAAAACACTCACTTGCCTGCAGGCTTAGCAAAGCCCGCCAAGTGTATCGTTGCGATTAAAGCTCCAGGAAGTCGCAAATTAACCTCAGATATTGATACTTCTATCCATACTACCTTTAAAGGAGAAAGCTCTTTTTTTGAGCGTGCGACCCCAAGAGTTAAAACAAAAGGGCCTGATTTTGAAGGAAGGGTCAGCAATGCGGTTATTGATGGTTTTTATACCATTTCCGAAGAGCTATTTAAGATGACTTCCGCTTCGCAGCGAGATTCGAATGCCTATATGGACACCCTAGTAAATGATCAAGAAAACTATCCCAAATTTCTGCACGACGAAGAAAATAATCCCTTCATTCAAGGAAAAAGGCTTTTTTCAGCAGAAGAATTTACAGCCCTATTTAAAGAGTTTAAATCCAAGAAACACGTGCAAGAAATGGCAGCGAGCTTATTTTCGCTGCGTTGCAACCTGGAAGAAGAGGAATGGCAGGAATTTAAAGAGTTAGTTAAAAAAAAGCTAAGCAAAATACTTACCTCCGAATTGTCTGAAGAGGGCTTAGAAAACCACCTTTCACACTGCCAAGGGGATTACGAAGCCATTTTTCAAGAGGTAGAAAAAATACATAACACCCATTCAGCAAAGCTGAAAGCTAAAGTTGAAGAGCTGCGCCTATCAGATGCAGTCCCAGTACGCAAACCAGACATTCCGATTGCTGCCCTTAACAGACTTTATGTGGAGTACTTGGAAGAATGCACGACCTGCCATGGGCAAATCCTCCATTTAAAAAGCCAGAAACAGACTTTAATCCATAGCCTAGACAAAGAAACACAAGCATTAAATAAGGAGTTAGCGGTCTTAAAAAAACTAGGCGATCATAGCGAGGATTCTGAACTTCAAGAGTTTATTGAAAAAAAACAGGCGAAATGCGCTTTATTAGAAAAAGGCTGCCAAGAGTTAAAAGCCTCCCTGCGCCAAAACATCCTACAAACAGCTCAGTTGCAAGTGGAGTATCACCTCTACCACATTTTAGCCAGCACATTTGCCAACGAAGCCTATGTGTGCCGCTCAGCAGTGTACCATGTGGTGAACGGGCAAAGCGGTGAGAGCAAGCCTATTTCGCAGCAAACTCTGCTGGGCTCAGCTTTGCAGCAAGTAGGCTTTAAGCTTTTACATACTAAAGAATTAACTCACAAAAAATACTCCCCTGAAGAGGTGGCTTACTATACTGCCAAGTATGGGCAGCGGATTTTTAAC
>NZ_JAEMUD010000003.1:300000-452098 GCF_018342475.1 Parachlamydia sp. AcF125 | reverse complement strand
TTTATCGCCGATGGTACTGCACGCAAGAGTGTGGAAGAGTAGGTCGCCGCCAAGTCTTTTTTACTCCATTTTAAATGGAACCCTTTAACCCTAGTAACCTTGTTGCTAGGGTTTTTTTATTTTATTACCCTTTAAACTTTGGCTTCTTTAAAGGGAATTCTCCTGAACTGCAAGGATGTTTCCTTTTGCTCTATTAGCCTATGAACGCCTCTAGAAAGTTGGTTGCGAATCATCCTTCATGCTTGTTTCTATGTGATTTTGCGATTTTTTAAAGGGCAAAAAATTATCGCAAATTTATAGGCTTCAATCAATGAGAGGGTTTCGTAGATTTGGGTGCTTTACTCTCCTTTGTTTATTCGTTTCGCCTTCCCTTAAGCTTAATGGCTTGTCTTTAGCTAACGTAGTCGGCAATCATCTCTCTTTTTTGCCTTTGACCGTTTCAGATAATGGGGGACCTCCAGCCCGATCATGAAACAAATTCAAGTCGGTGATTTGCGCACAAAGGGGAGACAATTTCTAATCGTCTAATTACAGCAGATTAAAACTCTCTTTTAGTAGAGGGGAAAGCATATGCGCATAAGCTGATGCAAGCAGGTATCAGCGTTCCCGCTATTGCTGTTCAAGGGGATGTCACAGCTTTGCGTTGCTTAAATCTAAAATACACCGGTGCCATTTGAACCAATTGAGGCTGCAATCATATTATTTACGCTAATTTTGCTCATCAGCTTACCTATTACAGGGCTGCTTTCCGCATGAAAATAGTCTTTTCATTTTACTCGATCATAAAAAGCCTTGCTTTTTCCAGGCCAACTTGCTAAAGTATGTCTTTCTTCAAAGGGGCAATAGCTCAGTTGGTTAGAGCAGCGGACTCATAACCCGCTGGTCCTTGGTTCAAGTCCAAGTTGCCCCAATTTTTATAACTTGTTGAGTAACAGTGCTTAAGGTTTATAATGATGACATTCAATCATTAAAACCCAAGCCACTAAAATGGGTCGTGGCACACAGGTGGCACAGTTCGACCCTATACACCTCAGCAAATCACAGCAACTATCATTACAGTGATTATGTCACTGCTCACGCTAACCAGCCAAATGGAGCATGAGCATGGCACAAGGCATTCAAAAAAGAATCAGTAAGACAAATATTATAAGCTACAGAGTTCAGATTAGAGAAAGTGATGGCTTTCCTCCAAAATCCAAAACTTTTCCTACACTTCAAGAAGCTAAAGATTGGCAAAAGCAAGAAAAAGCTCGTAGAAGACAAGGATACGGCCCTACTGACCAGATACAAGGCAAGCAGACGCTTGCTAATCTAATCGATAGATATATCGCTATCATTCTTCCTACAAAGCCCAAAGATGCAAGAAACATGAAGCGTCATCTTGACTGGTGGCGCGATAAAATTGGCAAATATGGACTTACAAGAATTTCTCCTGATTTAATTGCTCAATGTAGGCAAGAGCTATCTGAGGGCGTGACTTCAAAGAAAACTAAACGTTCAAACTCAACTGTCAATCGTTATTTGGCTACTCTCTCAACAGTCTTCACATACGGCATTAAAGAGTGTGGTTGGATAATCGACGGTAGTGTTGCAGATGGAGGAACACAAGTACGTAATAGCTCAGAAATAGGAAAAATCTCCATTCTACTTATAGAACAAAAAGAAGGAATGACTCTCATTCATTATCGCTTAGCCTGAACTATCAGCTTTTTGGAATGCAATTGGGTTCAAAGACGCCTAATATTTGAATTTTCATTTATAATCCTTGACAACCGCATCATCTTATGACATAATTTTATTAAAAATGTCACAAGATGAGAGCCATGCCATTTCTACCAAAATTCAATATCACAAATAGTATTACCGCTGCACTTGTAAAAATAGAGCGCACAAGGGGTTTTTTAGAAGCTGCACGGCTGTCAGATGAATGGATTGCTAAAATGCAGGCTAAAACTCTAATTTTAGAAGCTCACTATACAACACATATTGAGGGTACTCACCTAACCCTGGACCAATCTGAACAACTTTTAACTGGACATGAAATAGAGAATGCTGACCCTGAAGATGTTAGAGAGCTTTTGAACTATAAGAGAGCCTTTGATTTAGTTGCAGATTATTTAGGTAGTGGAGAGCCTATACGAGAAGGACTCATTCGAGAAATTCACAAAAGACTTGTTGAAGGTGTTAGAGGAAATTCTGCAACTCCAGGGGAATACAGAAAGATACAAAACTACGTTGCCAATTCTAAAACGAAGGAAATTATTTATACCCCGCCTTCAGCTTTTGAAGTTCCTCTTATGATGACAGAGCTAGTAGAATGGCTAAAAACTGAGCAAGAAATTAACCCTGTCCTTATTGCTGGAATAGCTCAGTTTCAGCTTGTACACATTCACCCATTTCTAGATGGCAACGGACGGTCAGCACGCTTGCTTTCAACACTCTATCTTTACAAAACAGGTTATGATTTTAAACGCCTTTTTACGATTAGCGAATATTATGATAGAGACCGTTCAAATTACTACAAAGCGATTCAATCCGTCCGAGAAAACGATATGGATATGACTTCTTGGTTAGAGTATTTTGTGAATGGATTAGCGACTCAGCTACAGGAAGTTCAAAATCGTGGCCAACAAGTGATGAAACTAGACATTCTGAGCATTCAACATCAACTTTCTAAAAGAGAAAAAGGAGCTCTTGAACAAGCTCTAGATGAAAAAGGATTTTCTATTAAAGAGTTTCAACTTCTTTTTCCTGAAACAAGTAAAAGAACCCTACAACGAGAATTAAAACATTTGCTTGAAATAGGGCTTTTAAAGGTAGAAGGCTCAACCAATGACCGCCGCTATATGATAAACTTGTGACAAATTCCTGTCGCAACTTATGACAAACTTGTGACACAACTTATGACAACTCTTTAAGTTTGTTTATTAATATCGAAGGAAACAAAATGGCTTCACTTTTTTCAAACTCTTCAATTGGAATCCATTCCACCCAGTGAGTACTTCCTCTTTCTTCACGAATTTGAAATCGAGTATTACTATAAATGTTTTCTTCACTGAGTTTAATAGGAAATGCAAAAATAATTTCATGACCTATACTGCCATGATGTTCAAAAATATTTTCGTAAACTATAGGTTTTCCTGTGATTGTGACATTACACTTAAGTTCTTCATTAATTTCTCGAATTAAAGCATCTTCTGCTTTTTCGCCAAATTCAATGCCACCTCCAATCGGGCACCATCCTTTTAAGTTTCCTTGGTCATCAAGTACTTCAAAAACAAGTAATTTATTATCATGCTTAGCAAGACCAATGACTTTACCTCGAATTTTATTAGGAGGCCGCCATACTTGATTTTGTGGCAGAATAGAAATTGCTTGAAGAGCAAAAGGAGTTAATTCTTTTTGAGGAATGTTAGCTAATTCAAACCAATAATTTTCCTCTTCTGGTAAAACTTCAAATCGTTCCTTCCAATCTAATATTTTATATAAAAGACCCACTTGATGAAAACTGTATGGAATATCGTTATCGTGATAATTACCAGTAGAAGTTGCGACAGTTAAAAGTTCTAGTTTAGAGACCTCTATACAAGATTCTTCCATCAGTTCACGTTTTAAAGTCTCTTCTGGCGTTTCTCCAAATTCAATAGCTCCTCCAGGCAAACCCCACAACCCTTTATATGGTCCTGATTTTTTCTGAGTCAGAAGAATTTTAGAGCCTTGAATTACAATTCCATAAGCCCCATGCCTGATGATTTGCTTCATATTTAGCTAATTCCCTGTAAACATAATCGTGAGAGTAAGAAATTTAATCAAAAAGAATGTCCTTGAGAAATTCAATACGAGTAATCAGAAGAAGCATTTTACCTAAGAAAAACCGCCAACGCAATAATTATTAGGTTTTGAAATCAGGAATTTGCTGGCACACTGATGGCACAGTACCACCTTATTTTCATTAACAAATCACATCACTTGACAATTGAACTTTAGACTATGTTCATGCTATCCTTTTGCTGTGAGCAGTGAATAACTGCTGTGAAGTGAGGGAACTCTGCGGACTCATAACCCGCTGGTCCCTGGTTCAAGTCCAGGTTGCCCCACTTTTTTAAACCCTTGATTTACTAGGGAATAAGTGAAAAAACCACCGCTATGAGATAGGCTACACATCGCGCTTATAATTGAAACGGTGCAAAAATGGTGCACTGAAAAACAATTTTACCAGTCGGTCCCTGCATAAGAGGGAGAACCACCCGACCTGAATCAATAAACAATTGATTTTTGGTAGGTGGTTTACTTCTATTTTCAAAAGAAAGCTCAAGAATGGCTACACATGGCGAGCCGTCATTCGTATTAAAGGTTACCCTCCAATCTGTGAAACTTTCGAGCGTAAGCAAGAAGCAGAAGATTGGGAAAAGGAAACCAAGAATCGCATCAAGCAAGGTCAATTCAAATTTGGCCAACAAAAAACAATATACCTTTAACGATTTAGTTGATCGATATGTGAATGATGGAGCGCTCGAGCATCATCGTTCAGCAGATGATACTCTGCGTCATCTAAACTATTGGCGTGAACGATTTGGCAAATATGCACTCGTTCATCTCACCTCCGAATTCCTAGGAAAGGAAAGACAAGTTTTACTTGAAACTTCAACCCATCAAGGCAAAAAACGCACTTCAAGCACTGTGAATCGTTATCTAGCAAGTCTTTCAGCTTGTTTTACCTATGCGGTTAAGCAACTTCGATGGATTCATGAGAGTCCTTGCATGCATTTAATGAAGCTCAAGGAAAATCCGGGAAGAGACCGAATTTTAAGTGATGATGAAACAGATCGATTGCTGGATGCTTGTCAACAAAGTCGTTCTCCTTATCTTTACTGCATTGTCCTTATAGCTATTACCACTGGTGCAAGACACTCAATCTTGAATGGCAACATGTTGATTTTGAAAATAAGCTGGCATACCTCAAAGAGACAAAAAATGGAAAACCAAGAAGCATTCCTCTTGAAGATCCGGTTATCGAAGAACTCAGAAAACTGTATCAAACACGTGATCCACATAAATTAAGAGTTTTTGCAAGCCGTACAGCATTTGGACGGTTAGATCCTAAAAAGTCTTGGAATGTCGCTTTGAAAAAAGCTGGTATTAGCCAAGTCCGTTTTCATGATCTGCGTCATACCTTTGCTACTCTAGCAGCTAAAGATGGGGCTTCCAATAAGGAAGCTAAACAATGGATATAAATGAAGTAGTGCAATTTTACATAACGTACTGGTAATTAACTTGTTTCATGAGTATATTCATTTTCTAAACAAAAGCATCAAGAGGACCATATGAAAATTATAAATAAATTAATTTATTCATGTTTAATCCTTATTCCGTGTATAGCCTTTAGCAATCAAGTTACCAACAATGAAAAACGTGTTTCAAGCCTTATACCCCGTTCAGTCTTATTTCAACAAAAAACCAAGCGTTGTGTAAGCCTATCTCCGAATGGTCAATTTGTAGCGTATGTAGCCCCAGATGAATTTGGAAATTCTTATTTGTGGATTAAAGAGTTATTCAGCACTAAGAATGTAAAAAAAATTATTCCTTATAAAAATTCAGATGGAATTAGAGAAATGCGTTGGCAATTCGATAACAAATATATTTTGATTGCCAATGATGAGAATATGAATGCTAATGTCCATTTGTATCAAATCCAAATTGAAACAGGACAAATTAAAGACCTCACCCCTTTAAACAATATTTTTACAAAAATTATTGCTTACCATCTCCAGCATCCGAATAATATAATTGTTCAATTGTTTCCCATGAATCTTAATGAAGATCAAAAAAAGAATTATAAATGCCCGGGTCTTCATAAAATCAATTTAGAAACAGGTGAAATGACCCTTTACTCGGAGAATCCTGGTAACGTAGCTTTTTGGGGTATAGATAATGAGCTTAACCTCTCCTGCATCTTATCTACAACCGAAGATAACCAAGTGCACATAACCGTTAAAGATAATAAAAATTGGCGACATCTTATTAGCAAGGGAAGAGATGGAAATAAAGATGGAATTACAAGCCCCTTTATAGGATTTTCTAAGGATAATTCAGAACTATACTTACTTTCTGATTTACAGAATGACACAGTCCGTTTGCTAAAAGTAAATTTGCATACAGGAAATTATGAAATTCTTGCTGAAGATCCTCAATATGACTTTTGTTCAGCAAATATCTTTTCAGAAGAAAATTCCACTATTCAATTTGCAGCTATTATAAGAGAAAAATTCGAACAAATTGCTATCGATCCAAACTCCTCTACGGCTTTGAAAGTTTTACAAAACCTTTATCCAGGTATAATTAGAATTTTAGCAACAGATTTATCAAGCCATGTATGGCTTGTACTTCACGAATCAGATAAGTGTCCACCTCACTATTTTGTATACGATGTGAAAACACAAGCTGTTGAGCCTCTATTTAGTGAGAATGAAAGCATTGGCCATTACTTATTGAATGACACTACTTCAATAAATTTCAGCGCTCAAGATGGAATGAAGATTTTTGGCTATTTGACATTACCTCAATCTATTGAAGCAAAAAATTTACCCGCAATTATTCTTGTTCATGGAGGACCTTGGGCTCGAGATTATTGGGAATTTAACCCTATGGTCCAAGCACTTGCTAATAGAGGATATGCAGTTCTTCAAGTAAACTACAGAGGTTCGAGTGGCTACGGCAAGAAATATATGCACGCTGGCTTTTTAGAGATGGGAGGCAAGATATCTCAAGATCTAATTGATGGAAAAAACTGGCTAATAGAGAAAGGATATATTGATCCTACAAGAGTAGCGATTATGGGTCATAGTTTTGGTGGATATAATACTTTAGCAGGATTGATATTTACGCCTGATGAATTTTGCTGCGGAATTGACCTTGCGGGCCCAACTGATCTAGTTGAAATGGTAGGTAAAATGTCGGGAGTAGGAAGCTCTTGGTGGCATAGATATTTTGGCAAAGAAGAAGAATTTTTAAAATCCCGTTCACCACTTTGTCATATTAATAAGATTACCAAACCTTTGATGGTTATTGATGGAGTTAATGATCTTGATGAATGTAAAGGTGAAAAAATGGTTCAAATTATGCGAGAGCATCACTTGCCTGTTACTCACGTAGTATTTTTAGATGAAGGTCATGTTATTGCGAAACCTAAAAATCAACGAAAACTATTTGCAGCAATTGAAAGCTTCTTATCAGCCCATCTAAAAGGCAATTCTGTACCGATTAGCCTAGAGGACGATTTTTCTGAGTTAATACGCTAATAACAAAGACCCTTGCTTATTAAAATCAATGCGGATAATAGGCTTCTCTATTATGTAATAAAAGAACCCAATTGACATATTTGGGTGCTTGTGTTACGCGTAGGGTATGAGAAAGTCAAAATATGATCAGATAATTGAAAGGCTTGCCGAAAGGGCGGTTTTTACGGCAAATGAAGCTCGCGAGGCTGGAATTCCTCCTCGTATGCTCGCGCATTTTTGTAAAAGAGGACTTATTGAGCGAATCAGCCGGGGTATTTATAAAGGAGGAGCTGCTGAAGTAGATATTGATTTCCGATGGGAAGATCTTGCCCTAGTAGCCATGAGCATACCAAATGGGGTGATCTGTCTCATCTCCGCTCTTTGCTATTACGGTTTAACCGATCAAATCATGCGAGAGTTTTGGATTGCTGTACCCCATGCATTAAAGAGTCCAAAAAGACCCAAGACGCGTATCATTCGCATGAGAAATATCGAATTGGGACAAACGGAAATCACAGTGGGAGAAGATCGTCTGAAAATATTTGATAGGGAGAGGACGGTTGTAGATGCTTTTCGACATCTTAGTCATGAAATTGCCCTGAAAGCATTGCAGGCATATCTAAAGCAAAGAGAGCCCAAACCGAATCTCGAAAAACTTTTAAAATATGCTAAAAAGCTGCGTATGAATATTTACCCTTATGTAATGGCCCTGACAACATGAACAAATCTCTAAAGCAATCCTTGAAAGAGAGGCTTAAAGTCGTTGCAAAAGAACGAGATCTAACATTTGAAGAAGTTTGGCACAATCTGATTTTAGAACGCTTTTTGGCACGTCTCTGTCAATCCAAGTACAAGACGAATTTCATTCTAAAAGGAGGAACTCTTCTAGCAAGGTACATTCCCATAGGGAGAGAAACCAAAGACTTAGATTTTCTTGTTGAACGGCTTAAAAATAGCGAGGAGTTTCTTGGAAAAGCTTTTGATGATATTTGCCGCATCAGCCTTTCAGATGGGTTTGAATTTGAAAAAGTCAAAATCGGCAATTTACCACATCCCCACATGGACTACACAGGAATAGAGGTGTTGCTATTAGCAAAATTAGGTAGTCCGCAATCCTATATTCAAATCGATCTAGGTTTTGGTGATATTGTTGAGCCTATTAGCCATTCACTGAACCTAACAGCTACATCAAAAGGCCCTCTATTTGAAAGTCAAATCCAGGTACGATCCTACCCAAAGGAATTTATTTTTGCGGAGAAACTCGAAACCGTTGTGCATCGAGGCATTGGTAACTCGCGAATGAAAGATTTTCACGATCTTATTTCTCTAATTTCTTTAGAGGGTTGTTTGGATAGAGGCTATACCGAAAAAGTAGTTAAAGCAGTATTTCTACATCGGCAGACACAGATTGAATCATTGCCCATTCAACTTGATGCTGAAGCAGCAGAAGTACTGCAATCTGCCTGGCAAAATTACCATGAAAAGACGTTTTCTTCGAAAAAAGACAAGATTCCTTACAGAATCAAAGACGTCATAGCATTGATCAACACTTGGTTGAAAATTAATACGAGTCTTTGCGAATCAGGTGAGCCATGAAAAAATGGTTTATTGCTGATACTCACTTCTCCCACACAAACCTCATCCGATATGCAAATCGTCCCTTTGCTACAGTTGAAGAGATGGATCATAGCCTAATTGCAAATTGGAATAATTGCGTTAGCATGAATGATCAGGTCTATTTTCTCGGGGATTTTGGCTTAGGCGATGCCGATCACCTTCATTCAATTTGTACACAACTGAACGGTCAAAAAGTCTGCCTTAGAGGCAACCATGATCGAAACTCAAATTGGATGCATCGCGTAGGATTTGCCATTGTTTTGGAATCGGCCTTCCTGAAAATTGGCAGGCATGTTGTTGAATTAATCTATATCCCAACAGAAAGCCCTCCAAACCACTTTCAATTGCATGGTCACGTTCACAATAAAAGACCAAGTAAAATCATCTCCAACCAACTGAACCTTTGTGTAGAAGTCTGGAACTACAAGCCGGTTCCCGAAAAGGCTATTGTTAGCCTTTTGGATAAAGCGTCCAAAGAATCTAACACAAAGTGAAATCAGAGAGGCGTTGATCTATTCAATTATGTTGCTCGTCGAGCCTACTCGATAAATGCGCATTACTTATCAATCAAGAAACAAAGAAATGATATAATCCCGGATGATTTCTTCAAATTTGGTGTGTATGACAATTCTTGACAAGAGCTTAGCTATGACTGATTACGATGCGTTACTTGCAGAACTTTGGGATCAACCTGAAGATAGAGTAGATTTCAAAGAACCCTTTTCTTTGGATTCAACTTCCCAAAAACAAGTCTATGGTCTCATAAAAGATATACTGGGCATGTCAAATCGAGAAGGAGGCGGTTTCATTATTATTGGAAAGAAGGACGGAACAAAGGAAGCTGTAGGTTGCAGTGACGAAATAATCAAGTCTTTCGATGGTACCAAAGTGCATGACAAAGTAAAATCACATGGCAAGCCTGAACCAACATTTAGCGTATATTCAGGGATGTCCCCAGAAGGTACAAAAGCCATCATCATTCACGTAAAGGAATTTTCAGAAATACCTATAATCTGTTCAAAAAATCTCTCAATTAACGGCGAGAAAGGGCTGATTCTGCGCTCAGGTGCTATATATATTAGGAGTAAAACAGGAAGCGCTCAAACTTGCGAGATTTCGACCGAACAGGACATGCCTGATTTAATCGATAGGGCTGTTCTAAAGAGTGGGGGAAAACTTACATCAGCTATCAGTGCTTTGATTGGCCGGTATGCTCAGGAAAAAACAGTTGACCCTTTAGCAAAACGCGAATCTCTGCAAAATTGGCAAAGAGAAAAGGACCTACTTGACAAAGAACTTACAACACTTCCGCCCTTGTCAGATCCCATTCTTCAGATCGTGATTCATCCCTCTAATTATGAAAAAAATCTTTTCGATGCTAAAACCCTTCAGAGTAAATTAAGTAGATCTTGTTTCTTCCATGGAGGTTGGTCCTTTCCTTGCCCCGATTTTGAGATCAGAAAGGGATCATATGATCTCAGCGGCGGAAGCATTATCCTTGCCTCTAGCAAACGTTATGCTGATGGGGATTTGGATTCAGTTTTTGGTATGATGGTCTCAGGGCTAGTAACCTATCGGGAAGAGCTAACCTCTGCTTATGACACAAATAGATCTGGTAAGCCATTTTTAATTCTACAAGCATTTTTAACTGTTTATCGTGCGGTGGGATTCTTAGGGCAATGCTTCGGATTTATGCCCTAAGACGAGCGAATTCAAAATTCAAATACTTATCTCAAACACTTATGAACGAATTCCATGTAGAAAAGTCTATCTCCCGCTAGACCATCCAGTGCCTTTTTTTAGAGCAACGGAGATTTCCGCCCCTAAGATTTCATTTGAAGTGGAAGTAAGCCGCGAAGAAGTCTCTACCGATCTTGTCGAAGCTGTCTTTAAAATTGCTAAAAAAATAGTTGAATTTACAGATGCTCAAGTATCCGACGAGGAACTCAAAGCGGAAATTGAAAAAATCGCCAATCTAAGTTAACACACCTTCATTTCAGCGGTGCAAAAAAGTGCACTGTTTTGTATATTGCACCGACACTAACCAACAAAAACCGGTGGACTTTTCATTCAAGAATAGGCTATCATCGAGCTGATTTAGGTTGGATGGTACTGGATATAAGCGAAGTCCCCCTCCCTCATAACCCGCTGGTCCTTGGTTCAAGTCCAAGTTGCCCCACTTTTTTAACTCGCTTGGAATCAACAGGGTTTGTTTTGGCATACTCGCCATACACATAATTCACATGGCATTATCTCAGAACTTTTGTCAGGATTCCACTCCTTTTGCACATTTCACACTTAATCCTGTTTAATTCCTGACAATTCAGTTCATTTGGCACGATTTAAACTGCATTTCAAGTCAAGCTTTACTATACTTGATGATAGTGATAACTTGTATCGTCCATATCTAACCCTAGCTCGTATTCGGCTGCCTGATAATATTCAGAGATGGCCGGATGCTCTCTTTACCAATACTGACGATTTCGTGCTTGCTTTTGCTTTAGGGGATAATAATGGGCAATATTTATACACTCTTTTTGAATTTCAAGAAGCTTTAAATGAAAAATCAAAATCTAATAAGGATTAAAATTCTTTTTGAAGGTTTCAATGAAATACACACTTTATTTGCCAATAGAGCTTGTCGAACTATTTAAAGATCTCTTCGCTTATCCAGAAAAGCCATTATTTGGCTCAGTTGCTACTATACAAAATCACTGTCCACGTATTCGCACAATGCGTATCTATGAATTTAATCAAGATGGCTGTCCTATTCTCCTTACTCACACAGGGTCAAACAAATGGAAAGAATTTGTAAATCAACCGCAAATATTTATCAATATCGTGAATGAAAGCAAACTTTTACAAATTATTGTTTCAGTTCAGCTAGTTCTTGATACCTCAGAATCTGCATATGAGACAGCTAAACGATACTGGAATATGGTACGTTCTGATGTAAAGAAAATTTATGATCTCAAACACAAAATAGAAGAAGCCTACTGCGAGTTTGATGATTTAATCATTCCAGAAGAAACTCCTAATACATTTAGGATAGCTTGTGCAGTTCCCTCTTTTTGGGAAGCGTTACATCTGGAAAGCGAATACACAAAGAGCCATCGGTACCAATTTTACTTGAAAGAAGGCTCCTGGCTAAAACAACGTATTCATGTAGGTTAAATCGATGAATTCTAATAGCGAAAATCATGGGTTATCACTCATTTCTAATCAGGAAGAAAATATTTATAGTGTCGGTATGTCTACAGGAGGAATAGCGGAAATTCGAATGGCAAGAGCCCTTCCAAATCGACATATTTTAGCAACAAATATTGAGCTTGAAGGTGCAAATTTTGCACAGCATCAGATTGAGCAAGCTTCATTATCTGATAGGATAAAAGTAAAAATTGAAGACATCGCAAAACCTCTTCCTTACGCCGATGAATCTTTTGATTTTGTCTATGCCCGATTAGTTCTTCACTACCTCCCCAAGCCTGATCTCCAAAATGCTCTACAAGAACTCCATAGAATTTTAAAATCGACTGGAAGGATTTTTGTTATAGTTCGCTCAGCAGCTTGTTTGGAAGCTCAGGAGGGTTATTATAATCCTAAAAATGGGATGACCACCTACACCTCAAAAAATGGAGACACCTATAACAGGTACTTTCATAGCGAAGATTCAATCTGTGACTTTCTAAAAAGCGTAGGGTTTTATATCAAACATATAAAAACATATGATGAACAGCTATGTATTGATTTCCAACGAACTAAACCATCTAATAACATCGATAACTTAATTGAAGTCTATGCTTCTAAATCGTTGGAGAAAAATTTGTGAAGGAAGATTTTGCATTAGTACCAAGAAACGACACATCCGCTCTCGAATGTGAAGATATCTTATTTAATGGCATTAACGAAGAGGCTGGAAGAGTAAAAGGGCTAAATCCCATTCGCACTTTTTGTTTCAGTATAGAAAATAGCCAAAAGGAAATTTTGGGAGGAGTTAATGGCATCGCCTATTACGGTTGCCTTTATGTAGATATGCTTTGGGTAAGTAGTAAGTTACGAAACAAAGGCTGGGGCACCAAATTAATGCAACAAGCTGAAACTTTAGGCAAACAGGAAGATTGTAGCTTTGCAACTGTGAATACTATGGATTGGGAAGCTTTACCCTTCTACCAAAAGCTTGGATATACAATTGAATTTGTGCGTGAGGGTTATCAAAAGAACTCAAAAATGTATTTTTTAAAAAAAGAATTGTGATTCAATAATATGAAACAAAAATATGTTTACAAACCCAATAGCGATCTTTTTCCAGGAATATTTTTAAAGGAAAAATTAAGAATTCTGAATGTTCTCAACAACGAATGCCTTGATATTGAGCATATCGGTAGTACAGCCATTCCAGGCCTTGGTGGTAAAGGCATCATTGACATAGGTTTGCCTGTTGCCAAAAATGATATCGAGAGTGCTTCCCATAAAATAGAAAGCCTAGGGCCAAAGATCAATTAGTACAAGCCATTGAAACTTTTCAACAAGAACTCTCCAAAATACCCATTGGTGCTGAAATTGAAGCCTGGTTGCAAAGCCTGGATCTGCCAAAAGAGAAGATTGAAGAATATGAAATGTATATGCTCAAGTTAGTCGATCTAGGCTTATTATGGTTGGTTAATCAATCTAGAAGTATGTATGTTAATCGAGTTAACACCCACTAAACATCATTCGATCATTGAAGAAATTCGATGTTCTCCTAAATTAGCAACTTCAGAAAAAGAAAAAATGGTCGAAACATATATCCTCTTTTCCCAGCAATTGTCTAGGGATACCTGCAGACTGATTATGCAAGGTGAAGACCCAGACTTTCAGTGAACGATTAAAAAGGTTAGGGGAACAGATCGACCGTACACCGGAGCGGGATATGCTGCTTCCGCTAAACAACACGGGACTGGTTCGTTTTCTTGGGCCGAACTTTCATTACATGGGAGGCTGCTTTTCAGGACGAGCCGATAGAAGCCCTATAGTGAATTTTTTAAAATAAAAAATCGACAAATCTATCCAATTCCAAGTTTCCATTCCTGGGTAGCAATTTTTTCAATAAAGGTGGCATCGTGCGATATTGCTACAATGGCGCCTTCGAACTCGAGAAGGGACTTTTCAAAGGCTTCCAAGGTCATGAAATCAAGATGGTTCGTCGGCTCATCCAATAAGAGAATGCTGGGCTTTTCCAGAACGAGGGCTAGCAGCATCATCCGCTTTCTTTGCCCTGTGCTCAGTGTGGAAAATGGACGCCTCAGCAAATCCGCTCCACCCAAGGCTGCTTTATGAAGTTCGCGCCTTAAGTCTTCTTCAGAGAGGATAAACCGGCTTTCAAAATATTGAAGGGGTGTTTGATCCATAGGCAGCAGCTCGACTTCCTGGTCTAGGAAAGCGATTTTTGCAGTAGGCGCTGAGCGGATGCCTCCTTCATCCAGTGGGATGATTCCAGCAATCGCTTTCAAAAGAGTCGTTTTCCCACATCCATTCGGACCTGTGACAAGAATTCTGTCTCCTTTGCAGATGTTCTTGCAGAGGTTGGAAAACAAGATTTTATTCCCATATGCCTTGCCCGCATGTTCCAATTCGATAGCAACGGGGGATGCCAAAGGCGATTCGCCAAATTTGAGGCCTTTGATGCTTTTGGGCCTTGGGTGGGGAAGAAGATTGGACTCGATTTCCTCGAGGCGCCCTTTCATTGCATCGAGCTTATGCTGCAGCGACTTCTGATGCTTCTCGCCTCTTTTGTCGTAGGCCCCCATGATGTTGCGGTCTTTCGGAGGAGCTGGCTTTCCTTTGGAAAAGGTAACCGCCTTGATTTTTTGCTTCAGGCTTGCCCTTTCCTCTTCTTGAGCTTCGTAAGCTTTCAGCTGTCTTTTCAGAATCCTGTCCTGCTCTTCCAAGTAGAAATCGTAGCTTCCTCTATAGCTGGCAAGCTTTCCGTTTTTAATTTCGATCAGGCGGTTGCAGGCAGCATTCAGAAACTTGCGGTCATGGGAGACGATCACGCATGCTCCCTCTCTTTGTTTCAAAGCTGCTTCCAGCCATTGAATCATCTCCTGATCGAGATGGTTGGTAGGTTCGTCCAAGAGAAGAAGTTTAGGATTTTCAATCAATGCTTGGGCTAGAGCTGCACGCACGCGCTGCCCACTGCTTAAACTCGACATGGAGAGATCCAGTAGGCTGCTCTCGAGCTTCAATCCGCGCAGCACTTGTTCAATCGGGATCCGGCGGTATCCGCCTAAGCACTCATATTTTTCATGCAGCTCCGCCCATTCCGTTAAACGGCTTGAGTCTTCGAGACAAGCAGCCATTTCTTTTTCGAGATTAGAAAGAGAACTTCCTTCTATGAATTCCCTTACAGCAACTGAAGAATCGGCCAGAATGATTTCCTGTTTAAGGAATCCAATCGAAAGATCGGACGCTCTGCTGAAATCTCCCGAATCAGCTTGCGCTGTTCCAGCCAAAAGCTGAAGAAGCGTTGTTTTCCCAGCCCCGTTTTCTCCGATCAGAGCAAAAACGTCGCCTTCGTTGATTGAAAGAGCTATATCCTCGAAAAGAGAAAAAGAGCCGAAAGATTTAAAAAGATGGGAAAATTGTATAAAGAGCCGAGACATAAGTTTGATCCTTGGTTTGTTTTTAATGAACGGATGGATTCAAACTTAAATTTTCACTGGACGAGGCTCCTTTAACAGGCTATTATTGCTTTTATTTTACCACAAATTCCTGCCTATCTCAAGTTTTTTATGGCATTCGCTCCTATTGGAAGAGGGAGGCAATGCCTATTTTTGGAGCGATAAATGCCCGAAATTGAAAAAAATATAGAAGGATAGACCATCAAGTCGGAAAACTTTTCCAAGAAAAATCTGGATAAATGCTCTTTTACTGGATGCGCCTTCAACAGCTGCGACTTCTCTAAAGCTGTCTTAAGAAGTGCAAAATTCTGCTCATGTACGTTCTCGAATTGCAATTTCAGTCTCGTCAAACTGGATGGCTGCCGTTTGCACGAGGTTCGCTTCTTGGATTGCAAGATTGCCGGAGCTGAATTTTTCAAGTGTGATAAAAAATTTTTCTCAGCGAACTTCAAGAACTGTCTGCTTCAATATTGCAATTTCTCCGATCTGAACATGAAAAAAAGTTCTTACAACGGAAGTAAATTAAAGGACAGCCATTTTACAAACACAACATTGAAAGGAGCTGATTTCAGCGGCGTCGACTTGTTAGGAACGGTCTTTCACAATTGCGGCCTTTGCCATGCAGATTTTTCCAGCAGCACGCAATATGATATCGATCCACGGACGAATAAAATTACGACAGCAAAATTTTCATTTCCTGAAGCAGCCGGTTTGCTGCGCGCTTTCGATATCTCGCTTGTTTAAAAGGCATGAGGAGGAACACAGCTTCCTTTTCACCATCGATAAATGAGCCGTCAACGGCTTGCGAAGCACTTCTTCGATTTCGAAATCCTTTTGTGTAAACATCATGCTCTTCCTCTAGCAGCAAGAGATTCAAGATAGCGGAGATTGAATTGATAAAGCTTTAAGTTTCTGGATTCCCAAGTTCCTCTTTTGACAGTGAAGCCGACTGCTGCAACCGCTCTGCTTAAGCGCAAAAGAGGCATCATCGGCTTGTAATCAGGAACCTTTCTGATGGAGGCATATCCTTCTAAGAAGAAACTTTTACAGTCTGCAGGCCATTCGCCGAACTCCAATGGGCTAAAATCGTCTTCGGCGAACCCTCCCCTCCCGGAAGACCAGTCGATGATTCCTCGCACTTTCCCATCAGAAGCGATAAGATTACCCGAGCGGAAATCACGGTGTATAACGCAAGGGCCGTCGGCGGACGCAAGAAGATCGATATCTTTATCGAAGTGGCGTCTGCATGTTTCAAGCAGACTATCAGGCAGATGGCCTTTGCATTCTTCAAGCCCCTCTTCGAATTTGATCGTAAAAGGAATTCGAGGATCATCGCTCAAATGGGATGGATCTGTGAGGTCTCCATAACCTTCCGCATGTTCGAGATGAATGCGGGCGAGAAGCGAACCGATTTCCCATGCCAAAGCTTTAGTGAGTGTTTTTGATTTAAGAAGATAGCCCTGCACACATTCCATCAACACAGCCGCATCCAGTCCAACTTCTGTTTCTATAAGTTGGATGATCTTCGGCACAGGAATCTTGCCGGCAAAATGGCTTAAGAAATAAGACTCTCTTAAAAAATCTCCGTTTCGAGAGCAGATTTTTAAAATCAGATCAGGGCTTCCCGTTTGCGAGATTTTAAATACGGCAGCCACCATAGCATCTTCATGATCAATGTATGTAAAAATAGCATTTGGAAGATTGAGCTTTCGACGATACAAATCAGCGAGATCATCCATTTTCTTCCATCCGCTCAGAAAATAGAGATAATCCCTCATCCGTTTTGAATGCTATGTCTACCACGCCATCCGGTTCGAACATCTCTATGAACTGTTTGTACATTTGTAACCTGTCTTCTCCTCCGGCCGGTGTCAAAAGAAGCGCTTGTCCGTACTCTGCAATATCTTCTACGATTCGCTCATGCCGATAATAGGCTAATATTGTCCTATTGATTTCTGTCTTTCCGTAACCCTTGTAAAAAAATTCTTCCTCACGCAGATTTTTCCAGGCATTAGCGATACCACCACCGATAAACATGAGATCGCGCTCTTTGGGGGCCATAATAGGTTCGTCCCAATCCACTATGTAGATAGCGCTATTTCCATCTATCAATACATTTCCGCCATGAATGTCTGAATGGCACAGCACGAATTCAGGCGATCGTTTCTGGATCTTTTGGCTTAAAGACTCAGCCCGATTGACCAGGCGGTGAATTACCGCCCTATGTTCCTTCATAAACGCCCACAGCTTCAGAGCCGTTTCATCACCGGTTGGGTTCCCCTCAATATGAGCATCAAGCGCTCGAACAGCTTCACGCCATTTGTCCGAATAGGCTTCTTTCCTGATCCGATCTTTGATTGAAGGCGGCACATCAAATTCATGCACTTGCCTCAATACCTTGCCTAGAGCAATCCATTGCTCATCCGTTAGATTTAAGCAAAATCCGTTCTGTCCATCGACAAACGGGCATACAGTAAGAGTGAAATCGTTGATGTGCTGAGTTAACTCGCCATCTATTGCTTTGATAGGCGGAATGATCTGTTGAATTCCTGACGCCTGTAGCAATGCTAATATTGTGACGCTAATATCATAGTGATGACCACATTTTAGCTTTACGAAATAAGATGTCCCGTCACGCGTCTCGGCTTTATATACGGACGCATTCATATCTGCCCCTAAAGGAAGAAATATAAGCTTACTAACTGCGATGTCGTAATTGGTGTTTAAGCAATCAATAATGTAGTGAGGTGAGAGAAATTGTTTTTCTATCATATTATTGTAAATATACCATTCAGGACTGTTAAGCGATGAAGAAATTCCAGCCGTTCCAAGGGCGGAGAATAAAAAAATTGCATTCGGAACGAACTGGCGTAACGCCCTTTGGACTCGGTTTGCAATCCTTTCCAAAAACTCCATGACCTGCCTACCACTACGATTTCCTTCTTTTCCCATAGGCAGTTCCTAGGAAGCAAGATCCGGTCCCGTCTTAAAAACGAGACGTTTTTAGCTAAAATTGATTGAGGGACGATTTTTATCATGGCATCCAACGGATCGACAATGTTTGCTACGAGCCAAGGATTCCAATCTTGTTTGTCTTCTCCTAAGTATTTAGCCACAAAACGCATTAGGCGATCTTTATCACAGCTTGCCAGGGAAGCTATTCCCCGGATGCCTACATGTTTGAGAATACCTTTTCCCAAGTCGTATTCCACGATTCCGGCAGCGCATTTCGGTTCGGTACGCAGTCTTTTGACAAAGCCGTCTTCTGATGTTCCGAAAATCCAGAGGCAGGAATCTTCCCAAAGAAACCAGGCCCGGGAATCGCGAGGCTCCCCTTTTTCAACTGTCGATAAATGAGCCATTAATGGTTTGTGAGGCACTTCATCGATGTCGAAATCCTTTTGCACAAACATATCTACAAAGCCTTCCTCAGCATAAACATCTTGGAATTTTTGTCATAACCTTCTCTGGTGAATTCGACCGAATATCCAAGCTTTTTATAAAATGGAAGGGCTTCCCAATCCATTGTGTTAACCGTAACAATCCTAGCACCCAGTTCTTCTTGCATTCTGTAATTAAGGCCCTTCCTAACGTTTCTAAATCGTCGATGTCAAAGCGAACGAGGTGCCAATTTTTCCGTCATTTTGCAGCAAAAAAGTCAAAAGGAGAAGAATGAGGAATGCTAACTTGGCTGGGGAAGCAACGTTTAGGACAAAACGTTTCTCAAGAATAGACAACCCAAGCATCGATAGAAGCCAAGATAGTCCACTATGGCTAAAACCAAAATCCTAAAACATGGTTAAATGAACAGAAAAAAAACTATTACTTTTTCAATAATCAATTTTTTAATCCGTGCCATGAGAAGCCATTTATAATAAAAAAACTCCCAGGCAAAGTATAATTCCTAGTTGGAAAACTATATCCATGATTGGTATAGTGTTTTCGCTATAAAGTAGGTTTTTATTGCATAAGTCTTACTTGCCTTTCTCACACGAAAAACTGTACACTGACAAATGCTCTTCTATGGGGCATGTGTCGAAGCCACTTTTATCAGGTTCGAATTCAAAGTCAACTGGATTCTCGAATCGCTCACCTAGTTCTCGCAGTTCTAGAAGCAATTCCTGTTGTCGGGCAAATTGTTTCTTTAATTGAACTCAAAATCGTTCAATCCTACGCACGTCTTCAGCCTACTTCTTGCATTCCTCGAATTGCAACTATTGCATCCCAAGAAGGCCTCCTCAACAGCACACTGAAGTTTATGACAACGATGAGATTTATGTTCATGCTATGGAATTAGAGAAAACTGGTAATGAATTGTGGATTAAAATTGAATGGAAAAAGGGACTACCTATCGAACAATTTTGCTTAAAATCCAACATCCAAGCTGGGAAGATAACAGATCAATTTATTGATATGTTAATGAAAGCCGCTCCCAATTCCACTTTTTCTGTGTCTGACCGTTCTCCTGCTGACCTCATTCAACGTTGCCATTTAAGAGAGGGTGGTCTTAAAGAATTATTTTTTGGAGACTGCACAAAAAAACATGTTACTTTCAAAGGGATTAGGATTGAAAGACAAACTATAAAAAAAGAAAAGCTAGATGAGCTATTAACTTATCTTCAAAAATGCCATGCAGTTTCTAGGTCTCCAATTCGTTTTGATTGAATCTGTGCTTGATGCTATTTTACCCAGATTATACAAAATTAATAACTTTTCTATGTCTTTGTTTGGAAAGATTTAACCATTATATTTCTTCATAACCTTGTATTTCTTTTGCTACGCGGATTCCTGATTCTAAAGCACCATTCATAGATGAAAATTTATCACTTGTATGTTCACCTGCAAAATGAATTCTTCCCTCAACTTTTTTCAAAGAATTTTGTAGTTCGCTCATAGTTGCGGAAAAATAGGAGTATCCTTCCTTCCAAACATGTGTATGATATTCAGCTTTTTCTGGGTCCCAATTGGGATAAAGCTTAGAAAGAGCTTCATCAACAGATTTCTTCCATCCTGATTCAGATAAAGATAACTTTTCAGCCTGATGCCCTACTACACTTATATTCAGAACAGTTTTTTTATAAGGATCAATTTGGAATAATGTTTGTTCTCTAAACCAACCTAAACTATCAGAAAATAAAAAAACACCTGCTCGAGGCGGAACACCAAAAATTGCTGAAGGTGCGATAATTGAAATACGAGCACATAAAGTATAGGCAATGTTTTGGATAGCTGATTGTTTTTCTAGTGAAAGGGAGGGATTGATTTCAATTTTCTTCATTTCTGAGAGGGGAATAGCAAAAATCACTCTTTTTGCTTCAATTGTGAATGTTTCACCTTTTAAGATACATTTTTCCTTTAATTGTTCTATTTTTTGCACACGATGATTAAAAATAATATTTTCTTTCAATTGATTGGCAAATGCCTGAGGTAGTTGGTCATTTCCTCCCTTTATAGCATAAAAAGAGGTTGAATCATCATATTGTTTTAAAAATGTGAGTACGGCATGTGTTGAATTTGTTTTAAAACCATTACCTAACAACCCAATCAGTGTATTAGCCTGTAACCATTCGATAGCATTTTCAGAAGCTCCAACCAATCTTAAAGCATCATATAGAGGCATATCTTCAGATATTTCCTCTAATTTTTTACGAAAGGCATTTAGTAAAAGATATAAAGGTATTTCTTGTTCCTGCCCTTCAAGAAAAGGACCTTTCTCACTTATTTTTCCAGTCCAATCTTTAAACCAGAAAATTCTTTCTATTTGCGTATGCTTTATAATTGGAAGCGCAAATCGGTGAACATAATCCCATAAGGGTTGTTCACCATTACCGAAAGAAAAGGGTCCTAGTTCAAAATGTGTATTGTCAGGTAAATGGTAGGTTAATACCCTACCTCCAACTCGACTTTCTGCTTCTATAACCTTAACATCGTAGCCATGAGATTTAAGATAATCTGCTGAAGCCAAACCAGCAAGTCCCGCTCCAATAACAGCAACTTCACATAAAAGATTGGTCATAAGTCTAAACCTAAGGAAATATTTTTTTTAGGTTACAGTAGTTAATGATTTTAGAGAAGTCCAAAGTTCTGAATGCGTCCAACCGCCCCCGTTTTTTAATTTTCCCTGTAGAAAACAGTTTTTTTGGCTTGCAATTTTCCGTCTTTTATCCCTCATTTTATCGAATGATAGCAAAAATAAGGCACTAGCTGTCAAAGGCTGCTAATCATGACCAAGCTTTTAACTGATTCAATTCCCCCATTTTTCTATGTACATTTTTGCTTTGATTGTTTCCAAACATGGCTACCGTTTTGCCAAATCAATGGCAGGAACTAACTTATTTTCCCCGTAAATGCAAAAAATCTGACTCGGGTTCACAATCCAATGGGGGCGTTTTGTACTTCGTTGTAAATTCTTTTCTTAACTTTAAGAAAAAAGAGATCCTATCTTGGATAGAAGAAAGCCCAAGCAAAAACGGAAAGTCGCATCGCAATATCGGGCCTTTATACGGCTTGTAAAGCCCATAAGACGTTTAGAAAGACATTTTGGTTGCGAACGAGAAAGGAAGTTATGGCTTTCGAAAGGCATTTTATCTCCTGCTACCAAGGAAAAATTATAAAGCTAAAAATCCCCTCGGAGTGACAGGAAAAATGAGGATGCCTTGCCAAAGTGTGTCGAAATATCGGAAGCGTGAAAAGCTCTTCAATATACGGCCCCCCCGAAAAAAAAGCTATAATCATGAAAAAGCTTGAGCTTGATGCGATGCTTATCCAGCAGCATGCAATTAATATTTGTTGCTGCCTTACAATTGAAGGGACAGGGAAAAAGTCTGATTTAGATCCGGGCAAACTCCTTTGCAGCATGCCTGTAATACTATAGGCTTTGATAAAGCGGGTAAGAAGGCCTTTCAATAACGACTAAGAACACCTAAGGAAAGCAAAGCTAAATTCTAAGCGCCAAGCTAAAAGCCAAAACTTTTATTAAAACTATTTATGGATTACTTTTAATACATTAAGCGATTTGTACGTCTTATGACTGGGTCCTTTTCTAAAATAGATGAACAATCGTTTAAGTAATCATAGACATTCAAATTATAACCACCTGCTGTTGCAAGCAAAGGAGCGGATGGAGGTTTTACTTGGTAGAATCCAAGCTGTCGCGTAATTTGTTTAATCCTTTTTATGGATGAACCTTTTTTCAAGTTATAACCACCTGCTGTTGCAAACAAAGGAGCGGATGGAGGTTTTACTTGGTAGAATCCAAGCTGTCGCATAATTTGTTTAATCCTTTTTATGGATGAACCTTTTTTCAAGTACAACCAAGTCCCGCTGATGTCTTCGGAATGTGGCAAATCGCAAAATATAGAAGAAACTTTAGCATTTAATCTATCGACAGTATCTTTTACAAGAAGATTGGGAATTGCTTCCTCTAAGCTTAAGGCAACCTCGTCATGAGGGCATTTTCCTGGCATGGCAAATGAACTTTTATCAAAGGTATGTCCGCACTTGGCCACGAGAGGATCTTTAAATATTTTCTTAGAAATAGGACATGTAAGAATGCTTGTTACGACACTTCTGTCATCTAGATTTTCTGTTTCTACACGTTTGGCCAAAGCTGCATTAAATAGTTTCAACCTTTGCAAAAATCCTACATATTCTTCAGCTGCTTTTAGCTTTAATTCAGTTAACCATTCTTGATTTTTAATGATTTCAGTTGGCTCGTATTCTGTATTGCAAGCAGGGCATGATATAACACCTTTATTAGTAGCAAATTCTTCAAGCGTAGCATTTTCCTTAAAAAGGATATCGGCTCCCACGCCAAGTTTAGATTTCATTCTAGACCAGCTAAACTTTATAAGGCTTGATTCATTGAATATCATTGGATGTTCGTCATGACATGGCAAGACTGCTGGATTGGTAAGCAACTCGCGCGAAAGGACACATCGGTGTTTAAAGGTAGGAGCCTGTTCATGCGTTGAAATAAATATTGCGGCGATGTTATTTAGAACCGATGTTAAATCTTTTATAATGGGATTGCTTCGCAATTGCTCTACAGTTAAAGGTTTCCGATCTAGTGGACATTTAGCTTTGTGCTCAAGATGCTGGCAAATATAGGGAAAATCAAAAGTGTGTCCGCAAGGACTAATGACTGGAGCAGAAAAAGTATCTAAGGAAATTGGGCATGATATATCAATTTTTAAAGTCAT
Source organism: Parachlamydia sp. AcF125 (assembly GCF_018342475.1). Taxonomy (NCBI): domain Bacteria; kingdom Pseudomonadati; phylum Chlamydiota; class Chlamydiia; order Parachlamydiales; family Parachlamydiaceae; genus Parachlamydia; species Parachlamydia sp. AcF125. The sequence goes on along the minus strand of NZ_JAEMUD010000003.1, from coordinate 428,344 downwards.
AAAAAGCTCGTTAGTTGGAATTCAACTAATTATAAAATAAAAAAATGTCTTAGATTATAAAATAAAAGCGCCTTATATGCAGATAAATAAATTAAGTTTAACAAAAATCAAACAATCAAACTCTCTGATCTTTCTTAAGATTATTCTCTTCACAGAGAAACAAGGATAGGACGCCACCCGGATTATTTGCTAGACAATCCTCATTCATGGTAAAACGACCATAAATATTTCATTATCCTAAACCGCTGTTGGTTTGAGGAGGCTAAGTGGGCGAATGGCATTGAAGCATTAGAAAACTATAAGGAAGAGTGGAATGACCGGCACGGCTGTTGGCCAGGCCGCGTCCCTTGCACAAATTTGCAAGCCATGGGGCAGGTGCTTCCCGAATGCTTGCTGTGAGCATGATTGGGGGATCTATTGAAGAATGGCGGAGCTTAAGAGACCAGCTTATTCTTAGTTGACTTGTAAACAAATAAAATTTTTCAAATTATCTCGTTAGGTAAAAAATAATTTCAGGTCTGTTTATTTATGTTGTTTTTTAGCGTTGTGATTGTAAAATTACACGCTAAATTAGATTCAAATAAATAAGGCGATAAAAATGAAAAATAAAATTACATATCTGATTCTTGCTTTTTTAGCTAATTTTTCTTTTACGTTTTCCGCTTATTGTCAACTTATGGCGAATGACGTTTATTGTCCCGAGCCTTATATCGCAGCTCCTGCTCCAGATTTTGATTGTGATGTACGTGACGCATATCGCTATGCTTATCTGGGTGTGGGCCCCGTTATCTTTATTCCTAATGTTGGTATCGGCTATAGAGAGCGCTATTCTCAATTTGGTTGGGACACAGGCCTTAGTTTTTCGACTATTGGGTACGCCCATCAACTGGGTGCTCATTTGGTCGGTCATTATTATCTTAGTCCTTTACGAAAAAATTCTGTTTATTTTGACATTGGTTTGACAGTAAGTGGAACTTTGACTAATCGCAAAGAAGGCGGTGGCACACTATCATCAGACTTCGTTTTTGGTAAGGAACTTGAAAAGAATGGTGACAACAGCCATTTTATTGAAATGCATGTGCCTATTCCAACACCGTAGATGGACTCAAAACATACCCATTTAATGTATTTTCCTCTCATGTATATTAAATATGGAATTGCATTCTAATTCTTGTCCTTTCTTTCACAGTCCTCTTTTAGGACTGTGAAAAGTGGTCTTTTCCTGTAAAATCTTCTATTTGGAACCTGGAAACGGGATACGACTATAAAAAAAATAGCAAGTTTACCCTGCTAATATCCCTTGCAAGCTTCAGTGGATATGCGCCTGCGATTTCTGAGTTCATTACAAAAAATATGAATATGGCCATGAAAACTCACTTAATTCAAGAAGGCGAGAACGATAGCGCTCGTTTAGCCCTCCAACGAATTAAGACAAGAGTGATCATTAACCTCCTTTCTTGTAAGCTTCTCGACCCAATTAACTATATAGTTTTTTCTTTCTTTAAATTTTATTTTGAAATCTCGAGCTTATATTTCTTCTAAAATAACGTGCGAAACGCGTTTACGATTCCATGTATAAGTGATGTGAACACGTCCATCTTTTGATTGAATAACAGCGGGGTATGAAAACTCAATAGGTTCCTTTTTTTCTTGCACGTGCATAACATCACAGGGAGAGGGGATATATTCTTCTAAATTTAAAATATGAGTCCAATTTTTTCCGTCATTTGAAATAGCAACATCTAAGCGTTTTCTTCCCGACTTTGTATGATTGTAAACAAGTAAATGACGTCCATCTTTTAGGGTAATAGCATCTAAGCCACTATCAGGAGATGGGAAGTCTAGTTTTTCTACTAGCGACCAAGACAAACCTTGATCGAGAGATTTTGAATACCACACATGGCCTAAATTATCACGAGGCCTTCCTAACATTATTAAACCATTATTTGTTTGTAATAAAGTCGGTTGAATGATTCCATAAGTTTTATCATTCAAATATAGCGGTCCAATAGAGCCTGAGCGTTCCCACGTTTTACCACCATCCTTTGAATATTCGGTATAGCAGATATTGGGTTGTTGATCTTCAACGGAAGTTCCACAAATCAAGGTTCCATCTTCTAATAATAACGGTTTATTTTTAATAGGCCCGAGACCTTTTTCTCCATTGGAAAGGACAATATGTTCTTCTTGATTCCATGTTTCGCCACTATCTAAAGAACGAGCTAAAAATCCTAGCCATTCTCTTGGGTTTGGGCCATGCTTATAAAATAAGAGGATTTCTCCGGAAGGCATTTTAAATAATACAGGATTCCAAAAAGGCATTCCATCATGCTTTACAGTTTCTTTGGGAATACTCCAAGTTTCATTTCTATAAATTGAAGTCCAAATGCCAACGTCTGGCGCTTTTTCTCGTGTTCCGCCAAACCAAGCTGCCATAAAAATACCTGGCTCTATTTCGATAATAGTAGAAGCATGACAGGTTGGAAAAGGAGCATTATCGAAAATAAATTCTTTGCTAACAATTTTGATTTCCTTTGCTTCTTTTTGAGTCGAAGAAGTTATAGATGATGAATGAAATTGAATAGGCTCTCTTTGAAAAGGTTGGTAAGGTTCTATTGGATTCATTTATTAACTTTGAATTGAGTATTTTTAAGTAATTGGTTTAATTAGCAATTTGTTAGGTAGTTCTCAAAGCATTTTGTTGAAAAAATGGTTAGTTGTCAATGAATGTGTTGAAAAATTCTCTCTAGGATCTTGCTAAAAACCCTTGAAAAAAAGAAACTCCTTGTTTTTTCCGACCAAAGAAAAGACCAAGGAGTTTCTGATGCGCGAACGCAACTGGCAACAGTATAACAAACAACTCATTCAACGTGGAAGCCTAACTTTTCTTTTAGATCCAAAACTTCTCAAGCCAGCCGTAAAATGACAGCCTACCAAGGGAAGACCAACCGAGTACTCGAATGTGCTTATTGAGAATCTTTTCATGCTAAAAATTCAATTTAAGCTGGCATATCGTGCCCTTCAAGGATTTGCACAATTCTTTTTAGCAAAACTTTTAGCAGGCAGCAAGGTTCCAGACTACACCCTGATGTGCAAGTGTGTTCAAAAGTTAGGTAAGCTCTCCCACGCACACAGCCGAACAGTCATCCTTGATACAACAGGTATGAAAGTGGTAGGCGAAGGCGAATGGAAAGTAAAAGTGCATGGGCAAAGAAGGCCTCGTAAGTGGATGAAAGCCCACTTAGCAGTAGACCCCCAGACTTTGGAAATCATAGCGGAAATCACAACAACTTCAGAGGTTGGAGACAGTAGAATGGCAGCTCCTCTACTGGACCAACTAACCCGTTCACCAAAACAAGTGATGGCCGATGGAGGATACGATAGGCAGGAGGCGCGCAAAGTCATCAAAGAGAAGGGAGCCAAACCCTTAATTCTACCTCCAAAGAATGCCAGATATAAGTTCAAAAACGATGAGAGAGATATAGCCATATTGGAAATATTAGGTCTTGGAGGCGATCGACAGGCTAGATCGCTTTGGGGAAAGCTGACAGGCTATAATCGCCGGGTTTTAGTGGAAACGGCCTTTTCCAGTTTGAAACGCTTATTTGGCGATCAATTCTTTTCAAAAACGATTGAACGTCAGAAAGTTGAAAGCAGGTTCAGATGTATTCTATTCAACAAGATGAGAAGATTGGCAACATGAGAAATAAGGAGTAAAAACTTTTGAAAATTTTAATTAAATTTTTAAACCGATTTTTTCAACACAGCCGTTGTCAATTAAGACAAAATTGTATTTCATTTTCGCTTCTAATCATACGAGTAAAGAGATGCCTAGAAAAAAGCACAACAATGGTGGCACCTTTAGAGACCTAACAAAAAAAATGGATAATAAAAAACTTATAGAATCTATCCAAGGGCACCCGTATCTTTGGTCAATCCCTCAAATAGCATTAGCGTCCTATATTGCTGGGCCTATGGCTGGATGTTATTTTTTGGTAGGAATTTTACGGAATTAGGTTTGCCAGGGCGTGCCAAAAAGTGGTATCTCGCAGGTATAGTTGGGCCTATTCTACTTTTAACAATTTTTTTTAGTCCTCGAGCAGCCACAGGCTGGCTCCCATGCACCTCCTATTTCAATTGCACTCGCAACTTTTATTCTAAGGTATGCTAAATCCCATCAAAGGCAGCTAATCAAGCAATAAATGATTGAAGGGGCTAAGCGTCTTTCCTATTGGTGGTGTGCTCTGATGATACTTACTTTCATGATGATTCAAATCCCTTTATTCCTTTTTTATGACTCTCTTTTGGCAATTGTTTTTCAAGGAGTCCATCCTTGACCGAATTTTAATGCAACCGCATAAAGGAAAAACCTAAATGAAAGCAGATAAAACCTTAATAATGTTGGCTCTGGTTATTATATTGGCCGCCTTTATTTTTAGAGGGAAAATAGTAGAAGAAGTACAATTGCTTAAGGAGGTACAAGAATCAAGCAAACTGATCGAAGGCCTGCCGGCCATCTATTTTTATCACTTGCCTCAAAAAGTGAAGGTAGAGCTGCTTTGTGATCATATTGAAAAGATGAAGGCTACCCAAAAACGGATTTCAAAATCTATTTTTGTGAAATATTTTGTTGATCTTCTTAAATACATTATGAAGTGTCAAAAGGAGCTCTTCGAACAGCAGGAAAGACTAAATTACGAGGAAGGCTGTATTTCTTTATGTGGTAATAGGGATTGAATGCTGTACGCCAAATGAGAGCCATGCAGGAACTCATGACATTCCTCGACTTTGGCAAAAAATTTTATACAGAAAATATAATGGGCAAAATTCCTAATAAGGCCTCAGAGGAAGTGATGGCTTTATATTGGGGCTATGAGGGGGGCATACTCGGCCCTATTCTTGTGTCATTGGGTGCCCTGTAACTTCATTAGATGTGAATCCTCCTAGAAGGAACTTTATCGCAGGCAATCCAGAAGAAGCCGATGCCTCAATTCTCTCTACTACTCTAAGCAGATCCTCCTTGAAGCTTTTTCTAGAATGGTACAAGCTATCTTTAAATAGGCATCTTCCTCTGAATCCATGCCGAATAGCCAAACGTGCTTTGGGTAGATGAGCTATAATCTCCCTTCCGCCCCTTTTTATTCACAAGTACAGAACGCTGATCGCGGTTATAATCATTGTCACTTATTTTGAATATGGTACACTTAACTTTGAAAAACCTTTAGGAGCGTATGTTATGAAAATTTATGGCGATGATTCTGAATTTACCCATTATACTAAAGAACGAGGCGTTTTTGGAAATAACGATGTGTTAAAGGGAAACAGAAAAACCGTTTATCGCTATAAAATCTCATTTTTTGGAAATTCTAATCGTTCAGAAAGTGTTGAACCTACCCTGTATCTTCACATTTCGAAAACTGCCTGGAGCACATTTACAGGAAAGGTAAGAAAATATTGCTTTCATTGGCGTTGGAAAACTGCTTATTTGGACCAAGAAGATGGAAGTTCGCCTCAAAAAATTTTAGTATGCACTTCTGTTCGGCAAGGTGAGTTAACCGGCCGGCTCAAGAAATTAATGGGCAGATCATGGTTTATTACAAACTTAATAAATCGTGATTGTTATGATGAAATATTTGGACAAGAATTCCTTCGTCTTGCAGGACAAAATGAGCGGCGCTTTACTAAAATATTCCATCCTTTAGGAAAGATGGTGGGACTGTATAAGGAAGGTAGTTCTGATTTGCTCTGTCCTATCTATCGTTCGCGAGGACTATTTTCCCTATTTAGATATCAGGTGTTAAAATGTTGGTCAAACCAATGGAAAGAGGTAGTGGTTCAAGCGGGGCAAGTGGCAGAAAGGATCTTAATTAAAAAGTCTGATGAAGCGATTATTTCCCGTGCTGGATTAATAACATGCTCAAATTTGATAAATGCATAATTGTACGTGTCTCTGTCTGTTTTGTTTTTCATCCATTACTTACTTAAAAAAATTCACATGCGATAGGGTTTATAAATTCCTTAATTAGGGCTCTAACTCTTTTTTATCTAGGCTGTGGGGGTGGAAAAGCTTCACACATAAAAGCATTTGGAGAGGTGGTTTTCAAGTACCTTGGGGTACTGGGGGAAAGCTTTTTCATTTTCTTTTTGTAAAATTTTAAAGAGTTTTTAAACTATTTTTTTTATTAGCAAGGTGGTGGATATGAGCAAAAAAACAAATCACCTCGCCTCTTCCTTAGGTCCTTACCTTTTTCAGCACCAGTACAATCCTGTCAATTGGTATCCTTGGACAGAAGAAGCTTTAGAAAAAGCAAGACAGGAAGATAAGCCAATTTTCTTATCGATCGGATATTCGGCGTGCCACTGGTGCCATGTGATGGAAAGAGAATCATTCGAGGATGAGCGGATAGCTCAGCTATTGAATGAGCATTTTATCAATATTAAAGTAGACCGTGAGGAACGCCCAGATTTAGACCATATTTATATGTCATGTGTGTAAACAATGACCGGCCACGGGGGATGGCCTATGTCCATTTTTATGACGCCTGACTTAAAACCCTTTTTAGCAGGGACCTACTTTCCTCCTACTGCACGTTATGGAATGCCAGGTTTTCTTTCATTACTCCATGAAAAGGAAAAGGTTTCTACTTTGCGTGTAAAATATCGACATCCGAAAAACCTCTTCAGCTGTGTGCAGGATGTCATCTATGGGATTAACAAGCTAATTATCCTTGGGCGCACTCGTATTGCTTTGATTGGGCATTCTCTTGGGGGAGCTGTCGCGATTATAGCTGCTAGCTTATGCCCACAAGTCGTTTGTATTGTTGCTTTGCCTACCTAGAGTTAGGGTGCAGTACAAGCTGCAAAGCAGCTTCAAAAGCAGCCTTTACTTTTGATCCATGGACTCGAAGATAAAATCCTCTCTCCCATCTGCTCCGAAGAGGTGTATCGCCTCGCTCGAAATCCAAAAGAGCTTCATTTACTACCAGGAACAGGACACCTCCTTGATGAAGTAGCAGACGAAGTGAAATTACTCTGCATGAATTGGATAAAAACTAAATTATAAATTTTAGGCAAAATTTTTCCTCGAAAGGGATTCATCTTATAATGTTTCTTAATCCTGGCGACTTGTTATTTTAAGCGGACTTCAAGGTTTAGGAAAAATGAGTTTCTTCCAAAAGACTTCAAGAATGCTCCTGCCTTTGTGAGCGAAGCTAAGTTGATTGGGGTGAGTGGGCTAGTAGTTTCTACCTCTAAAGCCCGTTTTATTCTCTCAGCGGGAGTGGGAGGTGGTTCTAGCTTATAAATTGGGAGAACAAGGATACACGAGTGGACGGAAATTTGATTGTGTGAACCTTGTCACAATTTTTTGCAGCAGCGCTGTTTTTTAGAAAGGGGTTAAAAAACAAAGAGAGAAAATAAAAATATTTTTTATGTTTGGTTAAAAGGTTAAAAAAAGTTGGCGAATATTGAAAAAACTAATAAAAATACACTTAAAGGGTTTAAATGTCTTTAACAAGGATTGATAATGAAATTTTACAAATTTCTACTCGTGATTCTTTTATTATTAGGGGAATTTATGGTGTTTGTCTCGTTTAATAAAAAGCCGAAGGCATTCGACGTTTTGGCTGAGCTTCAAGAAGAAGTTGCAAATCATCCCCTTGATATTACAGGAAAAGTCCCAACTTGGTTGACAGGAACATTAGTGCGCAATGGTCCTATCAATGTAACAGTAAACGGACAAAGTAATGTACACTGGTTTGATGGGCTCGCCATGTTGCACGCTTTTTCCTTTCAGGAGGGGAAGGTGAGGTATACTAACAAGTTCCTCCGTTCAGATGCTTATCGCACTGTTTTTGAACAAGGTTCACTGGATTACTCAGGGTTTGCTTCTGACCCTTGCCGCTCTCTATTTAAAAAGCTTCTAACTTTTTTTATTTCCCCTTCACACCCCTCTATTCAAAATGCCAATGTCAATGTAGCCAAATTAGCTGAGGAATATATTGCCCTGACTGAGATACCTTTACCTGTAAAATTCGACCCACAGACTTTGGATACCTTGGGAGTACTGAACTACCAGGACCAATTACCAAAAGAGAAATGTTGGGAATCTGCTCATCCTCATTATGACGGAGAACAAAAGTGCACCTTTAACTATCTTATCAAATTTGGCTTGACTAGCTACTATACCCTTTATGGCTTAATGGATGGCTCTTTTCAAAGGACTATTCTTGCAGAGATCCCTGTAGATGAGCCTGCCTATATGCATAGTTTTGCAGTCACGGAAAAATATATCATCTTGACCGAATTTCCTTTAGTGGTTAAGCCTCTGGATTTAATTGTGAAGGGACAGGCTTTTATTAAAAATTTTACCTGGCAACCACAAAGAGGAACCCGCTTTATCGTGTTAAATAGGCAAAATGGGGATATCATTGGTAAGTATGTGACAAAGCCCTTTTTTGCATTTCATCATGCCAATGCTTTTGAAAAAGATGACAGACTCCACCTTGACATGGTAACGTATGAAGATGCCAGCATTATCACCGGTAAAAGTTTGCATGTAAACTCTGACACGGCTCCTAGCGGTAACTATCAATCCCGCTTAGAAAGGTTTTCTCTCTCTCTTAAAACGGGCGAAATTGCTTCAGAAATTTTATTCCCTCAATCCAACGAATTTCCAAGAATTAACGAAAAGTTAGATGGAAAACCTTATCACTATGTGTATTTGACCGGTTTTAACGATAAGAGCGAAGATAAAAAAGAATTACTGAATGGTGAAGGTTTATATAAGCTCAATACGGTCACAAAAGAGTGGCTAAAGTGGTCTGAAAATGGTTGTTCCGCAGGGGAGCCTGTATTTGTAGCGGCCCCCGATGCTAAAGAGGAAGATGAAGGGGTTGTCCTCGCTGTGGTATTGGACCATGTTCTTAGGGATTCTTTTTTGCTTATATTAGATGGTAAAAGTTTTAAAGAATTGGGGCGGGCTAGAGCCCCTCATGCAATCCCTGCAGGCTTTCATGGCCAATACTTTCAATGATTATGCCATAATTATTAAAGCAAAACGGTTAATTTAACTTCCTTAATGTAAAGAAGACCTAAAGCCTTTTGCTAAGTTAAACGCTGATCCTCCAGGCAGGGCGCATTTTAGCTGCTGTATGAAGAAAAAGGTAGGGGGGGCAACTACGACCTGCGCCGGCCTGAAAGATTTGATTCAGAGATAGAGCGTATTAAGCAGGCCTTGAAAGGCAATTCTATCACAATTTATCATAGGGCCCACCCTGTGTACGCGGGTTAAGCGCTAAGCCTATTATTGATAGGCTTCTTGTGTCAAAAGTGATACAGCAATAAAAGCCCAGGAATCTCTGGGATACCAAGCCAAAGGGGAGTATGGCATTACTAATCGAGAATACCCTGAAGTAAGTCATTTAATGTTTTTAATCAAAAATAAATCCCTTCACCTGGGTATTTGCCCATAAAGGCTCTTCTCCATTTGCCTTTTAAAAGATCCAAAAATGATTGGCGATACGCCTATTTAACGATGATCCGACTGAGAAAGGGGCTTCACGCTATAAAATCTGGCTCCTAAAGCTTTTGGATGGCTGGCTATATCCTAAAGACTTGCTGGAGTGGCTACCCCCACTCTCACAAGCTGCATAAGAATTTACCACGAGCAGGAGTTTGTAAAACGCCATCTAAGAACCTTCATGGCTCTGAGTCTGACACAAAAGAAATCAAATTAGGCAAGCTTTTGGCCTGCTCCCCATAATTTTATCCAAATAAAAATAGACGTTCGTGTAAAAATTTAACCTTAAGCAAAAGCGCGCGAACATGAAAAAATCCAAATTCCCCGAAGAAAATCACCTGACTTCTTGGAGAAGAAAGTCGTAAAGTAAGAAGCTAGCTGCTGAGTATGCACTTGGCATAGTCGCCTTTAAAGACGCGTTAGCCAAAAAGAGGGAATCTCGCCACCCAAAAAAGCATGCTTTCTTGCTCGCGGAAAAAAATTGGCTACCGCAGTGTCCCTATGGAAAGAGGGTAAAAAGATTAACCATAAAAAAGTTTTAGCATTTAATGGTAGCTAAAATTGAAAGAGCAAAAAAAAGGAAAAAGAAAAAGGGCATTCGGGATATAATTGATAAGGCTTAAAAACCATGCGATGAATCAAGGATGGTCTGCGAGTTTTGTAAGCTATGTGCTTGCCAATGGAAGCAAGAACTGATTGCGCCAAAAGAGAAACAAAGGACAATTATTGAGCTTGATTTACAGCTAGATCCTCCTTTCTTTAAACAGGAGTTTAGGAGCCCAACTTTTCGAGAAAAATTGCAAAAACATATTATTTACTACCTTTAAAGTAACGGACAGAGTTTATGAAAATAGTCCTTTTGTGTGTGCTACTATTAATTTTTGCGGGGGTGACTATGTCTCCTAGAGAGGAACATCATCCTTATGAAGCGGAAAAGTTTGTGAGCTGCATTCTAGCTAAAACAGCGGAAATTATCCAAAAAAAATACAACCTAAAATCTTGTGGTCAAGGTGCTACGATGCCTGGCGGGCATATCCAAGAAGTGAGGCTGTGTTTTGACACAAAATATCCTTTTACGAAAGAGGAGTTGCGAAAAATATTAATAGAGTCTGCTTCTACCTTGCTAAAGGGAATAAACGAAAATAAAGAGATCCAAAAATTTATTAAGGTTAAGCCATTCTCAGTGAAAAATGTGGAAATAACCATTTACAATCACGATCAGAAGGGTAGGGGGTTACATGATCCCCAAATTTCAATAGCACGAATTTCTCAGGGAGATTTAATTTATCGAACGATGGATCCGCATGATTCCTTTAAATCTAAAAGCCAGTTCGAAGAATCCTATGAAGAAGCCTTAAGAGCCTACCCAATCCACCCAAGGGTATCAAAGAAATCTCCCGGCATTGAATAAATGGATGATTTCCAGCTGGGCGATTATGTGCATCATCGTTTAGGCCTGCTCATTTCCTGGTTTTCTTATAGAATAGGGGTGAATGGAAGAGTTCTGGATTCTCCTTCAATGTCGATAGGATAGGGAATGCAATAGAAGAGGTTTTAAGTATTTTTGATTCCATCCTCGTCTCAAGTTGCCATTTTGCGTATGGGGCTAAACTATTTAAGAGAGTTTCTCTTATGCACTAAGCAATCTTAAGCCTACCTCCACACTAATAACTGAAAAGGTAATAAATTCGAAGACCCTGAGCGACTTTGCAAGCCATCTCTGTTTTCAATTCCTCGTTATATTTTCGCTGCTAGCCTGCAAGGAAAATGTAATCTAGCTTATTAGGCATAAAAACAATTCTGGCTTTATCTTTTTTTAGATATTCTTCTATTAAAGAGGGAGGCTTTTTTGGTAGAGTTATTGTTGTGAACCTCTTCGAAAAAGCTATTTTCCAATTATGCAGCTAGACGTTTGCCAATGGAGGAATAAAAATCTCCTCGTTCATAATGGAAGGGCCTCATGGTGCGCAAAGAAACTTTTGCTATTTATTTTGCGGGTCTGATTCAAGGGTTAGCAGTGATTACGTTTCCTGCTATAAGCCCTATTTTTACCGACCCTTATGAATTTAACCTTTCCACAACTGCCTATGGCAGCTTATTTATCCCAGAGGCGCTATTGTCGATTGTGTTCTCTGCTATAAATCCCCTTATATGCGGCAAATTTGGTTTCAAAGCTGTTTTTTTAGGCGGGTTGTTGTTAACGATGCTTTCGATGATTTTACTGGCAGCAAGTCCTTTTGCTATGCACTGCCCTTTGTTAAGTTATGCCCTGTTGTTATTTGCCACAGGGGCGGTGGGGATAGGATATGGATTGGTGGCCCCCACACTTAATGCCACGGCAGCTTTGCTAAATCCGTCTCGGGTTGATTTTATGCTTCTCATGCTAAATGCACTTTCAGGTGCTGGAACGGCTGTGGGTCCTCTTTTTAGTGCTTTCTCTATTTCAATAGGGTGTTGGTGGGGTTTGCCTTTACTGCTAGCTGTATGTTTTGGGGCCTTATTTGTTTTTAGCCTTCATTTAAAGCTACCTGGTGAAAAGGAAGATTTTAAGAAAAAAAACTATATGGCGAATGGCATTTCCCCTCGTTTTTGGATTTTTGCTACTTTTGCCTTTTTGTATGGGATTGTAGAAACGTTAAATGGAAATTGGCTTCCTATTTTTATGAAAAAGCATATGCAGGCTTCCCACGACTTGCAGTCACTTGCTTTGGCTGCCTTTTGGGGAATGGCAACTTTGGGAAGGGTTTTTTTTGCGGTCACAAAAAAAGCTTTTCGGCAAGAGGTCATCTTTCAAGTATTTCCCTTTATTTCGATGTTGGCATTTATAACGCTTGCCTTATTACCCCAAGGAGCCTCTTATTTGGCGATAACGGTGTCTGGGTTGGCAGGTTTTGGTTGTTCTGTCCTTCTTCCTCTACTTATTAGCTTTGGGAGTGAAAGGTTAAAATCGCTTGCGTCTTCTGTGCCTGGAATGGTCATCACCTTTTATTTGCTTGGATATGGGATGGCAGCTTTTGGGGTGGGCCCCTTAGAAAACTTTGCTCAAATCGACCTAAGAGAAGTTTATCTGTATGGCTCTGCGATAGCCTTTATTCTTGGCCTAGTCTCATTTTTTGTGATAAAGGCCCCCCAAGAAAATCATTCAAAATGAAGCATAAGTTAAAAAGTGGCAAGGATTACAGCAGAGGGGTGACCCCCTTCATTTAGATTATCCCCTAGCAAGGTATTTGGTCCCTATCCCTCTTTTCTAAGCAAAAAGTGCAAACAGAAAATTTATCCTCCTTTCAGTTAAAGTATCTGTATCGCTACAATCGATCTAAGCGATTTTGGAAATAGGGAGAATTACGAGCGGTACTTGAAAGAATTGGGCTGCCAAGCTATATTGCTTCCACAGCCGTATTTTTGGCGGAGGAGAATGTTCCGCGGATTATAGGGGAAGAAATTTTGATTAGCGAAGGCTGTTTATTGAATCATATTACTTTGGAATCTCATGAACCATTTTAAAATTCTTACCTTTGTAGGATTCACTCTAGCGATTCACTTTTTTGTTGGATGTTCAAGAGAAAACTTGTCCAAGAAACATCCTATCATTCAGGAAAATCCTGCTTGGCAAGCTGCGGTAGATTATGCCAATAAACATTTGCCTTTGGAAGGGAGATTGGCAGCAAAATCGGATGGTTTTGTTTACCTTAAAGTCGACGATGCTTATATTCGAACCCTTTTTCCTAAGCTAGGTCTCAAAGAGAAAGGGTTTAGAATGCCCCCTTATTTCCGTAGGAGTGATTCTCCAGGTGCCCATATCAGTGTCTTTTATGCAGATGAGCATGTTTATCCAGAAGAAATTGGGCAAATCTTTCATTTTAAGCTAAAAAAAATTATTATCTTACAATCTTCTAGAAATACCAGCTATGCTGTTTTACAAGTGGAATCTCCTGAATTGGAAAAATTAAGAGAGAAATATGGGGCCAGCTCCAAGCTGCTCGGCCAAGATTTCCATATTTCTCTGGCAAGGAAAAAAAAACGTCTCCATTTTAAATAAACAGCCTTGCATTCAATTGATTTTTTTCTAATCTGAATTTTTCTTTTGGCCCTCCTCTGCCTTCCAGCCTGTTTCCTATTAGACCCTCCTCAAAATCTATTATTCGTTTTAATTCTCTCCCGGCGCCTTCGTTATTTTGCCATTTTAAATTTTAACGGAGTTTTGCATGTCTTCTTCTCAACCAACTTTATTTGTAAATTTTAAAAAAAATACGCTTTACACCACCTTATTTATTGCTTTTGTCGATTATATGGGTGTAGGGCTGGTTTATCCCTTATTTGCGGCAATGCTTTTTGATCAAGCACTCGCTCTTTTACCACAAGAAATGAGCCAGGATTTAAGGGGGCTGTATTTAGGTATTCTGATTGCTTTGATGCCTTTGGCACAATTTTTTAGCTCTCCTTTATGGGGGGCGATCTCTGACGGCATGGGACGTAAAAAACCCTTGTTAATAAGCATAGGAGTTGCCTTAGTGGGCTATCTTTGTGCCCTTTGGGGAGTGACAGCGAGCAATATTTGGCTCTTATGCATTTCTCGAGTAATTATTGGATGCGCGGCGGGAAATATGTCGATTGTTCAAGCAGCCCTTGCCGATCTAAGCAGCAAGGAAGAAAAAGCCACTCATTTTGGTTTATACAGCATGGCCTTAGGTGTCGGATTTACCCTTGGGCCATTTTTTGGAGGAATATTATCTAATTTTGGATATAGTCTGCCTTTCCTTTTTGCATTCCTGCTAATGGGGGCAAATCTTATAGGGGTTTACTTTTTATTCAAGGAAACACATTCTGCGATCTCTCCTCCGCAGTTTAAGTGGAATAAAGGTTTTAGTAGCTTAAGAAAAGCTTTGTATTTTAAAGGCATTAGAACGGTTCTCTTCTGCTCTTTTTTGCATAATTTTGGGTGGTCCTATTTTTTTGAATTTACCCCAGTCTATTTGATTTCCCAATTGCAATTTACTCCTCCCATGTTGGGTTTTTTCTATGCTGCAGCGGGGTGTTTCTATGCTTTAAGCACTGGCCTATTCATTCGACCATTTGTGAAGCGTTTAGCTACCGAAAAACTTTTCTTTTGGGGAAATTTAATGGCGGCCTTTGCCATTTTAATGATGCCTTTCGTTTCACTGGCTTCTTTAATTTGGCCCCTTTTGTTTTTAATTTGCTTTTTTGTGGCGTTTGTAACGCCTTCTTCCACAACCTTAATTTCCCAGACCGCATCTTCTGACGGCCAGGGAGAGGCTTTAGGTATTTTAAGCGCGGTGAATGCAGCCGCTCTTATTATTAGTCCACTTTTTTCGGGTTCATTTGTGGGAAAATATCCTTATATTTCAATGCAAGTAGGAGGAGGAGTCTTACTCATAACGGCTGGTATTTTTTTTGTGAGATACTGCTTTAAGCTGGGGCAAAAAGAAATCTAAGCTAAAAAGTTGCAAAAATCCTGTCTTGGAGTCATGAGTCCTAAAAATTTAATGCAGTTTGGGTTTAGTTAAATTTTGCCATGCTTAAACGGAAAAGGGTTTTGAATGTAAAGAGAACTTTGCTATCAAATGGATGACACAATGAATGGAATAGAGGGGGGTACCTCTAATTCCTCTAAGTGAGTGGACAGCCCTTGCCTTAACATTTTACGCCGGATTTTTGGCCCATTTTTAGATTCTCAAATTTCCAGGAGATGTGTTTCAATTGCCTCGATAGTAGAATTTATGAGATTGATGGAGGAATCGGAGACAATCATTTTTCGGATTTCAGGGTCAATATGTTGGCGGAGCAGTCCCAAAAACGAAGGTTCAGCAAACACATAAAGGCGGTGAAATTTCTCTTTTTGCTTGGCTACAGATAGATATCTAGCGATTTCTGAAGCAAATTTAATAGCTTCTAAATGTTTGGGTTCAGTTTCTTGCTGGTAAGAATGCCTTGTAACTCCTCCTCTTTGAAAATTGCGCCCAGGCTCTGTAGAGACTAAATCCTGATTACGAGCTCGGCTTTCTGGATGTTCAATATATCCGATTTCCTCAAGTTTAGGGAATTTCACCACGTGAAAAACTTTTGCTTGGCATTTATCTGCCACGATTACCCAGGTAGTAGAATTGTTTTTGGTTGTCATATAAGTCTCCTTTGCAAAAACTCTTTCTTTTTTTGTTAAAGTTAAAAGAGAACCTCTTTATGATTCATTATCCTTTATATGAATGTTTTTTAAGTAAGTCAAATATTTTTTGGATGGACAGGTTTACTTAATTAAGTTCGCTTATTTAAAAAAGAAATGAATATGGAAAAACAGGTAGAAGCCTACCTTCACGAAAATATTCCCCTTAGCCTTGCCATGGGAATAAAAGTAGAAGAGGCTACGATGCAAAAAGTTGTCTTGTTTGCCCCTTTGGCAAATAATATCAATCATCAAAAAACGATTTTTGGAGGTAGCCTACACGCCGTAGCGACTCTAGCATGTTGGAGTTTACTCTATCTCCATTTATTGAATGAACGTGTAGAAATTGTGATTACCAAGAGTACTGTGTCTTATCATGCCCCTGTGAATGAGGATTTTAGGGTTGAATGTGAATTCCCCGCCCAAGAAGAGTGGGAAAAATTTACAAAGACTCTAAAAATGAGGGGCAAAGCGAGGATTGAGTTGGCTGCTAAAATATCCCAACATAAGAAATTATGCGTGGGCTACTCTGCTACATTTGCAGCGATTAGAACTTAAGGATCTTTTGCATAGTTTTTAAAAAATCTTCTCTATCATAACAAGAAAAATCTGCATAGGGGCAATCTATCTCATTCTCATACAGCTTGCGATGCACCACAATCAGGCCCGCTTTATGTGCAGATTCCACCCCTTTGGGATCGTCTTCTATGGCGAGACAATGTTTTGATAGAATGGGTTGATTGAGGGCTTCAGCCATTTTTTTTAATCCCATTAAGTAGGGATCTGGCTCTGGTTTTCGGCTTGCATAATCTTCTTTGCATACGATAAACTGCATGAAAGCTGCGATTCCTCGAGCCTTTAATACAGGCTCGGCAGAATTGCGACGGGCATTGGTAATAATGGCTTGGGGGATTTTTAACTTTTGAATCGATTCGATGAGTTGCAAGACGCCTGGGCGCATGCTTAATTGATTCGTAAGGCTGTGAAATTCAGCGTCAACCTCTTGCAGATAAGCTTCTTGGGAGAGATTCAATCCTAATTCCGCTTTCATCCATTCCCAATTTTGGATGCCATTGTTTTCGTAAACACGCTGGCGATACTTTTCGGGCAAGTGAATAGCATGTCGCCTTAAAATAGTAAAATGTTTATTCCAGTGCGCTTCGGCAGTTTCAAGAATTGTGTTGTCGTAATCCCAAAAAACAGCTTGGATTTTCATATCCCCCTCCCGTCCTCATTTTTTAGTAAACAATTCTATCAAATAAGGATCAAAATCTCCAGTTGTTCAAAAGAAGCTTGGTTTAATTTGGATGACGAAGGAAAATAGGAGCAAAAGATTCAGAGGAGCCAAAAATGGGACAATATGTGATTAAGAAAAGCTCTTTGGCTGGAGAAATCCAAATCCCTCCTTCAAAGTCTCATACTTTGCGAGCGATCCTTTTTGGGGCTCTTGCTAAGGGGAAAAGTATCGTTTACCACTACCTACCTTCTCCCGATACGCAAGCGATGATCGGCGCGTGTCAGCTCTTAGGAGCTAAAATTGAAGTTTTTCCCACTTATCTCGTCATACACGGAACAGCTGGAAAAATTAGGTATGCGGAAGATGTGATCCATGCGGGCAATTCCGGAATTGTCTTGCGTTTTTGCTCAGCAATTGGGGCCTTAGCCCCCCATCCAATTGTGGTGACGGGAGATTATTCTATCCGACATCAAAGGCCTATGCAGCCTCTTTTAAATGGCCTTTCTCAATTAGGAGCGACCACCTTTTCTATGCGGGGGGATGGGTACGCTCCCATCATTGTTCAAGGGCCAATTAAAGCAGGAAAAGCCATGGTGTCAGGAGAAGATTCTCAACCCATATCAGCTTTGTTAATTGCCTCAGCTTTTGCGGAAGGGCCTATTGAATTGCTTGTCAAAAATGCAGGAGAAAAACCGTGGATTAGTTTGACTCTTCATTGGTTGGATCGCCTGGGTATTCCCTATGAAAATTGCGATTTTGAGCGTTATCGCCTTTTTGGCAACACTTGCTATGAAGGTTTTGTCTACACCGTGCCCGGCGACTTAAGTTCTGCCGCATTTCCGGTTGCTGCAGCTTTGATTACAGGATCGGAGCTCTGTATAAAAAACATCGATATGAATGATCCTCAAGGGGATAAAGAGCTTTTCGTGGTGTTTCAAAAAATGGGAGCAAAACTTCACTTTGATGCAGTGCAAAATACGCTCTATGTTAAAAAAGGGGGAAACCTTTCGGGTATTTCTGTAGATATTAATAACTTTATCGATTCCATTACTATTTTAGCTGTTGTAGCATGCTTTGCAGAGGGGGAAACGCGGATTTATAATGCCGCCATTGCGCGACAAAAAGAGTGCAACCGCCTTGCAGGAATCGCAGCTGAATTGCAAAAAATGGGAGCGGACATTTCAGAGACGGAAGATGGCTTGATTGCCAGGAAATCTTTTTTAAGGGGAGCAAAGCTACATTCTTACCATGATCACCGGATGGCTATGTCATTAATAGTTGCAGGCCTGGGGGCGATAGGGGAAACTTCTTTAGCTCCCACAGAATGTATTTCTAAAACATTTCCCACCTTCGCGCGCGATTTTAACCAATTGGGAGCTAACATTGAGGTATTTGCATGAATTTGATTTTGTGTGGATTGCCTAAATGTGGCAAAACAACTATTGGAAAAATATTGGCAGCACAATTGAAGTGGACTTTTCTTGACACCGATGAAATGATCGAATCGGCGTATAAAAAAGAATTTGGAAATGTGCTTTCCTGCCGACAAATTTATCTTACCAAAGGGGAACTCTATTTTAGAGAGCTTGAAAAGCAGCAAGTGTTAGCCTTGCAAAATCGGCGCCGAAGCGTGATTGCTACAGGAGGGGGGGTATTCCATTTAAGAGAAAATAGCGAAATGTTGAAAAATTTAGGGACCTTAATCTATCTCAAGGTGCCTCTTAAGGAAATTTGGAATCGAATAAGCTGTGCAGAGATTCCTCCGTTTTTAGGCCAACACGAGCCTGAAAAAGCTTTCTATAAGCTCTCAGAAAAGCGGCTGCCGCTTTATGAAGCCGCTGCCCATGTGATAATCGAAGCGCACAATCTAAACAAGGAAGAAATGACAGCTGCCATTTTAAATCATGAGGAGTTCCAATATGGCAAGTAACTCGTTTGGCAACCTATTTAAGATGACAACTTGGGGAGAATCTCACGGCAAAGCGATTGGGGTGGTGATTGATGGGTGCCCAGCTGGTTTAGAAATTGAAGAAGAAGAGATTCATCACGCTTTAGCCCTTCGAGCTCCAGGACGCCGCCTTTACACTTCCCCTCGGAGTGAAGAGGATAAGGCTCAAATTCTTTCAGGAGTATTTGAAGGAAAGACTACCGGAGCCCCTATTAGTATTCTGATTCCAAATCGCGATGCTGATTCTAGCAAATATGAACCTATCAAGGATTTACTGAGACCAGGCCATGCAAATTACACCTACTTAGAAAAATACGGGATTTTTGATTATCGAGGGGGTGGGCGAGCTTCCGCCAGAGAAACGGCATGCCGCGTAGCGGCAGGTACCATCGCCAAAAAACTTTTGCGAACACAAGGCATTCAAACCCTGGCTTACATTAAGCAAATCGGCCATTTACAAGCAAAGCCTGAATGGGATCAAATCGAGGAGATGCGGGTGAAAATTGAAAAAAATTCACTTTTTTGCCCCGATCCCCTTCTTGCGCCTGAAATGGAGCATTTAATTGAAGAAGCCATGCAACAAAAAGATTCCATTGGAGGGATCGTGGAGTTTGTCGCTTGGAATGTCCCGGTGGGTTTAGGCGATCCAATTTATCAAAAATTGGAAGCAAATCTAGCCTATGCGATGATGAGCCTCCCTGCTACAAAAGGGTTTGAAATAGGGTCTGGATTCGAATCTGTGTCGATGCGTGGATCTGTGCATAACGATCGTTTTAAAAATGACAAAGGAAGCATTCGAACAGACACTAATTACGCAGGAGGAGCATTAGGAGGAATTTCAAACGGAATGCCACTTGTAGGGAGGGTGGCTTTCAAACCGGCTTCAAGTATTATGCAAAGGCAAAATACCTTAACAACTGAAGGGAAAGAAGCGAGTTTTCAATTGCCAGAAGGTTCGAGGCACGATCCCTGTGTGGCGATTCGGGCGGTTCCTGTGGTAGAAGCCATGCTAGCGCTTGTGCTAGCGGATGCTATGCTTTTGAATAGGTGCGCCAAATTATGACCTATCAGCTAACCTGTTCCATTCCTGCTTCCCAGATCCATTATGAGATTAAAATTGGCAGACATATTTTAAATGACCTATCTAAGTTTTTAAAGCCATTTGGTCATAAATTCGCCCTTATTGCCGATACGATTACCGGCCCATTATATGGGGAAAAAATAAAAGAGATGCTTTTAAAGGAGGGATTAGAGGCTTCCTTATTCACCTTTCCAAGTGGGGAAGCTTATAAAACGCGAGCAACCAAAGAAAATTTAGAAAATCAGCTTTTTGAAAAGGGATTGGGCCGCGACACGTGCCTTCTTGCCGTAGGAGGGGGCGTAGTGACAGACTTAGCCGGCTTTATAGCCGCCACCTATTGTCGCGGAATTCCTCTTGTCATGCTCCCCACTACTCTTTTAGGAATGGTAGACGCCAGCATTGGGGGCAAGACAGGTGTCAATACCCCTCGAGGGAAAAATCTGGTTGGCTGTATTTACCAGCCCCAGCTTGTCATCATGGATGTGTCAACTCTTGGCAGCTTATCTAGAGAAGAGATTAAAAATGGGGCGGTAGAGATGATTAAACATGGGTTAATCGCAGATGCCTCCTATTTCAGCTACCTAGCCTTACATTCAGATCGATTATTAGCTTTAGAGTCTGCGATCCTTCAGAAGGCTATCTATGAAAGCTGCCGCATCAAAAAAGAAATGGTTGAGCAAGACGAGAAAGAAAGAGGAAAAAGGCATTTGTTGAATTTTGGGCATACAATTGGGCATGCCTTAGAACATTTAACGCATTATGAACTTTCTCATGGGGAAGCTGTAGCTATAGGAATACTCGTAGAAAGTTACTTAGCCTTGATAAAAGGGTGTTTAAGTCAGCATTCTTTTGACCAAATAAGGGACATTTTAAGGAAATATGCTCTTCCTTTGCGGTTACCTAGGCGAATTTCCTATGAGGCTTTATTTCAAGCCATGATTTTAGATAAAAAATCCTGTCATGGCAAGCCTCGCTTTGTCATGTTGCAAGAGATTGGGGATCCTTTTATCCCTCACTCCAATTATTGTGTGCCCATTGAAGATGAATTGATTAAACAAGCTGTAGAATGGATGGATCATGCTCTGTGCGGTAATTAAAGGACCTACCTATTTAGAGGCCTATCAGCAAATCGAGCGGATTTTGCCGTATGCAGATGCGATTGAATTACGCTTGGATTGCTTTGAAAGCATAGATGAGATTGCCCTGCGAGAACTACAATCCACTTTTTCAATTCCCTTAATTTTTACCTTAAGAAGCCTATCTCAGGGAGGAGAATTTGGCCAATCTCAAGAGATTCAAATTGCTTATCTTCACCAGCTAGCAGTTTTAAAACCCTCTTATTTGGATGTAGAAAGCCATATACCAGAAAAAGTCATTCAAGCTATCTCTTGCTCACACCCAGAAATTAAATTGATTCTTTCCTACCACAATCTTCAAGGAACGCCAGAAAATTTGGACGATTTATATCAGGAGATGCAGAATATTTCCGCCTATTTTTATAAAATAGCTGTGTGGGCTAATACCGTTTTAGATGCAATGCGTTTGTTAGTATGGTCCAAAAATCAAGATTCAAAGCTAATTGCCATTAGCATGGGCGCGCAGGGGCAAATTAGCCGAATCTTAGGACCTATCTTCAACCATCCTGTGACCTTTGCTTCTGTAGAGGAAGATGCGAAGAATCTGTGGGGGCAATTATCGGCAAAAGAGCTTGCGGAGCGTTACC
This sequence comes from Parachlamydia sp. AcF125, assembly GCF_018342475.1. Classification (NCBI taxonomy): domain Bacteria; kingdom Pseudomonadati; phylum Chlamydiota; class Chlamydiia; order Parachlamydiales; family Parachlamydiaceae; genus Parachlamydia; species Parachlamydia sp. AcF125. The sequence goes on along the minus strand of NZ_JAEMUD010000003.1, from coordinate 406,657 downwards.
ACTACCCCAAGCTTACTTCCAGCACTGAAGTCTATGGATTGATAGGGGACCCTGTGGATTTAAGCATAAGTGATGAGACCCATAATGCTTTCATAAGAGAGCTCGGCCTAAATGCTGTATACGTAAAAATAGCTGTAAAATTAGAAGAATTGCCCCTATTTCTAGAATTAGCCAAAAAGCTGTCCATTCGAGGGCTGAGCGTTACTATGCCTTTGAAAGAGCGTATCGTTCCTTTTGTTACTCGCTTGGATGCAAAAGCTCAAAAGGTGGGGGCAGTTAATACATTAAGTTTTCAAGATAACCACATTTTTGGATTTAACACCGATGGCATAGGGGCTTTAGAGGCCATTGAAGCCAAAAAGAAGGTGGAAGGGAAGCGCATTGTCGTCATTGGGGCAGGGGGAGCCGCAAAGGCAATTATTTATGAAGCGGTTCAGAAAAATGCGCAGGTGACCATCCTCAATCGCTCCTTTGAAAAAGCCCATCAGATAGCGCATACGTTTGGTTGTGAAGCTAAGGCTTTGAATGAAATAGAGGCTTGCACAACAGAAGGGTACGATATTTTAATTAATTGTTCACCCATTGAAATGCCTATACGCCCCCAAGATATCCTTCCGCAAGCTGTGATCATGGATATCAAAACAAGGCCTAAAAAATCCCTTTTTTTAAAAGTGGCTTTGGACAAGGGATGTCAGGTTATTTTTGGCTATCAGATGTTTATCCAACAGGCGTTAGGGCAATTTAGGCACTGGTTTCCCCAGATCAATCTTCATACATGCAGAGAAATTTTGGAAAAAAGCGTGATCAATTGCTTATGGCAGAATGAGTAAGCTTTTTAGCGAGGCTCCAAAGCTACAATTTCAAGAAGAAAGGGTTTCTAAGGCACTACATGCCCCTAAAATTGGGAGAATCTCCGCTTTTTTATTCCTTGTGATAGTCAAATGACAAAAGAGGTTGCTTGAACTGTCATTTGACTATTAAAATCAGCGGGCCTGTTTAACTTAAATTAAGAAAAGCAAATTTTTGGGCAGGTTGCCCTCTTTTATTGGATTCTAGAAACTCTAATGTCTCTATTGGTAGTTTCTTAAATCACTCTTTTTTTATTCTTCTAAAAAAAACAACGTCTTCGCCTCATGGCTGAAGTCACCCACCACATTTCTAAGCTTAATTCCAACGTATAAAACAAAAACTTGTGAAGATTTTTTTATTGATAATAATTAAAAATTTAATTAAAATAATTAGTTATTAAAGTTTCAATAAAAAAGGTTTTGTATGTCAATTTTTATTGCCAATCATCGCGATGAATTTCGTAATTATTTAGAGGGAATTAAAGCAATTAGCAGAGCGGATGATCTTTATTTGACGACTGAACTAACTAGTAGCAATCATCCGGCAAACCCCTTAAAAGTAGCTAAAGCCGTTTACGGACTAGCTAAAAAAAACCAACGCTTTTTAACCAATAAGGATATAAAAATTTTAGCTACCATAATAAAAAGCGTTGAGAGTAAAGGTCAAAAATACGCCGAGGAAAAAGAGAATGCTTTTATTGCTATCATTCAAAAAATAAAATCGTTGAATACTTTAAACACGCCCCAATCGATTCCTGAACTTCCTTCTAAAGAAGCTGTAGACAAGCAAGAGAAGGCTATTCAAGTTAGCGTTACCGATCAAGGTAGTCCTCTTCCCACTGTTCAGGGTGAAGTCATAGAAAAAACTAAATCGATAAGTAAGTTTCTTGAGATGGAGGATCTCCCTCAGGAAATATTTGAACTTATATTGAGTAACCTTGGAAGTGAAAATTATAAAAGCTTCTCAGAAGTAAATTGGAGATGGCATAAAACTATATTAGAGATTGCTAAAAAGAAAGAGGCCTTACTCTTCAAGAATTTTATTCAATTCATAATTGATTACTATAAAATTCAAAAAAAAACGGTTAACGAAAACTGTCTTTGGCAAAAATATAGGACCTGGGTATTTCTTAACAGCGTTTTTGATCAGAAAGCATTAGCCTATTTAGACAGCCTACAAAATAGCCTTAATTTTTCAGCGTCTTCCACACTTATTAAACTGAAAAGTTTGATTTATTGCGAAAAAATTAAATTTTTGATTGCTATGAAAGGATCCTGGGGGCAGGGGTGGAATAAATTGTTTTTAGAAAATTTAAAAGAGCAAACCAAAGCCTTAGAACTGCCTTGGCTTTTTGAGGATATTTTTAGCCCTGATATAAACAGCCAGAATCACCTAACAGGTAGCATAGAAAAACTCATAAGTGAGAGTTTATTTGATAAGGTTACGGAGATTGCAGAATTATTGGATGAAAATCCGAATTTTTTAGAAGGGGTAACTTTAAAATTAATAGAACACGATCAATGTGAGCAAGCTTTTAAAGTCGCTAACAAAATACATGAGGACAGTCAATTTATCTTTCTGAAGATATGTGCGGCATTAGTAAGAAAAGGCCACTGGGATAAAGCAATGGAGCTTTCAAAAAAGTTTAAGAAAATAGGCTGTAGGGAGATTCGCGGTTGTTCACCCGAAGATCAAAAGAATATCGCCCTATTACAAACAACCTTCCATAAATTTTCCGTGGAATTAGCCAAATCTAGACAAGTTGAAAAAGGATTGGACTTTAAAAATATCATTCCTGACACACTTTTTAAAAATGAAGTTCTCACAACTATTTGCGATATGTTTGCACAAGCTGGTCAATTAGAGCAGGCGCTAGAAATTGCGTATACCATTGCTCATGAAGATAGCCAAAGTTTGGCTTTGGAAAATATTTCCCTTCTATTCGCCAAAGCTGGCCACTTAGAGAAGGCGCTAGAAATTGCGCATACAATTCCTAATAAAGGTAGCAAAAGTTCGACTTTGGAAAATGTTTCCCTTTTATTTGCACAAGCTGGTCACTTAGAGAAGGCGTTAGAAATTGGAAATGCCATCCCTTCCGAGGCTCTCTCACAAAAATGTTTTACACTCACCTACATTTCCGAAATGTTCGCCAAAGCTGGCCACTTAGAGAAGGCGCTAGAAATTGCCCATACCATTCCTGATGAAGTTAGTAAAAATTCAGCTGTGAGAAAGATTTCCCAAATATTCGCAGAAGCTGATTAAGAATGGGGAGGGACTTCCTGATAAATTTATAAGATTTTTTAAAAGAACAGAGATTTCGAAAGAGATCTAATGTGTCGCTTTCCTATCATGGCTCTAATAGGCTTCTTTCCAAAAGCGAAAAGATTGAAAATAGTAGGGGGTCCCGAAATTAGTAAAATTGAAAGCGTCGTGAGAATAAGCTAAGTGGTTTGCACGATTTGTGTAAAATCTTTTACTCTTGGGGCGCATCAAAGGGGAGTCTAAGAAATTAAAAATTACGAAAATTAGCCCTCCGCAAAGAGAGTAAATAACAGAGTTTGCCCTATGCCAAGACGCACGAATGTTTCAGCATTTCTTCAACTTCTTGAGCAGCTTGCTCGCCCGCACAGATTGCGCCTTCTAAACAACCACTCCACTCTTTAGCCAGTTCGGAAGATGCCCATAAAATACGCTTACATTTTGGTAAACGAGAAGTTCCAAAAGCTTCTTTAGCCATATGCCAACTGTTTGAGGAGGTATGACTGCTTTGGCCGCAGGAAATAAAGGGGTCATTTGTCCAGTTATATTCCATATATTCCACAGGATCCAAAGCCGCTTCTCCGAAAATGGTTGACCAAGCTTGCAAAATCATTTTTTTTCTTTCGACTTTATTTTTGTTTCCCCATTCAAGGGCTGTTTTGGCGGTCAAAACTCCTGATAAAACTCCCAAAGAACTATTAAGAGGAGTGTTGTCATTGGTTAAAACAGAAATCCCTTGGATAGTGATTCCATTGCCTGACCATCCCTGCTTTCTCCAAAAAGGTTGCTTGTAAATCGCTTGAATTTTCCATGTTTGCCCCTTTTCAAAAGCATTAAAGGCCTGAGAAAGGTTTTGTGGAAGGGTAGGGGGCAAAGAAAGAGTTTTTACGCGATTGGGGGGAATGCAGATGACGGCAGCCCGCGCTTTAAATAGACTGTCCTGTGTGTGAACGCAAATTCCTTCCCTATTCTGGGTAATAGCCTTGGCGGCTTGATTGTATTGGATGCGTTCTCCTAGGGCTTTTGAAAGGCGATAAGCTAGGATTTGAGATCCTCCTTCTATCCGATCAGCCTGGTTGCCCCCTAATGTCCAGGTTGGCAAGCCCTGATTGGTTTTAAAAAGCCACAGGATTTGCAACAAGGATATTTGTTCAGGTTCAATAGAGAAACCTTGGTTGATCATAAATCGGAACAGCTGCTTGGCTTGTGATGAGTGTAACCTTTGATCGATCCAATCTTGAAAGGGGATGGTATTCCAATCGATTGCATTTTCACAGGCCCAGGCTGAGGTGGGCCCAAAACCCTTTATCATTTCTTCAAGTTGAAGGATAGCAGAAGTGAACTCTTCTCTCAAAAAGCCAGAAGAATCCAGCGTTTCAAAAAGGGGATCAAGGGAGGAATGGAAGGCAAGATTGTGGGTCTCGAAGGAGAAAAAATGCTGCCCGCTTGTTTTTGTTTGGTAAGTTTTAATCCCGAATTCTTTTAGCAACCGATGAATTCTTTTTTGCCCCTCGCAAATATATTGCCCTCCCATTTCGAGGTAGGAAGAATCCTTTAGTTTATAATCGAATGCTCTTCCACCTGGTCTTGGGGAAGCTTCGAGTAAAAGGACGTTGTAACTATTTTTAGTGAGTGTGTAAGCACAAGTTAAGCCAGCATAGCCAGCGCCAATCACGATCACATCCATTTTAATAAAACGCTTTATCAGGCATTTTTGAAAATTCTTTCCATACTTCCACAGCTTCTGAGCGCATAATTTCTGTGAATTTTATTTTTCTCTCTGGGGGGTCCTTCTTAATTTCTTTTAAAAAATCCACATCCGCAAAGTTTCCATATTGCAAAGCATCATAGATAGTCGAGGCATAGTAAATGTGATCAAGATGAGCCCAATAGGCGGCAGCTAAGCACATAGGGCAGCATTCGGCGCTCGTGTATAAAACGCATCCTTGTAAATGGGGAGAACCTAATTTTTTGCACGCCTCGCGGATCGCATGCATTTCTGCGTGCCAGGTAGGATCGTTGTGCTTAATCACTTGATTATAGCCTTCTGCGATAATTTGCCCATCTTTGACAATAACCGCACCGAAAACACCGCCTGTCTTCTCTTCTAGAGAGGCTTTTCTGCTTAAGGCGATAGCGCGTTTCATAAAATCTTCGTGCTGTGTGTGATTCATCTAAACTCCCCATTTATGAATTTGGTTTATTAAGCAGGCTTCTTGCAAATCTCTATTTGTCTTTGGATAGGTTTTAGTTAATATGGAATGGTTGTGTACAAAATTTGGGGGAAAATTGTCAACCATTATGCTTAGATAAGAGGAATAAATAGCAGGAAGCCCCTTTAATAGACCTTAGGAGCGCATAGTTGAAGGTGTATTCAATCAGGAAGCTTTTGCCTCAGAAATGGCAACCATTTTGAGGCATTTGCTTTACATTCTTGCAACTTTCAAAGGAGAAAAATCCAAGAGCGTGTCATTGACGAGTAATTTCCTTCCGCAGGGAGAAAAAGCTATCTTCCAAATCTCCGTATCCTCCCACCTCCAGACGTTCGGCTCCGCCCTCCCATCGTCATAGTTTAGTCTCCCTAACCACCCTTCACTTTGAATATCCCAAATATGCACACTGGCACCTTGCCCCCCAGTTTGTCCCCTCTGAGTGCCGAAAGCGATGAATTGATCAGTAGGGGCGATAGCGATGTGCGAAACGCGCCCCATCTCAGGCAAAGGTACGATCCTCTTTAAGCATTTCCCTGTATTCACATCCCATATTTGCACACTATCCGCCGAGTCAACAGAAGTCACCAGCCATTGACTACTGGAAGAAAAAGCAGGATCACTATAACAAAGCCCGAAATCCTCACCACCAAAGGTATGTAAGCATTGCCCCGTCTTAGCATCCCATACTCGCACCGTAGAATCGGAAGACGCTGTGGCAATCTTTTGGCTATCAGGCGAAAAAACCGCTTTAGCTATAAGTTGAGTATGTCCTTTTAGAATATGCAACGGTTCGCCTGTTTTAGCATCCCATACGATAGGTGTTGCGCTAGCCTCTCCAGTGGGAAAGACTGTAACGATAGATTGGCCATTGGGGGAAAAAGAGAGGCTACCTGGATAACTCCCACGCTCATCTATAAAGGTTTTCAATATACTTAGGCACTTTCCCGTCTCGAGGCTGTATAGTCTTGCTGTATGGAACCAAAAAGTAACAGCAATTGACTGACCGTCAGGCGAAAAGGCGAAATCTCGTATTCTCATTGGCCCGCCTAATTCGTCTACGGGTTTTATGGATAATAAGCATTCCTTCTTCTCAACATCCCAAATGCAGAGCTGCTCAAACCGACGACGGGAGGGGTCACCCCTACTATGATCCAAAGTGGCGATACGCCTACCATCCCAAGAAAATGTTGAATCCTGACTAAAATGTGGGCAGTCCAAGCTAGATGTTTGTATCACTTTTAACGCTTTTAGATTAGCTTGTGCGCCTAAGATGCCTTTGAAGGGAGCTTCACAATCGTTTTCTGAGCTGCCCACAAGGCGAGATAAGTAAGGAAAGGTTTTGTGGAGTAAACGCCTCCACAAGCCCGTATCGTCGCTCCATAGCTTCCACTGTCTACACACTTGTTGGCTGTTGCTCAAATCTTTAGCAGAGAGGAAAGAAAAAATGTGAAGCCACACCTCGTTGGGAACGCTTGGGATAGCGCCTTCCCTTTCATCCTGTTGGCCCTCTCTTTGCGTATTCGGAGCAACCACAGAGGGGGAACTACCAAACACGTTTTGGACATAAGACATACACATCCTCCTTAAATAAAAGATAAGGGTTTAACATTGCATTAAGATCACTTGAGTTGTGAATAATGAAAATTTTTCCCTCAATACTAATTCTATATTTAATAAAAACTCAAGTGGATTTTAATTATTAATAATTAAAAACTTAGCTTAAAAATATGGGTGATTTTTAAGATAGGAGAGCGAAAGGATGAATAGGGGTATCTGATTGACGATTTCTGGCAAAGGTTTCAAAAAAGGGCTTTAGCAGGCAAATCGACTACAGATAAGTAAAACGTTCTAGGACTTATTATGAGGCCAGGAGAATCCATTGGACTTAATCCTAACACTTAGAAATTTGACATTCCTAGCAAACAATCGAGAGCTTTTGTGACTCAAGATGAACGGTTTTGTTGACGAAACTCTTCTAAATTCGCGTGCTGCCTTAACGATTGCCTCTAACGATTATGTAAGCCTGAGGATGGATGACTATCCAGCTAGCCGTATCCTTGCCAAAATCCAGCCAACAGATGGGCAGCCTTAAAGGCAAAGAGAATTTAGACTAATTGCCATTATAAGGAGAGAGGGAAAGGCTATCGTAAATGGGATTGGATAGAAGCTGCCTGCCTAATTTTCCAAAATGAATTTTTGATGTTAGAATCTTTTAGCATACCAAGTGTCCTGGCAAATGATTTGAAAAAAATATTTGTGTGAGATAAGGTTGCTTATACCATTTGTTGGTACTTTACCTTTTAGCTAATGTTTCTAAATAAATTAGAGGAAAATATGAAAATAGAATATATAAACAAAGAGCTTCCTCTTAATTATTCAACTCCCTCTTTAGCTTCACCTTCAGTTAGCGGGCTAAACCCAGAGAGAGAATACAAAGGGAAAACATACACGTTGCTAGGAAGCTCAGAAAAAACTTACACTTTCTTTCCTAAAATTTGGTTGGTAGCTCGTACTTTTGCTAAAACGATATTTACTTTATTTTTCGCACTTTTTTCTAAAGCTGCGAGGGATGACTGGAACGCTTGTTGGAACGGAAAGCGTACAGTAATCATTTATAGCGCTTCCTCCTATTTGTCTAACAAAATTTTAGCTGATCGAGGGAATGTAGAGGCTCAATATAATCTTGGCTTGATGCATGGGGAGGGGAGAGGAGCCACACAATCCGACGAAGAAGCTGTTAAGTGGTTTCGGCAAGCTGCAAAGCAAGGCCATGCAAAGGCTCAATATGCCCTTGGTGAGATGTGCGTAGAGGGACGAGGGACGCCCCAATCTGATAAAGAAGCTGTTAAGTGGTTTCGGAGAGCTGCAAAGCAAAGCCATGCAAAGGCTCAATGTGTTCTTGGTGGGATGTATGTGCACGGACGAGGAGTGCCCCAATCTGATAAAGAAGCCGTTAACTGGTTTCGACAAGCTGCAGAGCAAGACAATCCAATGGCTCAATTTGGCCTTGGCGTAATGTATGAGCAGGGGAGAGGGGAACCAAAATCTGATGAAGAAGCTGTTAACTGGTTTTGGCGAGCTGCAGAGCAAGGCTATGCAAGGGCTCAATCTGGCCTCGGCAAAATGTATGAACAGGGGAGAGGGGTACCACAATCGGATGAAGAAGCTGCTAATTATTATCGGTGGGCTGCAGAGCAAGGCGATGCAGAGGCCCAAACTAATCTCGGTAACATGTATTTCCATGGGAAAGGGGTGCTGCAATCCGATAAAGAAGCTTTTGAATGTTATCGGCTAGCAGCAGAGCGAGGTTATGCAAGGGCTCAAAATAACCTCGGCTTGATGTATGGCCAAGGTCGAGGAGTGCCGCAATCCGATAAAGAAGCTTTTGAATGGTATAAACGAGCTGCAGAGCGAGGTTATGCAAGGGCTCAATATAACCTCGGCGCGATGTATACCCAAGGTCGAGGGGTGCAGCAATCTGATAAAGAAGCTGTTGAATGGTATCGGCAAGCTGCAGAGCAAGATTATGCAGGGGCTCAATATACCCTCGGCGTGAGGTATGACAAAGGCCAAGGGGTGCAGCAATCCGACAAAGAAGCTGGTGAATGGTATCGGCGAGCTGCAGAGCAAGGGCACGCAAGGGCTCAATGTAACCTCGGTTGGATGTATAAACAAGGCCAAGGGGTCTCACAATCGGATGTAGAAGCTGTTAAATATTTTCGCCTAGCTGCAAAGCAAGGGCATCCGATAGCTCAATACCATCTCGGTAGCATGTATTTCGAAGGTCGGGGGGCCCCGCAATCAGATGTAAAAGCTGTTAAATATTTTCGTCTAGCTGCAAAGCAAGGGCATCCGCTAGCTCAATACCAACTCGGTAGCATGTATTTCGAAGGTCGAGAAGTTCCGCAATCGGATGCAAAAGCTGTTAAATATTTTCGCCTGGCTGCAGAGCAAGGGCATGTGTTAGCGCAGTTTAATCTTGCTTATATGCAGGTAGGTGGGGCGGGAGCATGATGTAGAGGCTGCTAAATATTCCCGTCAGAGGTGACATTAAGCCGAATCCTAGCTAGCTCAAATGATACTATAACGAGCTTTTAGGCCCTACCATCAAAACCTCTTTGGTAGTGGCTGATGAAGCCTATGCTCTTTATTCTCTGTGAAATTGTTTAGAGTAAGAGTGATCTGCTGCTATCTTAGCGGTCTTCTTTAACGATCATGCAACCCTGGGACCGGATTGCGATCTGGCTAAAGGCAAAAGAGGATTTAGAGTTAATTGCCAGGGTAGTACTAAGATGGCCAAATGGGCTCAGAAGAAAGGCATAAGCCATCGTAAATGAAGTTCGATTGAAACAGCCGGGCTGATTTTTTCAAAATGTCTGTTTGATGTCATAACCTTTTAACATACTCATATTCTGGGAAAATAGTTGAAAAAAAAATTTGATAGAGGTAAGATTGTTTATGCCATTTGTTAATGCTTTGCCTTTTAGCTAATTTTTTCTAAATAAATTAGAGAAAACATGAGAATAGAATATATAAGCAAAGAACTTCCCCCTAATTATTCAACTCCCTCTTTAGCTTCTCCTTTAGTGAGTAGACAAAACCTAGAGAGAGAATACAAAGGGAAAAGGTATACGTTAGTAGGAATTTCAGAAAAAACTTACGCCTTGGGACCTAGAATTTGGCTGGCAGTCCGCACTTTTGCTAAAACGCTATTTTCTCTATTTTTTGCGCTTTTTTCTAAAACTATCAGAGATGATTGGAAAGCTTGTTGGAATGGAAAAAGTACTATAATTATTTATAGCACTTCTTCCTATTTATTTAACAAAATTTTAGCGGAGCAAGGTAATGCAGAAGCTCAATTTAATCTCGGTTTCATGTATGCGAAGGGATTAGGGGTGGCATACTCTGCTATGAAAGCTGTTGAATATTATCGGCGAGCTGCAGAGCAAGAACATTTAGCGGCTCAATACCATCTCGGTTATATGTATGAATGGGGGCGAGGAGTACCACTTTCTTATGAAGAAGCTGCCAAGTATTACCGGCAAGCAGCAGAGAAAGGTTATGTGAAGGCTCAATTCAAACTCGGTAGCATGTATGAATGGGGGCGAGGGGTGCCAGACTCTGATGATGAAGCTGTTAAATATTATCGGCAAGCAGCAGAGAAGGGTTATGCGAAGGCTCAATACCATCTTGGTTGCATGTATGAATGGGGGCAAGGGGTACCACGTTCTGATGAAGAAGCTGTTAAATATTATCGGCAAGCAGCAGAGAAGGGCTATGCGAAGGCTCAATTTAGCCTCGGACTCATGTATACATGGGGGCGAGGGGTAACACAAGCTGTTAAAGAGGGTGTTAAATATTATAGGCGAGCAGCAAAGCAAGGTCATATAGCAGCGCAATGCTGGCTTGGCTATAGTTATGCTAAGGGGCAAGGAGTAAGACAATCTGATGAAAAAGCTGTTAAATATTATCGGCGAGCAGCAAAGCAAAGGGATGCGGAAGCTCAAGTGAGTCTCGGTTGCATGTATAAGGAGGGACGAGGGGTGCCGCAATCTGATGAAAAAGCTGTTAGATATTATCGGAAAGCTGCAGAAAAAATGAATGCAGCGGCTCTATTTAATCTCGGTTGCATGTATGAGGAGGGACGAGGGGTGCCGCAATCTGATGAAAAAGCTGCTGATTGGTATCGGCGCGCTGCAAAGCAAGGCTACCCAGAGGCTCAATGTAATCTTGACAGGATGTATGAGAAGGGGAAGGAGATTCTATAATTCGATGCAGAAGCTGTTAAATATTTTCGTTTAGCTGCAAATCAAGGGCATAGGATGGTTTAATCTAGATTCTGATTGTGTGCACTATACATGAAGCCCGTGAATTTCATATCCCAAATAAGCTTTTATTTTATGGGATAAATGAAATAGCCAAGACGTTTTATTTTAATAAGAGGTAGAAAGCTTGCTTGATAGGACAAAATCACTCGACAATGTAACCAGAGACAATGCCGTTATTTTTTTCTCTTGCGTTGCGTGTCGATAGAGTGGACCCTAAAAACGAGTTTATTTTGTAATTCTCCCCCTATTTCATTTCCATTAAACTAATGGGAGGAGTTCTTTGCTATTACTTTGCATGGTAGGTAGCCAAGCGAATTGCAGGCGCACCAGTGTGCTTGAGATATAAGCGATGAAGAACCCCTTAAAGCTCTCAAATGCTATTTTTTTCTTGTTTTATCAGCCTTTAACATTTCTTGAATGGCTTTTGTTAACTAGGCTAGAAAATTTGCTTACTTATTTGAATTTTTGTTGAAAATATTTTAAATTTTCAATTGTGAAATTAGCATCCGAACATCTCGATTTTTTTGTTTTCATTTATATAATGGTGGAAATAATTAAGGATTTAGTTTATGGAGACTATTCGATCTGCAATTTCAGCGATTGTTGCTTCCATTCAGCCATTTGACCAAGAAGAGAGTGAGCATATCCACTTCACTCACGGCTGGATTGAATCTGGAGCTTACCTTTTTCGAACAAACAAACCTGCACTTCCTCTTATTCATTTAGTTTCTTATTTTGTGGTCTTTGATCAGCGTAATAACCAAATTCTCTTGGTAGATCATAAAAAATCTAATTTATGGTTGCCTCCTGGAGGACATGTGGAGCCTGAGGAAGATCCTAAGGAAACTGTTAAGCGAGAAATTAAAGAGGAATTGGGAATTGAAGCCGATTTTATTTTTGACGATCCGATCTTTTTAACGGTCACAAATACCGCAAATTGCGAGGATGCGCATACCGATGTTTCCCTTTGGTATGTAGTTAAAGGCAATAGCGATCAGCCGTTGCGCTATGATAGGGAAGAATTCCATCAAATTCATTGGTACACTTTGGACAATATTCCCTTTGAATGCTCAGATCTTCACTTACAAAGATTCATCCATAAATTTGTTAGCTATCTCGCTAAATGAGGATAAATCCCTCGGTAAATTTGTTATTAAAAAAATAATGCATTTTTTTCGTGCAACTTTGCAGCCGATTGGGGTATAGCTATGCCTTTAAACAAAACAAGTGATACGGCTATGCGGCTCTATTTTTTCTTTCAATCTCTATTGCTTGCTTTCCTTCTTTTTGCATGTGAGTCTAAAGTTGAGAAGTCTCCCCTTCCAGCTGTAGAAGTCACACAATATGTGGTAGAACCAAAAACGCTGCCTATGGTGTATGACTATGTAGGCTTTGCGCAAAGCTCGCATGCTGTAGAAATTAGGGCCCGAGTAGAAGGGTATTTAGACACAATTGCTTACCAGGAAGGGCAGCTTGTCAAGGAAGGAGAATTACTTTTTCAGCTTGATCCCAAACAATATCAGGCGAGGGTAGAGCAATCCAAAGGAGATGTCGCTAAACAAGAAGCTCTTTTAGAAAATGCAAAATTAACCGTTCGCCGTTTAGAGCCCTTATATAAGCAAGAAGCCGCAAGTAAAAAAGACCTAGACAATGCGATTGCAGATAAACTTTCCACGGAAGCTGCTCTTCAAACTGCTAAAGCTCAGCTTTTAGACAATGAGATCAATCTTGGCTATACGACCATTCTTTCTCCTATTACAGGCTATGCAGATCGATCAAACTATCGCGAAGGGGCTCTCATGACCCCAGGGAATAATAATCTTTTAACAACCTTATCTGTTCTAGATCCTATCTGGGTGTATTTTAATGTATCGGATTACGATATTCTCCGTATCAGGCAAATGCAAAATAAGCAAGCCATTAACGTGCCCCAAGTTGGAATGACCACTCTCCCCCAAAATAATGGGTATGTGGTTGAAGGCCTCCGCAGTGATGGAAGCGTTTATCCGTATAAAGGAAAGCTAGATTTTGGCTCTCCCACTTATGATCAAAGCACGGGAACTCTTTTGATGAGGGCCGTGTTTTCCAATCCTCAGGCTGAAATTCGTCCGGGAGAATTTATGCGAATTAAAATTCATGGGATTGAACGCCCAAACGCGATTTTTGTCCCCAGGCGGGCATTGATGCAAAAAAAAGAGGGGATGTTTGTTTATTTGATTGACAAACAAGGAAAAGCGGCTGCTCAAGATGTAGCGGTGGGAGATTGGTACGGAGAGTATCAAATTATCACAAATGGGTTAGAACCAGGGGATAAAGTTATTGTGGATGGAATCAATAAAGTATTTCCTGGGATGCCTGTACATGTGGCAGAAAATTGGGCTTCTGCACAATCCTCTTCTAAGATCCCCTCTTCGAAGGAATAAACGATGTTAGCGAGATTTTTTATCGATCGTCCAATCCTTTCAACCGTCCTATCGGTTTTTATTTTGTTAGCCGGTTTGACAGCGCTTTTTTTTCTACCCATCGAGCAGTTTCCCAATCTTTTGCCGCCGCAAATTAACGTTCAAGCCTCTTATGCAGGAGCAAGTGCGCAAACTGTGGCTAATTCGGTAGCGGCTCCATTGGAGCAGCAAATTAATAGCGTAGAGAACATGATCTATATGTACTCGAATAGTTCCTACACAGGGGATTATAGTTTAAATGTCTTTTTCAATATTGGGACTGACATTGAAGAAGCTTTAATTAATGTTCAAAATCAGGCCAATATTGCGCGGCCGCTTTTACCATCTGAAGTGCAAAAAAGTGGCGTGACGATTTTAAAGCAAACGCCTTCAATCCTGCTAGCCATTGGGCTCCAATCTCCCGACGATCGGTATGACGAAATCTTTTTAAGCAATTATGCCACTGTAAATATTGTGCAAGAGCTTCAGCGCACTCCTGGAGTCAGCAGCGTTTCCATTATTAATGATCGCACCTATGCTATGAGAATATGGCTCGATCCCGCATTATTAGCCAAATATGGGTTATCGACCGACGAAGTGGCAAGTGCAATTGTGGAACAAAATTCGGAATATTCAGTGGGTCGCCTTGGGGAACCTCCAACCGAAGGCCCTACTGAATTAACGATTTCGATTACCAGTACAGGGCGCCTAAGTACCCCTGAAGAATTTAATCGGATCATTTTGAAAGCTAATGCCAATGGCTCAATGGTTTACCTTAAAGATGTGGGGTATGCCGAATTAGGAGCCCAAAATTATAATGTAGCCAGTAAGTTAAATGGTGTTCCCACTATTTCCATCGCTGTTTTTCAACAGTTTGGAGCAAATGCTCTCCAGGTAGCTCAGAATATCAAAAAGAAAATGGAGGAGATTGCTAAAAATTTCCCTCAAGGAATCACCTATTCCATTCCTTATGATACCACTAAATTTGTGAATGCCTCTATTCGGGAAGTGCTAAAAACGATTGTGGAAGCTGCCATCCTGGTTGCATTGGTGGTTTATATCTTTTTGCAAAATTTGCGTTTAACAATTATCCCCTTGCAAGCCATGGTCGTATCAATTGTTGGAGCTTTTGCAGGCATGCTAGTCATGGGGCTTTCTATCAATACTTTAACTCTATTTGGAATAGTTCTAGCGATTGGGATTGTGGTGGATGATGCGATTGTTGTCATTGAAAACGTGGAACGCAATATGCGCCTCGCTAAGGCCTCTGCCAAAGAAGCTGCTTACCAAGCTATGCATGAGGTAACGGCTCCTGTGATTGCTATTGTGTTAGTGTTATGTGCAGTCTTTATTCCCGTTGCATTTTTGGGAGGAATTACAGGACAATTATATAAGCAATTTGCTTTGACTATTTCCATTTCTGTTATTATTTCAGGGTTCGTTGCTTTAACTTTAAGCCCTGCCCTATCTGCCATTTTGGTTAAACCCCAGGAACAACCATCAAAATTTGCCCTTTACTTTGATCGCTTTTTCGACCGCTTCACGGGATTTTATGTGAGAGGAGCGAGCTGGCTTATGGAACGCCCTTGGGTGGGAATAGGGAGCTTTTTAGCCTTATGCGGCGTCACGGGGCTTCTCTTTTATGCAGTTCCCACAAGTTTTATTCCTGAGGAAGATCAAGGATATCTGATCGCTATGGTTAACATGCCTGAAGGGGCTAGCCTAAATCGCACCGAGGAAGTTTCGGCTAAGACTGCTCAAATTGCCTTGGCTAATCCTGCCGTTGAAGAAAATTTTGAATTAACAGGGTATAGTTTTATCGATAGCCTAAATCGCACAAATCAGGGATCGAGTTTTATTGTCTTAAAAAATTGGGACGTACGAAAAAACCCCAAAGAGCATGCCGAAGCTGTCTTGATGGATTTATCTAAAAAATATAACCGTATTCCACAAGGACAGACCCTCTTGTTTAATCCTCCTGCTATTCAAGGATTAGGGACGATTGGAGGATTCGAATTTTGGATCGAAAATAGGGGAAAGGGGGATTACGCGTATCTTCAAGAGATTACCCAAAATTTCCTTTCAAGAGCTAGGCAGCGGCCAGAGCTTGCCAATCTTATTTCTTCAATCAACGCGAATGCCGCTCAACTTTATATTGATGTTAACCGAGACAAAGCTCGCTCTCTTGGCGTTTCGATCAGTGAGATCTATAGCTCTTTACAAAGCTTTTTCGGATCTTATTATGTCAATAATTTTAACATGTTTGGGCGAGTTTATCGAGTGATGATTATGGCCAAGTCCCGGTTAAGAGAAAACCCCTTGGATATTGAGCAGGTGTATGTCAAATCTTCTCAAGGTCAAATGATTCCTTTAAAATCTCTTGTCACCATCAAAAATGTCTCGGGGCCAAATCTGGTAAGTCGATTTAATTCTTTTCCTTCAGCCAAAGTGAATGGAAGCGCAACTCCTGGCTATAGCTCAGGGCAGGCTATGCAAGCGATGGAGGAGGTAGCAAGAGAAGTCTTGCCTTCTGATATGGCCTTTGCATGGGGAGGAGAATCTTACCAAGAAAAAGCAGCAAGGGGCACTTCGACTAACATGCTAATGGCTAGCCTAGTGATGGTATTTTTAATTTTGGCCGGACTTTATGAAAGATGGAATATTCCTTTAGCAATTGTATTAGCTGTCCCTTTCGGAATTTTTGGCTCCTTCTTCGCAATATGGTTAGTGGGGATGAGCAATGACGTTTATTTCCAAATTGGGTTAATTACGATCATTGCTTTATCGGCCAAAAATGCGATTTTAATCGTGGAGTTTGCGATGATCAAGCATGAGGAGGGGATGTCGTTTAAAGAGGCAGCCATTGAAGCGGGAAGGCTTCGTTTTCGAGCGATTCTAATGACCTCTTTAACATTTATTTTCGGCGTGGTTCCTTTAGTACTTAGTTCAGGAGCTGGTGCTAATAGCCGCCACTCTGTCGGCATGGGGGTTATGGGAGGGATGCTTGCGGCGACTTTCTTGGCGATATTCTTTGTTCCCTTATTTTTTAATCTGATTGCGAGCTATTCAGAAAAGAAAAAAAATGTTTTCGGAGTTCAAAAATGAGGCGATGGGCATCGATTTTATTGGGGTTTATCTCGCTGGCAGGATGCATGCGTCCCCATTATGATCGGCAATATGTCAAGCTGCCGGACCAGTGGAGGTGGCAAAATAATGAAGAGAGCACTTTAAACAATATCGGCTGGTGGGAGCAGCTTGAAGATCCTGTATTAAATGAATTGATAGCTATTGCTCTTAAAAATAACCAAGATTTGCAAGTTGCCATCAAGCGAGTATATGAATATTATGCCTTATATCGGGTGACAAACGCTCCCCTTTTTCCCTCTCTTACAGGAAACACAGGCTATAACCGTTCCAAAAGCTCGATCGCTTTGCCTACCACCCCTGCATCTGGCCAAAATCTCGGCTCAACTAATTCTACTACTTCTGGATCGGGAATTCAGCGGATCAATCACGATTTTTTGGCTTCCTTAAACTTAAATTGGGAATTGGATTTTTGGGGCCGCCTTCAAGGGGCTTCCGATGCAGCTTATGCTGATATGTTAAGCCAAATTGAAGCTAGGCGCATGGTAACCATTACCGTGATTACCTCTGTGGTCGATGCCTATATCACTTTGAGAGGGCTTGATGCGCAACTAGAAATTTCTAAAAAAAACTTACAATCTTGCACAAAATCCTTAGGACTTGCCTTCAATCGCTACGAGGTAGGGGAGACTTCTCAGCTAGAAGTAAGGCAAGCGGAGTCTGAAGTTAAAACAGCCGCTATCAGTGTGCTTGAGTTGGAACGGAGCATTCCTCAGCAAGAAAACCTGATTAGTGTTTTATTAGGAGAGAATCCTCATCCGATTTTGCGAGGAAAAACTCTAGACACCTTTCACTATCCCGAAATAATCCCCTTGGGACTTCCATCGGACTTGTTAACGAGAAGACCTGATATTGTCCAAGCGGAATATCAGTTGATGGCAGCTAATGCGCATGTCACAGAAGCGAGGGCTTTATTTTTTCCTCAATTTACCTTGACGGGCATCTACGGGAGTGAAAGCAATCGAATCAGCCGTTTTCTCGCTTCTCCCGCTGAATTTTGGCAATATGGGATTTCTGTTGTACAGACTCTTTTTGATGCAGGCAAAACTTACTACCAAGTTGAAGCTGAAAAAGCTCGGCGAGATGAGCTTTTATTTACTTATAGGCAAACCATTTTAACAGCATTCCGGGAAGCTAATGATGCCTTGATTGCTTGTCAAAAAAATCAAGAACTAGTGGCTGAGCATACCAGCCAGGTTAAAGTTTTAAGTGATTATCTTCAGCTTGCCAATCTGCGTTATGTAGAAGGCGAAGTGGACTATTTAACAGTCCTCGATGCAGAAAGATCGCTTTTTAAGTCTCAGCTAGATTTAACCCAAGTCCAGACTGAAAATTTTAATGCGATGGTAAAATTATACAAAGCATTAGGCGGTGGTTGGGTAACTGATGCGGATAAGGTGGCCATTCATCACACGCCTTCTATTTTGGCTAGATAAATAGGGGCTTATTTTTAGAAACGAAAACTTTATCGAAAGAAACCCTTTTGCAGCCAATTGAAAAGCCATTTGAAAACCCGAAATAAACTCCAAGATAGAGCCGATCCATAGAGGGAATAACCTAGATAGCTATCTTTATTTGCCATATTTAGATGCTGGGCAGCCTATTCCCACTAAAGAGCAAGAAAAGTGAAAACAAGCAGGGATAATCCACCGGCTTATTCTGCCTGCGAGGTTTAATTTTTGGAGCCTAACATTTTGCTCTGCTCGGTTGGCGATGCTCGCGTAAGAAGGCAAATTCTTATTTTAATATATAATTCATTGGTCCACATGGTCCGGACTAAACAAGATAAAAGATTTGACTTTTGGTTTTCAGCTGATCCTAAAGGGCTCGTCATTACGGTTTTTACCGTTTCTTCTAGATTGGTTAAAGGCTTAGGAGGCGCTTTATGCCCCTGCCTACACCCGTTTGCTTTAAGCTAACTTCCAAAGCCATTGCAACAAGTTGGCAGAAAGGATATACGCAAAGGTAAACGAGGTAAGTTTGCCTGCGAAGGGAGCCTATCAAGCCATCCTTCCGCAGTGGCGCCATTGGCCAATATAAGAAGAGGTCAAAAAAATCGTGGGGGAGGCTGGTGGGGCAGTAAGAACTCCGAGAATCTTCCGCATGGAGCTAGTTGTGGAAGGTTTAGGAAGGCATCCAAAGGTTATTTTGCCTTGAACGCCCATTTACATCCTCAGCATCTGTAATTTCAGCTGCTCTTACAGCTCGGGTGAAGCCTCTATAGGGACTGCAGGGGCCGATTTTTCAGCAGGCTTAGAAGGAACTGGACAGCCTTTTAAAGTCGATAGGTGGATGGGCATAACAAAAACGAAAAAAAGCAAAAGAAAAGCGGGGATCTTCATAGCGATTGAATTCTCACATGGATATTTGAATTTTTATATAGCTTAAAAATTCGGAAAAGGAATTTTTAAAATTTTGATATAAAAATTTTAGAGATTTATGGTAAAGAGATTTTTACGGTCTTTGCGATTTAATCCTATCTGAACTTAGTAAAAACAGGAAGGAATAACTCAGGTAAAGTTTATCTTACATGGGCGTGTGTTAATTCTTAAAAATGATTGCTTGTCGTTGTGAGGCTGGAGAGGAGGCACGTCAAAAAAGTAAAAATTAAGAAGAAAAACGCCTCCCAGCCTTGCGAAAGTTTGATCGCGAATTTAAAGTTTTTAAACAAATGAAAGGATTATGGAAAACGTTCTATTTATAAAAAATCTGCATGAAATCCGTTCTGACCCCAAATGGGAAGAGAAGATCGAATTTAAAAATAAAGATAAGCTTATAGATGAAAATCGTCTCCCTGTAGGCGAAGATTTTCGTAAAAGACATTATAAGCTTGTGGCTAAAAAGGTTCGTATTTTTTCAAACCAAGAAATCGCCTTGAGGAAAATTTGTGGACTATTTTTTATCTTTATTTCATTTGGCCTAGCTTATGCCTCTGCTCGCTTTCGAAAATTTATGGCTAAGAGAAAAACGAGCATTCATTACGCACTTCTTATTGATCCTGCCAGAGGAAATTTTGAAAAATTGGCACGCATAAGTGTTAAAAAAGAACCCCTTTTAAAAAATACAGAGTTAGATTTGGACAAGGATGATGGAGAAGATTTGCCAGATATTTTAACTCTTACCATAGATGCAGATGGTCCCTTAAACAAGCCCTTATCTACTAGTAAATTTTTTTCTGAAAAAGAAGGGACCCTCTCCGACAACCAAATTGACATGTTTGGCTTCAAATTTTTGGAAATTCCTCTTTCCCACTTTATGAATGATAAAGATTCTTCCAATCCTTATTATTCACTTTTAAACAGCTCTGCAGCAGAATTATCAAAAGATGCGATAAGCAAGCGACTAGAAATGTTTGAAAGAGCCATTCAGCTTAAAAAAAGATTAAAAAGAATTCCTGATTGCAAACTTATTTTACGTGATTTTCTGCAAGGATGGAAAAATTCCCCCTTAAAATATGCGCTTGCTTCAGATGAAGAATTTACCAGGTTAACTTTAGAAAATATGCAAGGCTTCGAGCCCGAATTTATCGAAAGGGTCATACGAAAGCGCCTCATAAAATTGGCTGCAACAAGCCGACAAGAATTAGAGCCGTCTATTGTGTCTTTTGATGGTCTTCTACAGCTTTCTTTAATCCAACTTTACAAATTGGAAGGCAGATGGGTTAATCAATGGATGGGCCATCTTCCTCCGATGGCATTTATTTTATTTCCTAATTCGATTATTAAAGATTTGAATACAAAATGGATGTCAGAAGATCAAATTGAAACGTTTTTTCTCGCAGAAGAGCGTGTGCATCTGCTCTCTACCGCACAAGTGGATCGTTGCCTAGATAAAATTCCGCCGAAATTATTTACTCGCCTGAGTGATGAGCAAATTTTCGCCTTAAATTTTGTTTATATTAATCAAGAAATTTTTAACGAAATTTTTAAGAATTCCAAGCGCGGTAAAACTCTTTTACAATCTTTAAAGCCGCCTCAGCTAAACCAACTATGCCCCTATTTTACAGGCGAAGAGTGGAAAGGATTGAAAGAGGAACAAATTTTGTCTCTGGATTATAGCTTAATGACTCAAGCGGGTTTTGAGGCTATTTTTAACGAGTTTTCTATTCCAGAGTTATTTCAAAGGCTGGCTCCTTCTAAAGTTGAGCTAGTGATGAAATATTTTACTCTTCGACACTGGAGTAAATTAAGCACAGACCAGCTAATCAAGTTAGATTTTTCTGAAATTGATCCAGATGTTTTAAAGACGTTTTTTACTCAAACAAAAGGATATGACCTGATAAAGTCCTTGAGTCTCGCGCAAATTTATCGCGCTCATTCCTATTTTTGTACGGGCCATTGGAAACACTTAAGTCGAAAGCACATTATCCATTTTAACTTTGCTAAATATCCCATTAATCAAGAAATTTTTAACGCCATATTCAGAGAAGAGGAAGAAAAATGGAATCTGCTCGGAAAATTACCCTTAGCGACTATAAATGTGCTTAGCCAATATTTTACGAAAGGAGATTGGGGAAAACTCAGCCTAGAAGTATTGGGTCAATTTGATTATTCAAAAATTGATCAAGCTATTTTTGACGAAATTTTCTCCCAACAAAACTCGAATTTTCAAACACGGATCCAAGCTTTGCCGGTGGAAAAACTTTATCAACTTTTTCCCTACTTTTCAGAAGGCCATTGGAAGGCTTTAAAAGATCAGCAAATATTGAATTTTGATTATTCTCAACTTAAAACGCAGGAAAATTTTGACAAAATGTGGCCGGTGGAAAGCAAAAGGACTGAGACACTTTTGCCTAAACTGACAAGCGTCGCTTTTTTGAAGGCGCTACCCTTTATATGCGGAGAAAGAAGAAAGTGGCTAACTGGAAAGCAAATAGGTTGGATGCAAGAGAGAGAGAAAAAGTAAACCATTTAAGTGAAAACAACCAAGCTATAAAAATCCTAGAGACTATTATTTAAGTATAAAAGGAAGAAATCTTTGCTAAAGAGGCATTCCTGCTTTTGCAAGGGATTCATCATGAGGCTTATGAGGCCAAGCGTATAATCCCTATGCGCCCTTTTAGCTTGCCTGCCGCAAGCTTTAAAATTGCGCAATTTTTCTCCAATCAAAATTTTTGAATGAACTGGAAGAACTGCTCTTCTTTTGATAAGGGAATAAATCCTTACTCCAAGGGGGAAAGAGCGATCTTTTTGCTGCTCATACTTTTTTGCCAATCATCGAGGGAGATAAAGTTGTACAAAAATTTTGAGAGGTGGGGAGGCTCTGCAATCTGGATTAGGCTTCTATAGCCAAATTAAAAACAAAGATCAAAAAAGAAAAAAGGAAGGCATGAACTTCTCTTTAGCTTGCTAATATAATTGCACTATTTTAAATTATTCTTTAAAATAATCCCCATATTTTAGCGTCTAAAACTTCTTTTAAATTTAAAAATGATTTCAAGTATGTTCAAGGGAATGATGTTCGCCTTAACCGCCTGTTTTGTGTGGGGATTGATTTTTATTATTCCCCAAACCATGGTTGAATTTAGCTCTTTTGAAGTGGTTTTAGGGCGTTATTTGGTATATGGCCTCCTTTCCCTGGGTATTTTTCTAAGCCAAAATAAATTTAGACAAAGCTATCCCTTATCTATTTGGCTTCGAGCCCTAGGCTTTTCGTTTGTATCAACAGTTTTTTATTATACTTGCCTAGTCTTAGCTCTGCGCTATTCGAATCCTACGGTGTGTACGCTTATTTTAAGCATAAGCCCCATTACAATTTCCTTGTACGGAAGTTGGGTGGAGCACACAAGGAATTTTAGGGGGTTATTCTTCCCTTCTCTGCTTATTTTATTTGGGTTGGTTGTCATTAATTTTCCCTATTTTAATAAGGTGCAGTCATTTTCCCACTATGGATTTGGGATTCTGGGAAGCTTTCTCTCAAATTTTGCCTGGAGCTGGTATGTGGTTGCAAATGCTAAGTTTCTAAAAAGTACCCCTCAAATGGCCTCAACAACCTGGTCTACTTTAGTGGGAGTATCGACGTTATTTTGGGCGGTTATATGGGGGATTGGACTGATTGTGTTTGGGAATGATTTTGAATGGGAAAAATATACTGTTTTAAATTCAGCTTTATATCGCTTTCTCAATGGTTGTTTAATTCTGGGGGGCGTTTGTTCGTGGTTTGGCGCTTATCTTTGGAATAAAGCAAGCTTGTATTTGCCTGTTACTCTAGCCGGACAATTGACAATTTTTGAAACAATTTTTGGGTTGTTATTTGTATATATTTTTGAACAAAGATTTCCCCCTCTGGAAGAGTTTCTGGGGATTGGAATCCTTTTAAGCGCTGTATTTTATGGAATTCAGGCTACAAACACACTCTCTCCTCAACATATACGATAAAAAGTTTCAGAGGCACACGCAGCTCTATCTGTAGGAGGAGCTTTTCCTTTGAGACCGCAGCGTCGATTTGATTTTTAAGCCCGCTTACTTACTAACTTGAACTGCTGCTTTTCTACTAAGCTAAAACTTTTTGGGGATCTCTGCATAGAATGTGGAAGCTTGCAGAAGAGCGAATGTGTTTATTGTAAACCCCTTGAATAAAAATTGTTTGTTTGTTAGCCTTTTTGGGAAGCAAAAACATATCCTGCAAATAGTAATTGGGCTTTAATGCAAAAAAATACGAGATTAATCACGCTACCTACCAGTGTAAGTTTCCTTATAGGAGATCTTTAACATGAGTGTTGCTCCTATGGACGAACAAAACGGGGAACCTTCTGACAAGTTAAGCAAATGGCGCAGGAGGTTATGGCCTGTTCATTATTCTGAAAATAAAAAGGTGTTTTCTCTTCTTTTCTTGAAATTTTGTGTCTCCTTCAACTTTGCGATTCTCCATGCAACTAAAGACACTTTAATTGTAACTCAGGGATTCGGAGCCGAAACCATCCCGATTTTAAAAGGCTCTTTTGTTTTATTTTTTGCATTTCTTTTTATGATTGTCTATTCAAAACTTAGCGATCATCTTTCGTCTTCTCAATTGTTTTATTTCGCTTTATGTCCTTTTCTTGCCTTTTTTGCTATCTATGGTTTTTTTCTTTATCCTAATCGAGAGCTCCTCTCTCCCACAGAATCTGCGGACTGGCTAATCTCTGTTCTCGGCGAAGAGAGAGGGCACTGGGTTGCGGTCTACCGCAACTGGATGGATTCTTTGTTTTTTCTCATGGCAGAGCTTTGGGGAGGGGTTGTCATTGGATTGCTTTTTTGGGGATTTGCCAACCAAATTAATACGATTAAAGAGGCCTCCAGATTTTATACCATTTTATCGGCTGGAGGGCATGTGGGGATTATCGCGGCCGGTTATCTGATTTGGTATTTTACCCAATCCTTTGTCAACCACTCCTATTTATTGACCATTCAATATCTCATGGGATTTGTGACCCTGGTTAATTTACTCATGTTTTTTACTTATTGGCTAATGAATCGGCATATTGCCAAAGACGGGATCCAAGTTATCGCTAGCAAAAAGAAAAATGCAGGCCTTTCTTTGAAAGAAAGTTTGCTCCATATTTTGTTTTCTCCAAACTTAGGCTGGATCGCTCTAATGGTGATTGGCTATAGCCTTTCTGTGAATATGGTAGAAGTTCTTTGGAAGGCCACTTTGAAATTAAAGTATCCTAATTCGAATGATTACCAAGCATTTATGGGGCTTATTTCTTCCATTACAGGCTGGCTTTCACTGTTTCTCTCGTTGTTTGCAGGCGGCAACATTATTCGCACTTTTGGTTGGAGCGGAGGAGCAAAACTTACTCCAATTGTACTTGGAACTGCGTCCGCTATTTTTTTAGGAACTTATCTATCCTACGCTTATTATGCCGAATCGCCCCTGGCTATTGGAGCAAGCGGTTTGACCTTAATTGTCATGTGCGGAGCTTTACACAATGTAGCGTGCAAATCCATGAAATATTGTTTATTTGATCCTACAAAAGAAATGGCCTATATTTCACTGGATGAGGAGACCAAAACTAAAGGAAAAGCCGCAGTAGATGTAGTGGCATCTCGCTTTGGAAAATCGGGCTCTTCGTGGATACAAGTTGGATTAATGGAATGCTTGAGTGTTAGCTCAGTTTTAAGTATTGCCCATTTTCTAACCCCCATCATTATCCTTTCTGTTCTGGCATGGCTGGTGGCTGTATACTTTTTAAAAAATCGCGTGCAAACTAAAATGGGCCAAAGCGCCCTTCAAGACTCCTTGCAGACAACTGCTTAATTATTCAAAAGGGTTTGCATTACTCAAAGAGGGAAATTTTTAATTTCTCGCTTTTCAAATTGAAAGGTCACTTTGCTTCCAGTAGAAACCATGTGGCCGGAACAAGCCTTTGCTTCTCTTCTCCCTAGATAGATACGTAAGATAGATACCTATCAAATATGGATTGAAAGCAATCTTGTAAGGTAAAGCTAGGGTTTACCATACCGGCCTCTAATGCTTCGGAGCTGAGAAATTGAAAAATGGCCTCCAGCGCAAGCATCTGTACTTCTTTTACCTATGTAGGATGCTTCTATTTTTCGGGGCTATAACTTCTAAGCAAATGTGCTTTTTTTGCATGGGCATTACATGGGCTATTAACCATCTTCTACGATTTTATAGGTCGTTCTATATCTGAGTCTCAAACGGCTGTGTTCTCATGCAACCTATCAATAAAATCTCCTTTTAACAATCATTTCGTTTCGTTCAACCGGTTGGGTAAATACGCGCGTGTAGTTTTCTTGAATGGCAGCCCGAAAACAAAAGTCGAGCGGGACTGATAGCATGGCTACGCCTTGCCAAAAGCTATGTTGAGACTGGTCATGATAAAATCTTGCTTGAATGCTTAAGAGAGAACCTAAATTTAGGCAAGCTCGCGCTTTTTCTCCCCACCTTTTTTTATGATGGTGGGAGTGGTGACGATGTCCACAAACATCTGTATAGTAATACCCTCCGATTGCCCCAAAAAGAGAAAAGTAAGGACATTTCCAGAAGGTGTGTCCTACTTCAAGATCGGCCCCTTTTTGGGTCACTTCAACGTGCTCCCATCCAGCGCAATACGGTCCCTTATATTCATGCTTAGCATGCCCGTCGCAATGGTTGCCATCTTTTAAAGGGAAATAGGCATTTAAACGCATTTCAAAACAAGGTGTCAAGAATTCAAGCCCAAATCCGCATTGATTGGCATCCATTTGAGCTGTCTTTCGATAATCATAGTACAGGTTGGCTCCAAAAATAAAGCCTGTCATGCTGTCTCTCCAGCGTAGACCGCCACCCACATTGGCTGCCCAACGGCTATTTTTAATGTAATGGGCCCTTAAATCTAAAAAAGGATAATAATTATTATAAGGGACAAGAGGGGCAAAAGTAGCCGTTAATGTGGAAAAGGACTCTCGAATTCCAATCCCTTCTCCAAATGTGTAGGCACCACGTAAATAGCCAAACTGAGAAAATTGGCACCCCTGGGATAGGGAAAACGCCTGATTTTCACAGGGAGGATTGTGGCGGGGAGAACGGAGAGATTTTGGAGGCGGGGGTATTTGCAAGATGGCTGGCTCGCCTTTAGCTTGATCGCTCAGCTCTTCATTCTTAGAGTAGGAGCTCTGCGAATAACCGGGATAATCGCATGGGAGTTGAGGCACAGGTCTTTCCTGATAAAATTTTGTTTGAGGAGAAGAAGCATTAGGAGTATGCCCTGGTTGCTGAGAAATAGGTTGCCCGTCATAGCGAGGATCATGGGAAGAGTCTCCATGAATGAAAGCGTGTCTTTGGGTATAAGAGGGGGAATAAATAGCTTGAGGATCTCTTTCATGTGTTTGATGAGGAGTATGGCCGTGAGAGGTCAGATTGGCAGGGGTTTCTTGTGGGTGGAGATTCGGCTGCTGACTCTTATAAGAAGGGGTTCTGTCTTTTTCCTCTGAATAATATTCCTCAGCTTGAAAGGAGTTGACAGGATAAGCCGCTTGCATAATCCCAGGATTTAAAATTGCTAAGCAAGCGACGGGCAATGTCATTTTAGAGGAAAATAGGGGGGATAACATTTTAAAAATCCTTCTTGAGGTTTATATGAATTTTAATCTGATAAGCAAGATTTAAAAAAAAGTCAACGATTTTAGAAGGAAAAGATAAAATAAAACATATTATAGCTTTTTTTCTAAACTTATGTTACCCTGGGTGTATAGCTTGAACAAAAGTGGTTTTCAAGCATTTATATGGGAAATGATTCAAATAAGGAATTTTGATATGCAAAAGACCCTACAAACATTTGGCAGGTTTTTGCCCGGTCAATTTTGTTCAACAAATTCTTCAAATCGCTTGTCCTTTGCACCTTTTCTTGCTCATCATTACCATCACCCCATCCATTCTTGCTAAGTTTACTTTTACGGTAAATTTATTTTTTCATTTTACATATTAAAATTTTCAAACAGACAATGTCGTTATTGAACTGCTGTCTGATTAACTTCATTATTTTAAAATTATAGATTACAGCGAGATATTATGGATTTGACAACCTTTATTGTGACATTATTAGGCCTTCAATTGATTTGCTTGATTGTAGGAAGCCAATCAGCAAGGGGGACAAAAACACAGGAAGATTATTTTTTAGCAGGCAAGCAAATTCGTTTTTTCCCTTTAATGATGACGTTTTTAGCCACTCAAGTGGGAGGGGGGCTAATTTTAGGATCTGCAGAAGAAGCTTATAAATATGGATGGGGCGTCTTCTTTTATCCTTTAGGAGCTTGCTTAGGTTTGGTTTTACTAGGCGTTGGGGCGGGGCGCAAGCTTTCCCAATTCCAAGTTTCGACTGTTGCGCAAATTTTTGAAGTGGCCTATAAATCGCCTATCCTAAAAAAAATTGCTTCTCTTCTTTCCGTGCTTTCCCTTTTTGCTATTTTCATTGCTCAAATTGTAGCTTCAAAGAAGTTTATGATCAGCATAGGGGTGGATAATCCTGTATGGTTCTTTATTTTTTGGGGGATAGTGATTATTTATACCTGTTTAGGGGGATTAAAAGCTGTCATTTCCACCGATGCTGTTCAAGCGTGTTTTTTTGTGATCGTGTTTTTTCTTTGTTTCGGTTATGCCCTTTATACCCTTGACTATCCTTTAAGTGCCCTATGGTTAGAAAGTGGGGGGAATGAAAATTTTACAGTCGATATTTCCAAATTCTCTGGATGGCTTTTGATGCCTTTACTCTTTATGGTGATTGAGCAAGATATGGGACAACGTTGCTTTGCGGCAGAATCTCCCAAAATTGTTTCGATGGCAACCCTTTGTGCAGCTGCATGTACACTTGCAGTAAGCTTAATTCCCATCTTTTTTGGAATCATGGCTAAAAACAATGCCCTCCTCATACCTCCTGGAAGCAGCGTATTAATGGTTGCAATTCAAGAAATGACCAATCCTTTCGTCACTTCTCTGGTCGGTTGCGCAATTTTGGTTGCGATTATTTCTACGGCTGACTCTTTAATTAATGCCGTCAGCTCGAATTTATCCCAAGATTTTAGCTTAACAGGTTTAAGGATGAATGCGGTCCGTTTTTCTCAATTCCTTTCCGCTTTAATTGCGATATCTGGAATTTTCTTTTCTTTTTATTTTAGCAATATTGTGGATCTTTTGATCTTGAGCTATGAGCTTTCTGTCAGTTGTTTATTTGTTCCTTTGTGTTTTGCCTTATTTAAAAAACAAGGAAATAAATATGCCGCTGGAATATCTATGCTGGGCGGAGCCCTCGGGTTTATCGCCTTTAGAGGAGCATCCTTAGAACTGGGTCGAGAGGTTTGTAGCTTAGGCCTTTCATTTTTAGGCTATTTTTTAGGGGATGGGTTATTCCGAGCAGAGGGCGAAGAATATGTGGATTCGAAAATTTCTGCCTGACTGCGGCTATTGTCGATAGTCAATCTGCTAAACGGCAGGAAAAAGGGACTCAAAGGTTATGATAAAGCCAAGAAAATTAAGGGAAGAAAAAGGTATCTTTCTGGTGGATACTCGCAGAAGTTGCTAGGAGCCCTGCTCAACGCTGCAAGCGCAAAAGATAGCCTGGGCTTCTCGAATCTATAGGAATCGGGTAATCAATTTGGACTTAGAATTTAAGCTTTACCAAATCTGTTCCTCTGCTGGAATTCCTTTTGCCATATCGTAAATGCTAAGATCCTCAATTCTTTTGAAGAGGGGGGTCCAAGGAGAACCGTCACGTTTTTTCGATTTACTATTCCACAAAATTTCCGGCAGGTTATTAGGGCAATTATAAAAAAAGACCGTGTGCCCATTGGTGTCATAATTGCCTCCTAAGTACTGTTTCATGCAATATTTTTGCAGGAGATCGGCAATTTTTTCGGAGGATTTAGCATCGCAGTCTTTGGTTTTTTCGAAAAGCGGAACTTCTTGATGTAAAAAGATAATTTCTAATTTGTCGGAATGGATTTTTTTGACATTTTCATAAATTTTCTTTTTCTCAGCCTCTTCATTGACATTTAAAATCTGAAAAAAATCTTGAGCAAGCGATTCATGGTCTCCCCTTTTAACTTTCTCAAATTTTTCAATCGCACTTTTATTGGCGACTAAGACTACGTGAAAAACTTTTCGATAATGGTTAAAAAGGTCGTAGTGTGCATTGGCATACTGTTCAAATAAAAACTGAGTGCCTGTACTGGCATAATCATCTAAAATAATCAAGCAACGATTGGATTTATCTTCCCCATCTCGGTAAAGGTCATCCAAGTTTTTAAAGGCGACGCCCCGAATCTTATTGGCAGTACGGTAAAAATAAGAGATGAGATCCCCACTTTTAGCGGGATAGGTCTTGGAGAAATCAATTTTATTAAATAAAATTTCCTTAGTGTCATCTTCAATAAATCCTTCCTTCTTTAAACAAGCGAGAACTTGACGGTGTAAAAAGGAAAGATCTTTAATGAGCTGCCGATAAGAATAATAGTCAATTTGTTGAAGCAGCATAATGGCGGCTTCCCGGTCTTCTTGGTCAAATTGATCAAGCCATTGATTAATTTCTGCTAAAGTGATGTTGGCTTCATTAAATTTTTTGTATAGTTCCGCAGCGGAAGAAATGCCGTTTGAAAAGCCGGCGGAAAACAGTAATAAGACAAGTTTAAAACGTTCGAAAGCTTCCATGAGTGGTTTGTCCCTGGTCGCAGATAGCTAATTAATTCAGTAACCGTTAGATTTTAATAATAATTTTATTTACGTCAGTCTCAATCAAAGCTGTAAAAGGA
This sequence comes from Parachlamydia sp. AcF125, assembly GCF_018342475.1. Taxonomy (NCBI): domain Bacteria; kingdom Pseudomonadati; phylum Chlamydiota; class Chlamydiia; order Parachlamydiales; family Parachlamydiaceae; genus Parachlamydia; species Parachlamydia sp. AcF125. The sequence continues at coordinate 376,697 of NZ_JAEMUD010000003.1, read as the reverse complement.
AAGCTTGGATATTTAAATCAAAAACTGGATTTATTTAAAAAAGTCTCACAGTTTTGCCCGAAACCTAAATGAATAAGTTTTCATAAACTCACAATCGTACAAAAAAGTTGACTAATCCAAAAAAGCTAGCAAAATTATTAATTTAGCTCAAATATTTTATTCAAGGTAATGTAATTTTGTTTTTTAAGTTTTAATTTAGAGCATTCAATACAAACCTATTAGCAACAGGAGCCTGTGAGCAAAATATTTTAGGTGAGCAGGCACCCTTATAGATGATTTTCAGGCAATATAGCGCCAAATGCGCTTTTTATCTTTCCCTTTTTTTGCTGATTCAGTATAGGATTATTTTTTTGCTGCATTTTGGATAGCATGACGTCTGCTTGAATAAATGTCAGAAAGCTGGAAACAAATAAAATGGGAACTCAGATGAGCAAGATTGTTCAAAAAGTGTGTTTAGCCTTCTTAACTTGGGTGGGAGCGACTTCTTTTCTTTTTGCTAATGCACCAACCACGGAGGAATCCTCAAATGGAATATTCTTAAATGAACCCTCCATGCAAACCCCCTGTGCATACGGTTGCGAAGGCAACCAAGTCCAAGCCTACCAGGGAGAATTGCAAGAGGCAAATTACAACGAGGAAGAAGACCCCTATGAAAACTACGAATATTGGAAACGGTGGCATCACTATTCTCACGGTTCTCCTTGGAGTTATTATGACTTTACTTTAAGTGAACGTGCTCGCGGCACGCACAATGGCCTAACAGGGGTTTGGCTACCCGAAGACCCCGTTTTATTTAGGCCCTTTATTGCAGATCCTCATCAGGTTTGCTATTCAGTCGGTTGGCGTTTTAATGACCAAGCGTTAGCTAAAAATGTGATAGACGTCTCCTATGGGGATACATTACCCCTTTACCGATGGTTTTATGTATGGCCATGGTGGGGTCAAATGCAAATCGAGATTGAAGGAGCTCTGTGGGCGGTATTTGCGCCTTTGAAAAAAACGGCTCCCTTAATTAACGCAGATTACTATGTTGCCATACCGATTACCTATGCAATCGATAACTGGTCATTTAGATTGCGTGCTTTTCACGTCTCCGCCCATATTGGAGATGAGTTTTTACTAGAGCACCCTTGCTTTGACCGTCTTAACCCAAGTGCAGAGTTTTTAGATTTTTCTGTCTCGCATGATTTTACAGATGAAATCCGCTTATACGGACTTGTAGGAGGCGTTTTGCACCAAGATGAATCCTTTAAAATACGTAGAATTTATGCGGAAGGGGGCATAGAATTGAGAGCGGAAGGCCTTGGTTTTATTGATCGCAGACAACAATTGTATGGGGTTCCTTTTTATGCCATGCATTGCCGCTATAGAGCCGATTTTAAAAACCACGTCGATATGACTTACACGTTAGGATACGAATGGGGAAAAATATGTGGACGCTGCAAAAAAGTACGCCTTTTCGCAGAGTACCATGATGGCTATTCGGTGGATGGGCAGTTTGGGCGAATAGCGAATAACTACCTTAGCATTCGTCTAGTCTACGGCTATTAAGGAGAGCTTTTTAAAGAGAACAAACCAGGGCCCGTGAAGGGATTTTTATCGGGGTCTTTGGCGAATTGCGCGAGGAGCTGTTTTAATTGCTTTCTGCATATTGCAGCTCCTCTCTTAAGGGTTTAAACAAAGAGAGGCGCCTCCAGTAAAAAGGGAGTAGTCCTAGGCGGCACAGTAAGGCAATACGCGGTTGGTCTCGAAAGTGCAAAAGTTGCCGCAGGTTAGCAGGCTTTAGTGCAAAAAATTGATCATTTAATAAAAGCAGACCTAAAAGCTTTTTCCTTCTTAAAAACTTTTGCTGAGGTGGGAAGAAAGGATAGCTATTGCAGTTATTTCAGTGCTTTCGGGTGTCTTCTCGGAAGTTAAGACACACTTGTCTAGAAGCAAGCTAGCTCTTTTTTTATGCAAGGCATTTTACAGCTTCCAAATATCTAAAGAGCGGTCGTCACAATTTTTAATCTTTAAAGAGAAGATTTGCATCGACAAATCCTTCCTCATAAATAGGGCCGTCTTTTCCAATCGGAAGCTTTCCTAAAAAATACTCACGGTAAATTTTAAGGCCTTGCTTTGCATTTTGAATGCAATAGAAGCAGTTACTTAACCATTCAGAACCCATAATTGTGCCACTTTCTAAATTACACCGGAAACGAGAAGTGATTTTGTCTTTCCAGTATTCCTTTTCGCCAAATAAAAGCATGGGAGAAGGGTGGATGGAGCCCACTTTGCGGCGTACTTCTTCTAGGCAGTATTCAAAGTCAGTCCCAACGCCTCCCGTTAGAAAAATAGGGAAGTCTAAAAGAAATTCAGCCTGTCGCTCAACAAGCTTATCTAATCGGTAGGTCATCTTTGCTTGTACGTAAGGGTTTTGGTTTTGTTCATTGACGATAGAGTTATCTTTTTGCCTAAAATCGACCACGTTGGCACAAGACAAAATTTTTAATTTGGTGGCCACATAATTGCCGATTTCCATAGCTCCGGGTCCTCCTCCGGTGACAAGGGCCAGAGGGGTAGAGGCATGCAATAAGGGGTGCTGCATCTCTTTTCGCATTTCAAGCACTCCTTGTAAAAGATGTTCTAACTCTCTATCAAAGTTTCCTTTTAATAGATTGGATCCATAAATTCCAAAAACTGTGGCTCGCAAAAAGGTATCCACCTGATCTAGAGGCACAAACATTCCCGAATCGCGGGAGGCTTTTTCGGTGAATTGCAAAATTTTTCCACTTGCTTCATCGACCCAATAAACGGGGATTCCAAATTTATTTAAATCGTGTAAAAGCGCGCGATCTTCAGCTGAGAAAAACATCCCATAGCTCTGCGAAGGGTACTGGAAATAGATCCCTTTTAAGCAACGCTGAATTTGATCGCTGAGCAGCATCCGTTTCATCAAAGGAGAGGGAAAGTAGCGAGTTAACAAAATACCTTGGCTTGTGATGTAGCCTGCGTCAATTGCTTTTAAGAAAGGATAGGCTGGTTGCTGCTCAATATATCTTTCCACCATCAGGGCTTGACGGTTAGCCTGTGTTTGGCCGGGAAAATCGTGAAAACGGGTTTCTCGGCTGATCCAATCCTCTGGTTTTAAAGAAAGCAGCTGTTCACCTTTTACCACAAAGACAGAGGCTTTGTTTTCAATAGGAGTGGGAGCTGTCGAGAAAGCTTTGAATAAAGCCTCGCTATCTTCGAGAGAGAGTTGCAATTGATCCCGATCGGAGAAAAAGACGTGTTCGCGGTAAGGTTCTAAAGTATAAAATTCTAGCGGAATATCTGTAATTTCCCGGACGCTTCTGCCAAATAACTCATAGATATCCCCAGAAGCTGTCGTATCGGGCTGAAGGATAGAGGCAGAGGTGTGTTGATAGCCCTGAGAGAGAAGCTCGTTTACGACCCTTCCGAAAACAGTTCGAATATGCAAAGGGAGGGTTTTCACCAACAAAATTTCGTCTCCTTCAATATTTCTAGGAAAATGGGATTTCCACTCTTGATGCAAGCGAAGCATATCCCGCATGGGGGTTTTGCTAATTAAAGCTTTTGCAATGGTGGGAAGAAAACCATAGGTCGTCGGGTCGTATTGCACACGTCCATGTTGCAAGGAAAGATAAGCGACTGTACGCCCCTCTACTTTTTCTAAAATGAGGTCATTGCTGCCATGCAGCCCTCCTAAAGAGAGAAGAGGCTTTCCCCAGCGGTCGGCTCTTCCAAACATCCGCGATAAGTAATCGGGATTGCGAACTCGGCGCCGGTCGTCAGCGGCAAAAAGTTTGCCAATGTAAGCCCCTGCTTGCAAAAGATTAAGCATTTCTATGGCGAGAGCTCCGTAGGCTGTAAGCTCTACTAACACCTCCGCACAGCCACTTTTTTGGTTAAGCTGGATAGATTGATTGACCCCGTCAATTCCTAATTGGGCTAAGGTACTTTTTATGTTAAAAAAGATTAAGGAAGCATCAATCTTATATCCCACAAAAACGGGAGGAATATTTTCGATAAAAACCACAGCGTGAGAAGTTCTTTCATCAATTTTTTTTATGGACGTAATGCAACCATCAGGGGTTATTAAATCTGGATAAGAATAATCAAAATCAAATTCCATAGGATAGCTTTTTACTCCTAATTTTTAAGGATTTTTCATCATAGTTTAAGCAGAGATTTACGACGAGTAATTTTAGAGCCCTCTTTGCCAGGGGAAACGGGGACTCAGCTTGCTTCCGCAGCCTTTTTAAGGGGAGTAGGACTAAAAGGGTGAGGCAGGGATGGGAACCACTCCCAGCAATCGCTAGGTAAAACTGAAAGCCTCTTGCCCCTTTATCCACAAAGCTAAAGGGGGATCCCGTTTTTAGCTTACCTGATAGGTCATCTGCAAAAAAACTTGGAGGGATGTTCAAATCGCTCTGATACTCTCCTTAAGTAAAATGCAAAATTTAAGTTAGAGGAGGTTGCGATTTAATTTTGAAGAATTATTTTAACATTAAAGAGGGGAGATTTCCATAGCGCCTTTTGTTCACTAAAATTGTGAAATGCCTCTATCTGTGTGGGTTTTTTTGTGGATATTTTGTCGATAGGATGTTTTTAAAAAATGGATTTGCGCTTATTTTCCTTGCGAAAAATGGTTACCTTTTAAGGTTGCTAGAAAAGCTTTTTGTCGTAATAACCTAATTTTAAGGTATTTAAGTTTAAAAGCTGAAAGAGCTCCAAGAAATTTTGATAGGCATTTCTGCTGGGTGATCGCTTGTTTATAACTTGAAGGATAAATTCTCTTCTAAAGAGTATTTCTCTTCAGGTTAAGCTTTTGCATAAAATCCAGTTGTGACATAATGTTCCTTTTTTAAGAAGGCAAAAATCTTATTGCCCGTATGGCTACAAGAAATGATAAGGTGTCATATTTGCCTGGCAGTTACTTTGAGGCCCACCATGGAAGATCAAAAAGTGCCAAGAAGCTTAGGGACTCACGACGGAGCATTTCATGCAGATGAGGTGACGGCGTGTGCGCTTCTCTTGCTTTTTGATTTGATCGATTCGGATAAAATCGTTAGGACCCGTTCTCTCGAGCAACTCGCTAGTTGCGAATATGTATGTGATGTGGGGGGAATTTATGATCCGGCGCAAAAATTGTTCGATCATCATCAAGTGCAATATCAAGGAATGATGAGCAGTGCAGGCATGACTTTGCTCTACTTAAAAGATCAAGGAATTCTCAAGCCGAACGAATATCAATTTTTTAATCACGCCTTAATTTTAGGGGTGGATGCTTCAGACAATGGAAACGATCCTCAAATTCAAGGCTTATGCACCTATTCTCATGTGGTTTCAAACTTTAGTCCGATTGACCACAACGCATCCCCACAAGTTCAAAACGAAGCATTTTTTGAAGCTTTAGAATTTGCTCTTGGGCATTTAAGGCGTTTGTGGGAGCGGTATTGCTATACCCAATCTTGTCGGCAAGTGGTGGAAGAAACCATGAATAAATACTCTGAGTGCTTAATTTTTGAAAAAGGGATCCCGTGGTTAGAGACTTTTTTCGAATTAGATGGAGTCAACCATCCTGCCAAGTTTGTCATTATGCCCTCAGGAAGCCATTGGAAACTACGAGGCATTCCTCCTACCTACGAAGATAGAATGAATGTGCGTTTTCCTTTGCCCCAAGAATGGGCCGGATTAATTGATGAAGAGCTCAAAAAAATTTCAGGCATTGACGGAGCAATTTTTTGCCATAAAGGGCGCTTTATTTCTGTTTGGGAAACACGCGAAGATGCCCTCAATGCTTTGGATTATATCCTTAATAAAGAAAAAAAGGTGTTATGACTCTCTTTAAGAAAATCATTAACGGTGAATTGCCTTGCGATAAAGTGTTTGAAAATGAAAGAATTATTGCTTTTAAGGATATTCATCCCGCTGCCCCTGTGCATGTATTGATCGTGCCTAAAAAAGAGATTCCCGATTTGCAATCTGTTACTCCGGAGGATTTGCCCTTAATCGCCGAAATCATGCAAGTTGCCCAGCAATTGGCTGCCCAGTTTAATCTATTAGAAGGGTACCGGTTGTTAACGAATAACGGTCCGTTAGCGGGCCAAACCATTTTTCACTTGCACTTCCATTTGATCGGTGGGCGCCAATTAGGCCCTTTGGCATAAGGACAGAAGATAAAGAGGAATCGTATGCATCCTTTTAAGCTTGCGCGCCATCAAACAGGACTGCTAGTCATTGATGTTCAAGAAAGCCTTTATCCTTATATGGAACGCTCAGGCGAAGTACTGCGTTCCATGATACAAGTGGTAGAAGGATTTAAAATCTTGAATTTGCCTATTTTAGTGACAGAGCAATATCCGAAAGGACTAAAGCCGACTGTGGCAAAACTAAAAAATGCTCTTCCGCAGAATCCAGTGGTGATAGAAAAAACGGCCTTCTCTTGTGCCAAAGAAAAGGCATTTTTAAGTTTTGAAAGCCAACATAAGATTACTCAATGGGTTTTAATCGGTATTGAAGCGCATGTTTGCATGTTGCAAACGGCAAAAGATCTGCTTTCTGCAAAGCGGGAAGTGACTGTCTTAAATGATGCGATCTCTTCTCGCTCCATCTCCAATTTTTCAACAGCCATTGCCGAAATGCGCGATTGCGGAGTGCGTATCAGCAGCGTCGAAACAGTGTTATTTGAGTTATTACAGGATGCAGCGGCTGCCGAATTTAAGCAAATAAGCCAACTTGTGAAATGAAACTCTTCTTACTTGTATTTGTACTTTGTTTGTCCTCCGTGCAAAACCTCTTTTCAAGTGAATTTAATGAAGAAACCATTGTCAAGCATATCCATGCCCATTTAGTGCTAAACGATGTGGACGAAGCTTGCCGTGAGGCCTTGCAAGGAATCCGCACTTTTCCCAATTCTCCCTTTATCCATAAGGCTTACATCCAAGCCTTATCAGCTAAAGGAGATGAAAAGGAGATCGTGTCTGCTTGGAAATCTTATAAACAAGGGGCATCTGATCAAGATTCCCGGCAAATTATGGAAGAAATGGCCTGGGGAATCATCCATAAAGGCGCTTCTTCTCCCTCTCCAATCATTCGAGTTGTTTCATTGCTAGCCGCTTTTTTTAGCCAAGATGCCCGTGGAGTCAGCCTACTAGCTCATCATTTTAAGGACTCGAATGCTTTTATTCGACGAGCAATTGTGGAACTTTCCTCTCATATGCGCGATGAGATTCTTTGTAAAAAAGTTCTTTTATTGTTGTGCCAAGAAAGAAATTGGAAGGTTTATCAAGAGGCCATTCAGGCGGTAGGAGAGATGAAGGTCTTGGATGCCAAGCCGTATTTAATCAAAATTTTGGCAGATGAGAGGAGCACTCTGGAAGAAAAAATGGCTGCAGCAGTTGCCCTTTCTACCATGATGGAATCGATCTCGCATGAGCAATTGCATGAACTTGTTCAAAGTAATCGAATGGGATTGCGTTTACTGGCCTGTCAACTTGTTTATAAATGGTCGCTCGTGGATGATCTAGAAGAGATGCTCGATTTGACACAAGACTCCCACGCTCAAGTGCGCGCCGTCGCTTTGCAGGTCTTGGGGCTATTAGGGCGCACATCTCCTTATCGGGAGCAGACGATTAACAGGGCTTTGCGATTAATCCAAGATCGAGACCCCGAAGTGGTGATATCAGCAGCTTGGATTTTGGTCTTGACAGAACATCCAAGCGGTGAAGAAGTTTTTAGGCAGCTTTTACAACATGCAGACAAAGCCATCCGGGTAAAAGCGGCAGGAGCTTTAGTCTCGACTGGAAAGTATGGCATTGCACTTCTTCAATATGCTTTAAATGAAGAAAATGAACCTTTTGTGCAACTTAATGCCGCTTTAGGGCTCATTCACCAACAAACAGACATTGAAAAAGCTTGCAGCGTACTGGAAGAGGGCTTGAAAAACCATCCGGAAAGATGGATGTGGGAGGAATTTGGGATTTTTAAAGCCTTGGCAGTTAGCACCATCAAACATGCTGAAGATATCCCATGCTACCCTGAAAGTGTCGACCAATCCACTCGTTTAGAGATTTTAAATATTTTAGCCATCATGCAATCACCAAAAGCTCAGGAAGCTATTAAACATTTTTTAAAAGAGAAGCGTTGGGGAATTTCTGGAATGGCATCTATCCTTCTTTTGACAGAAGGCAACCAAGAAGCCGTAGAAATCATTGAAAATCTGATTCAGGATCCCGATCCTCAAATTCGTATCCAAGCAGCCCTGGTCCTCGCCTTATGGGGGAGAGGGGAGAAAGCTATTCAGACCTTACAAACAGCTTATCCACAGGCTTCGCGAGAACTTAAAGAAAAAATCCTAGAAGGGTTGGGAAGAGTGGGTTCCAGCACCTCTATTCCCTTTTTGATCGAGCAGTTAGAAGAGCCTTTCCAATCGTTGCGCATTATCGCCGCCTCGTCTCTTTTACAATGCCTAAACCACTAGCAGCTGTCTATTTCCCCTCTTAGCAATTAGTGATAAAACCCTTCAAATTACCACGCTTCTAAAAAATCTATGACGTACATGGCCGTTCCATCGCAATAAGCAAGATATGAAGAATACGTCCGCAAACTGCGGCAGCTTCTTCATTTATAGTGGATTTGAAAAAACAAGCGCCTAAATTCAATGGGAGTCTTCTAGATGGAAGGATTCAAGCTAATGGCTTTGAGCAGTAATTTTTCAGCCGTGTCAAAATCTCCAAGACTCAATATTGCTGCATCAAGATGTTTCAATCCTTCGGTACGGTCAGGATAAAGAGCAAGCATTGTAAGGGCCTCTTCTAGGTTTTTTACTTGAAGGAGCGCTCCGGCTAAGCTGGCAGGGTAAAGGAGATTGTTAGGATCAAGATGCATAGTCTCAAGAAAGTATTGAGAGGCTGTATCGTACTGACCATCTTGAATGGAGATAATGCTTAAAAGCTGTGCAAAACAGCACCCAACAGAGAAGCGAGAGCAACAATTTCCAAAAGCTTTTTAACTTGCTCAATCCTACCGGCTTTGCGAGCCACTATAGCCAATGTGCGGATTTGCTGAATATCTGGTTCCAATATCGCTCGTATGGTTAGTTTTCAAAAGAAAAATGGAAGGCAAATCAATCGAACATTTTATGCGAAAGATACTTACAAAGAATGTAGGCATAGCTTGATAGAAAGCTAAACCGCTATGTTTTAAAATTATACATGGCATTGTCGTAGGCTGTAATTGATAATTATTTTGATGTAAAGGAGGGGGCGAATTTAATCAAAAAAGTTGCCTCTTTTGCCAGAAAAGGAAAACTTAATCCATGAGGATTAAATAAGATTTTGCTCAAACTGATGTGTCTTAAGATGCAAATCTATAAGAGGCATTTTACCTTGCTTTTTTTGTTATGCCAGGAAGATTGGCTCTTGGTAGGAAACTTTCCGGGATTTAGCTAGGCAATGCCTGGCATTAGCTCAAATTTACATGTATTTGGGGTAAATATTAAAATAATAATTTTATCCTAATTTTTCTGAATAACTTATCTATAAATTTTTAAGGATGAATTACTCCTTGTACTTGGCAGGTAACTAAAGTTGTAACTGTTAATAAGGATCTGTATGAAAAAAGGCAATACAGCTTCATGGTTGCCTTTTTTTCTCAGCTAAATGTAATGCCTTCTGACCAAATTCATCGGACATGCCATGAGAGATGCAAAAAAATTTGTTTTGTAAATACACTGATTTTTAATCCTTCCAAATTCAAAGTTTTCCGAAAAAATCGTAGGTTTACCCACGATGAAGCCGAGCGTCTATAGCGATAGATTGGAACGATAACTCTACCAAATTCTGCAGAAAGGCCAGCTATTAACCAAGCGAAAATCAGGTTTGATAGTTAGAAGGCTGTTCATATGGATGGATTCTTTCCTTATTAGAGTTTTTAGTGGAAAGGTATCCTGAAATAATTTGCTTTTGCAAATGTGATCGTGTAAAAGAGAGGCCATAGCAAAGTATGGAAAATAAAAGCTCATGAAGAATAGCAAGGAAATGGGCTGGATAAATTTTTTCGATAAGATAAATGGCTTCAAGCCAGGGAATATTGTTAAGCAATTTATTTAAGCAATTTATAAGGAGTAGAAATGGAACCTTCTTCACTTTCTGATCAATGTTCTTTTTTATCACAAAATGAGTGGGAACAGTTATATCCCCCAACACAACAGAGAAAGAATGTTCTCAATTATCTTATAGCTCACGATCCCACCAATGAAAAAATTTTTGAGTTCATTAGGGGGTCAAAAAGGGAAATCCTCTCCACGTGCGATAACAGCCAATATCAATTTTCTGCTTTACATATTGCTACTTTGAAAAAACGCGTAGAGGTGGTAAATGCTCTTCTTGAAGCTGGGGCAGATCCTAACAGTCGTGATGTATACGGATGGACGGCTCTGCATCACGCAGCTTTAGTTTCATATGAAATTTTTCAAGCTTTTTTAAAATTTCAGCCTAATTTAAATGTGATGACAAGACTTGGAGCTACTCCATCTTGTTTGAGAAAATTTTTCGGTTTAGAGCCTGCCATCGATTCTCGCCCTCTATATTTGCAAGAAGAGGAAAGCAATAAGAGAAAAGTGGAAATAGAAGAGATAAAGAAGTATACAGCTCTTACCACTTACACAGATGAGCCTTTCTATTCATTTGATTTTCTTAAAACTTATTGGAAAAGTAATGTAAAGCAAGTAGAAGGGCTGCAAGAGTTAGCTATACAACTATTTTTACCAAAAGCTTACCAAAAGATGCGTCTAAACCCGCCAGCGCTTATCTTGAAAAAAGAAAGATTACCAGATGGTCAGGGTAATTTTATTGATGCTTGGGGGGTCCTTGCTGGCCAAAATCTAGGGTTTGGAGAAGTTATTTGCGAGTACACAGGAAGATTTATCACAAAAAGGGATGCAGAACCTAGCTTTCTTGAACAACTAAAACATTTTTCAGAGCCATATGAGTGCTCTTTTTTAAATGCGGACACTCATGGCAATATTTCTCGTCACGCTAATGATGGATGGCCTAATATTTTTATTGTTGAGCTAAACAATACAAGAGGGCAACCTGCTAGAATTCTTTTTATGGGGGGAGAAATTACAGGTATTCAAGAAGGTGAGAAAATTTTATGGGATTATGGGGTAAATTACGCCCAATTAAAATGGGGCCATTATCTCATTGGCGAAAGCGAAAAAGAGAAAATCAAATCTTTTTGTCAAGAAGTTCCTTTTGAATCACATGTAAAAAAGTGCATAGAAATGATAAAAAGCAACCATCTGATAAAGGAGAGCAAAGAGGGCGAGAAAAGGAGTTATACTCCTCTTCCTGTTTATGAAGAGCTTATGCTTCAAACTCGACTGGCTTATTTTATTAGCACGCCTGCAGTGCTAATTTATTTAGCGTGTTCTGGTATTGTAAATCCAGAAGATTTTAAAAAATTAATGTATGAAGATGAAGAGGAGAAGTTTTTTATTCCTACGATTAAAAGGATTGAGAACAATAACCCAGAGCATTTTAAATGGGTTCAGCTGCTCATCGACTATTTAGTAAAATTTGATAAACAGGTAGATAGTTTGGGGCTGCCTTCTATAAGCAATCAAATAAGAAATTTTATTTTACAGAAAGAAGGAAAGTGGACGGTAATTCAAATAATAAAAGGAATATTAGAAATAAATCAATTTTTGGACCCGTTAATAAACCAGCTGAAAAGCGAGGAGGAGATTAAAAATTTTCAAGCACAATGGGACAATTTTAAAACAAAATTAGATGAATTAAAAGATTATAATTGGCTAGAAGACCAGGGATTTCCTTTTCCACAAGAAGTGAATAAGCCTTCTCTTTCAGTAAAGGAGAGCGAATTATTTGCCAATCCTTTTTTAATGCAGGTATGGGGGACGCCTCCTAAAGTCTTAGAACAGCTTGTACAGCAGGATCGAAAGTATATGGAAGCTTGCCTAGAACCATATAAGAAAGTAAAATTAGAGGAGATAAAGGAAAAATATAAAGACGATTCTGTAGATCTTGTCTTGCGCAGGGCTGCCTCTTTGGGTCACCCTCATAATGTTGCATTTCTTATTAAGGAAGTAAGAGCTGAAGTAAATTCTCAGGGAGAAGACAGCAAAAAAACTGCTTTGCATCTAGCTGTTATCGGGGGAGTTAAGGGAATAGCGGGAGCGAAAGACGCAGCAACTCGAGAGAAAATTAAAAAAAATTATCAAAACACTATTTTTATTTTATTAGAAGCTGGTGCTAATCAGACACTCACAGATAAAGAAGGAAAAATGCCTTCAATTTATAATTATAATAAGGAAATTTTACCTGAGAATGAGGGAGCTTTTCAGCTATATAAAGACGTGCGCAGCAATAAAATTTTTAAGCGATATTTAAACATTACCAGCTAGGAATCAAGAATTAAGAGAATGACAGTTTGATTTTAAAATAAGCTTATTTCAAGAAGAAAAAGCACAAGAAAAAGCTTCCCTATTGGCGAATGTTTGTTATGATAACAGACTAAACCAAAGGGGAAGCAAGATGGTTAGCTTAGCGGAGCAGCACTGCTGCGTAGATGGCTTTTGGAAAAATTTCTAGGGATTATGCAAGCCAAAATGGCTAGCTGAAGGAAATAAAGCCCCTAAAAGAGGATCTAGGTTATGCCTCAGCTAGGCCATGACTTTAGAGACTTTATTTCATATGACTACTTAAAAAAAATTAAAACTTTCTTCGACTGTTACAACGTACGTAACTACTTAACATGGGGCTTTCCTCATGTCCTAGTAAAATCAAATAGTAAGCCCATGCCTTATATAGATAACCTTTGGCTGAGAAAAAAAGAGAGATTATTAAAAAACAATTATAGGTCAGCTTAAGAATACCCCTCAGATTGAGCACTCCAGCCCATAGGGGCCCAAGTAATTGTGTTGTCAATTTATTAACAAGTTTTATTGCTTATACTTTTCTTATACTAAGAGCGAGTTTTCAAGCATAATTTTTACTCCATCGAGAGAGCATTAATCGACTCATGCAGATGTATAGATAGGACTCACTAAGGCACGGCAAATACTCATAATCACGGCTAAGTCGCCTGTTTCTCCCCATCCACGCAAAGGTTCTTTCGACCACCCATCTTCGAGGAAGGATTGTAAACTCCCTTTCTATAGGAAGGTATTCAGCCCTCCATTGCTCATTATAGATGCGAATTCTTCCCGGAGGCCTTTTAATAACCTCTGACTTGAGCTCCATGCTGACTAGCTATAGTCTTCAGATCACTTCCTGAATAGCCAGAGTCTCCCCATATTTTACGTACGGAGGGATATTTCTTTTCTTGCAAAATTTCTATTAAACCTTGCTTGTCGCTTGTATATCCAGCAGTAACTTTTGCTTGTAAGAGTAAGCCTTCCGTATCAACTAGAATATCTCTTTTCCTCCCAAATACCTTTTTGGTCGCACAGTAACCGCGGCAAGGCCCCTTTTTCGGTAGTTTTGGCTGCTTGACTATCTATGAGGGTTCCAGTCGCCTCTTTGTCTCTTCCTATTTTTATCCGCAATTGCTCACGGAGGGCTGTATTAATTTGCTCAAAGACGCCTGTCGTTTCTCAATTCCGAAAGTTGCTGTATACAGTCTGCCAAGGAGGAAAATCGTGAGGTAAATTTCTCCACTGGCATCCAGTCCGTGTAATATAAAAAATCGCATTGAGTATTTCTTTTCGAGAGTATTTTCTTGGAATCCTACTCTTGGCTTTTCTACCAAATGTTTGATCAGATTCCACTCCGCATCCGATAAGTCAGTCCTATATGAAGCCCGCATAGCAACCTCCTTAATGTTGATTATTCATAGTGTACTCCTCTCCTGCTAATCCAAGCAATCTTTATACTGATTAAGTTGCTTATAAATAAACACTTATTCTGAAAATTATGCTTGAAAACTCGCTCTAAGAAACCTTCTTTGCGTTTGGAAAAAAATACTCTTTAGTTTCTGGTAGCAAATTAGCTAAAAAATTGAACTGACGTCAAGATGGTAATAGCCAGGCAATAATTAATGCCACATACCAAAATTTTTGCTAGATAAAATGAGATTTTTTAAGCTTTCAGGTAATTTCCCAATAGATTTCAGCCTCTCGTTGTGCCCACTGTCTACTTCTTTCCCCCGGGGCTGTCTTGTTGTAGGATAAACAATAAGTTATAGTCATGGTTGAAACAAGGATTGGCCAAAATTACCTGAAAGTGGCGGCTTAGTGGCAAGCATGGGTTTACAATGCTAATTTTGTCTTCCTATACAAGCCTTTAGCACTAAATAAGACTATTTCGATAGATAAGCCATCAAATTTTGGATTTCGTTCATTTAAAATTACATAGGAAGCGGTTTTGAGCGTTGCTTATGGAGAGCTCGATATTTTAGATACCAATACCAAAACTTTTTCGCAGAAAATAGCCTGCTAGCTAAGTTGAAAAGGCTGACGGCTAAGAATAAAAACCTTAATCTTAAGCGGCTATAAAGAGGAACGTTTTGTAAAATAAAATAGAAAAAACGTATTCATTTATTGCAAAAAATGATTTAATCGGCAATAATGCGACGCAAAAATAAATCTTTCTTTTACATAAGTAGTTTATTTGAGAGGATAACTTATGGCTAAAAAAACATGGGTTCCATTCATTGCATTTTGTTTTCTAATCGGATCGTGGGAATTTTGCAGCCGTTTTTTTTCTGAACTTCTTTTTGTCCTTCCTCCCCCATCTCGCATTCTTCTTTGTACCTGGCAAAAATCGGATCGTTTACTGTTTCATACAGGCATCACCTTAAAAGAAATGGGAGGGGGCTTTCTCTTAGCCTTGCTGGTGGCTTTTCCTTTAGCTTGGATGATGGCCTTTTGGGAATCCATGCGCATGATTTTACAGCCGCTTTTTATTATCATTCAATGCATTCCCATGTTTGCCCTGGCACCCTTAATGGTAATGTGGTTTGGCTGGTCTTACACGGCGATTGTACTGCCCACTGCTTTAATGATTTTTTTCCCCTTGACCATGAATATTTATCAAGGGCTTTTATCCACTCCCCAGCATTTAACCGATTATTTTAAAACCTTAAAGGCAACCCCTTGGCAGTTTTTCTTTAAGTTACAGCTTCCCTCCTCTCTTCCCCATATTTTTGCCGGTTTTCGGATCTCAGCGGCAATTGCAGGCATTGCGGCAATTGCGGGAGAATGGGCAGGCGCTCAGGAGGGTTTAGGAATTTTGATGCTTCAAAGCAGAAGAGAAACGGATTTAGAAATCACCTTTGGAGCCTTATTTTGCCTAACTTTTATTAGCTTAGCTCTTTACTTAGGAATGACAGCCGTAGAAAAAGCGGTGAAAAATCGAAAAACTTGGCGATTATCAGTGAATGGTGTAGCTGCGGCCGCTTTGATTACCATAGTCTTTGGATGTCAACCTTCACCGAAAGAAAAGGAGACAAAGCTTCTATTGGATTGGGTCCCCAATCCTAATCATGTGGCTCTTTATGTGGGAATTGATAAGGGATTTTTCAAAAAAAAGGGGATAGATCTGCAGATTTTGAAGTTGCACGATCCAAGTGACGCTGTAGGGTATTTAATGTCTGGGCAAGCTGACCTAGCTGTCTACTATACGACCGAAGCGCTTCAAGCCATGCAAAAAGGAGCTAAGTTATCAATGGTAGGGGTTCTCATCCAAGAGCCACTCAATTCCTTGCTGTATCACAAAGAGGGAGGGATTCATGCCTTAGAAGATTTGAATGGCAAGGTGATTGGATTTAGCATGAATGGGATGAATTTTAAATCTTTGCAAGTCCTATTAAAGCAACGTCATATCGCGCCTCAAGCCATGCATAATGTGAGCTTTGATCTAGTAAGCGCACTTGCAGCAAAGCGAGTGGATGCTGTGTATGATGCTTATTGGAATATTGAGGTGCCCCATTTACGTTCGCTAGGAATTGAAACGGACTTCTTTACAATGAACGATTTGGGAATTCCTCCTTATCAAGAGCTCATTCTGATTGCCAAAGAAGGCTCTTTGCAAGCTTCTCCTGAGTTTGTGGAAAAGCTGCAAGCTGCCATGCAAGAAACGATAGTGTATTGTCAGAAGAACCCCGATGAAGCTTTTGACATCTATCTTAAAGCCAACCCCGATAAAGGAGACAAGGCGAGGGAGTGGGAAAGAGAGGCTTGGAAGCTGACTTACCCCATTTTGGCCCAATCTCAAAAGATTGATCAAACAGAAGTGAATAATTATAGAGACTGGCTACTCGAGCATAATATTTTGCAACGTTGATTGTGGGAGGATTAAATCCCCCCATTTGCTATCATCGCTTTTTTGGATTTATCTCTATCAAACTTGCAGGAGAATGTATGCTTAAAATAGACCTTAAAGGAAAGAAAGCTTTTATAGCAGGAATTGGCGATGATCAAGGCTTTGGGTGGTCCATTGCAAAATCATTAGCGGAAGCGGGGGCCGAGATTCTGGTAGGCACGTGGGCGCCTGTGATGAAAATTTTTCAAACAAGCTTAGAAAGCGGCAAATACGATCAATCGCGCCTTTTATCAGATGGGAATATGATGCAATTTGCTAAAATTTACCCTTTAGATGCATCGTTTGACAAAATGGAAGAGGTTCCTGAAGAAACCAGGGAAAATAAGCGTTATAAATCTTGTGATGCCTATACCATTCAGGATGTTGCTTTGCAGATCGGTCAAGATTTTGGAAAGATCGATTATTTTGTACATTCCCTTGCAAATGCACCAGAAGTTCAAAAGCCTCTTTTGGAAACTTCTAGGCAGGGGTATCTTGCTTCTTTGAGTGCTTCAACTTACTCCTTTATCAGTCTTTTAGCGCATTTAGGGCCTATCATGAATGCTGGAGGAAGTACCATTTCTCTTACCTATATTGCTTCTGAAAAAGCTATTCCAGGGTATGGGGGAGGGATGAGTTCTGCCAAAGCTGCTCTGGAAAGTGACACGCGCACGTTAGCATGGGAAGCCGGACGTAAATGGAATATTCGCGTAAACGCCATCTCTGCAGGCCCTCTGCGTAGTCGGGCTGCAAGAGCCATTGGATTTATAGATAAAATGATTGATTATGCACAAGCGAATGCTCCCTTGCAAAAAGATTTAACCCCTATCGAAGTAGGCAATGTGGCCGCTTTTCTTTTATCTCCTTTAGCTTCCGCCATTACGGGTGAGACAATCCATGTGGATAATGGAATGCATGCGATGGGAATGGCAATTGATAGCGCAGCATTTAACCAAAAAACCGAAAGTGCCGTTTAACGAAATAAAAGTAAGCGTTGAATCCTTTGAGGGGCCAATTGAATGTTTTCAATGAGCTGAAAAAAAGCAGCTCGAGAGCTTTGAGGATGAGTATGTAAATACCATTTTCGGGCGTCTTGAGCTCGCTTTGTAGAGACTGCTTCCATCAAGCTTTTCTCTACTACATCTGGGCTGGAAATAGTCAGAGTGGCATAGTGGAGATCGCTCCACAGCGTTAGTTGGTCTTGACCAATCTGAATTTTAGAATCGATTGCCAGCGTGACTTCACAGGCAATTTCCCAATCTGCTAACGCTGCGACTTGGGCTACAAAAGAAGAGCACTGATTTTTTGTGATCGAGTATTCCTGGTAAGGGTAGGTATGGATAAAAGCTAAAATATGATGGAATTGGTCTTCTGTCAGATCGATTTTGGCGGCAAAAGTGGGGCGATGTCCTCCTGAACCATTTTGAAAAAAGCCATCTTTTTGCGTTTCCCATAAATAGCAAATAGGATTTGGGGAGCCCTTTTCTACCAGATCCATAATCCCATCAAAATATCTGGCTTGGATCACTCCGGTTTCACCCGAGTGGCCCCCTTCAATCTCCACATATTGTCCATCGAGTATTCCTCTCAAACAAATCCAGGCATGGCCAACATCGCTATTCTTGCTGCCATCGCTCGGATGCTTGGCTAAGGTGCGCAAAAAAGATCGATTGTTAGTGTAATCTAAATGGCGGGCATTCACTAGGACAACGAGAAAATAAGGGGACTCCTTAAAGACAGTTTCAGGTTTTGAAAAGGTATTTAGATGGTTATAAAAATGGCCATATTCCACGGAGCAAGGTTTGCAACAAGAGGTTGCCACTATCGCAAAAACTTGTAAAATAAGCAGAGGATATTTCGACATACAGCTATTTTTTCACGATGTCGATTAATACTTTTAGGCGACATTTTTCTGACCTTTTAATAGTGCGGATGGCTATTTGCCAATCATAAGCTTCATACCGTTGTTCCCCTTTATTTAAAATTTGGGCGGGGCGATTTCCTCTTAGAATGTGCCCAAAAAAAACGGCTTCTCCCTCTGTTAATTGAAATTGAATAGAAAAAGAGAGAAGGGGGCTTTTGAGCTGCAAGGTATCGTTAAGTTGAAAAGTTGTGGCAGGAATATTGTCGACAAAAATTCGACAGCCTTCATGCAAGTCTACAAAAAAGTTAACTTCCCCTTCAAGCTCTCCATTTTCTTGTGGAGCGGGCCCTTCCAAAAGGAGATCGAGTTCCACGTGCTCTTTTTGCGCTGTGCATCTAATCTCGGTAAGGGATTTGCTTTTTTGATAAACAAAGCTATGCACCTCAGAAGGGGTTCCCCATAGCAAGCGAAAGAGATGATAGCCTTTATATTGAGATGGATCTAAAGCCTTATCGTTTTCGAGAAAGCAATAAGTATACACTTCTTCTTTAACCAGGGTCCACTGTTCTTGAAGAGCCTGCCCCTTTTTTGCTAAAGGGGAGGTAGGAATGAAAGGATCTTTAGACGGTTGGATGAGCGAGGCTAAGAGTTCGTATGGATACCCATCTGTTTGTCTGTGAGGAAAAGTTTTTTCAAAATACCCTAAATAAAGATCGTATAAACTTCCTTGAGGTTGAAAGCCGGCCTGGAAGACTTTTCTGGCCGGGCCTGTATAGCAGCCTGTAGGGGAATGCCAAGTATCAGAGAGATAATGCCAGAAAAAATCCCAAGGGGAAACGGCAATTTCTGAATAAATCATTTGAAGGCTTGCTAAAATCTCTCCCAGACAGTGAGGATCACCCCAGGCAACTGTAATCCCTTTCATCCTGAATGTTTCTAAAAGTTGGTGTCCTGCAGTTTGTAGGCGGGGGAGCTCTAGCCATTCACCCAAGGCGATCCACGCCGCGGCACATTTTAGAGATAAATGATAAGGGCCAGGTTTTTCCTCGTGAGCGGCTAAAGCATACAGCGCTAAAGAGGTGGTGGCTTTAATCAGCCGATCTTTAAGCTCTTGCCCTAAAATGATGTGAAAGTCTTTCAAAATCCAATAAAAGATCGGAAGCAAATGAGCCCCTAAAAAACGATCTTTACAGCTCGGATATTCATGTAAATAAATGGGGAAATTGCCCGATTGATTTTGAAAAAGCAAAATTTTATCAAGCAGTTCTTTGGCTTCTTTGATCTGCTCAATTGTTTTAGTCCGCATGAGAGCTAAGATGAAATACCCATTTTCCACTAAGGGAATTGTGTGGTGGGCAGTCTCTTGGGCGTGATAAAAATAGTGCACAAACCCGGTTTGAGGACTTTGAAGCGCTTTTCCTTTGGCAACTGCTTGCTCATTTAAATAACGCAGAGATTCTTCGTGCGTTTGAAACTGCTTAAACATGCAAACCCCCGGTGACTTCAATATTTTGGCCTGTAATATAAGAATTTTGTTTGTGCATTAAAAAGGTGACAACTGCAGCCACTTCAGCCAGAGTGCCGTAGCGCTTCATAGGGAGCCTTGAATAATGTAAAGGGTCGACAGAATTTTCTAATTGCCCTGGAGAAACCATATTGACGCGGACTAAATCGGAAGCTAACTCTTTAGCTAAATTTTTCGTGAGCATCCACAAAGATGTTTTAGTTAAATGATAAATAGAAGAGTAACTATTGCTTAAAAATGCGTGTGTTCCAGCACTTCCTATATTCACAATCGATCCCTGATGTTTTTTAAGGCTCGGGATTAGTTCATGGATAAGGAAAAACGGAGCTGTCAAATTTGTTTGAAATAGATCGTTCCATTCTTGCAAAGAGGTGCTTAAGGCGGGTTTAACCAAGTAATTGCCGACATTATTGACCAAACCCTCGGTATGAGGAAAGCGTTGTTGATAATTGTGGATAAATTCTCGTAAAGATTGATCGGATGAAAAATCCCCTTGGATTACTTCAGCTTTGCCGCCTAATTGTTTGCAACGTTCCGCTGTTTGAAGAGCCCCATCCCTACTTGTCCTGTAGTGGATCACAACAGAGTGTCCCTCTTTTGCCAACTGATGGCAAATTTCAGCGCCAAGCCCTTTGGCTGCCCCAGTAACAAGGATCCAACTCATCGCTTTATTGCTCTTTTTTGCATAACTTGAGTTCGACAGTGGTAAATTCCGCCGAACTTAAAGCTTCAGGTTTTTTCACTTTGATCCACGCCCAATTAATCGGGTAGTCATGCAAAAGCTTTTGAAGCACATCGTAAGCGTATTTTTCAATGAGCATGTAACCTCTTTTTTGTGCAAACTCTGAGCAAACGTTTGCTAAAGCGACATAATCTACCGTGTCTACGATGTCATCAGAGAGGGCACATTTTCTAAAATCAGCTTCCACTTTGAGATCCACAAAGATAGTTTGGGTGTGAGTACGTTCATGCGGAAGGATACCAATGATGCAAGGAATTTGATGGTTTTCAAATCCAATTAAACCATACTGAGACTTCTGTAAGGAGTGTGCGTACTGATTAAGCAAATAGCGTGTTTCTCGATTGAGTGGAAGTTTTTTGGCTTCTTCTACCGAAACCCACACGTAACTTTCTGCTTCCTCATTTAACACGACATCTTCTTTTGAATAGCCAGGGGCTAAATCCGCGATGAAATCGTTCATAATAAAATGCTTTTTCTCTTTAAATTCAGGAGAATAGATCGATTCTTGGGTTGAAATGAAGCGTATATTCGTAACTTCGAGACCTGTTTCCTCTTTGATTTCTCGCACAAAGGCTGCTTCTCTAGATTCGCCTAGCTCAACTTTTCCCCCTGGGGTGGTATAGCAATGGCTCCATTTTGAAGAATAAACTAATAAAACGTCTCCATCGGCAGCAACGATAAGTCCTCCGACAGTTGTGATAGGGTATGTCCATGTATCAAGCATGATGAGGCCCTCTTGTTTAAAGTTAAAGTAAGTTTAAAGCTTTCTGAATTCCTTGAATAATTCCCTTTTCTCGAGCAGGAGGAGCGATGACAGTGGCAGTGCGGAGTAGGTGGTCAGGCGCTGTGGCCATGATGACACGAATATCGGCTTCTTCAAGCATGCTGAGGTCGTTGTTATCATCTCCCGCCGCAATAATCGGCGTGGGAATTTGAAGTTTTTGTTTTAGATCTTTTAGAGCAGATCCTTTGTTTACCGAGGCATTTGTGGCTTGCACGACATAATAGCCCATCTGAAAAGGGTCTTTAATCAAAGGAGCGTGCAGCCCAATTTCCTTTTCGATCCGCTGGGAAATTCTAGAAGTAGACTCAATTTTTCCGAAACACTTTAAGGAAGGAAAGTTTGTTATGGCAAGGTTTTCGAAAGATTCTACCCCATGCCATACTGAATTGAAAGCCAGCGCGCGCGCGTTCAAATAATCAAGCAATTCATTTGAAAAGTGTTGTGGCCTATAATAGCAATAATCTTGATATTCAAAACCTGTAAAGAGGACAAAATCGGTTGGCTCGTCTTGGCATATTTTTTCCATGGCAGGAAAGATTTCTTTACCAAGCGTGTGTTTTGACACAATTTCTTGCTGAGGCATTTTGAGCGTGATCGCTCCGTTTTGCACTGCAAAATAATAAGGAAAAGGCAAGGGTTTCAGAATTTTGAACCCGTCAGAGAAGGTCCTACCTGTAATAAAAACGAGGCCCCAGCCATCTGAAACTAGTGCAGAGAGATAAGCGCTGACTTCTGGAGAGATGACTTCTCCAGAATCGGTAAGTGTCCCGTCAATATCTAACGCTATAAGCCCCGGCATGGTGATCTCCTCGGTTTTTAACTACCCAAAAAAAGTCAATTGAAAGGCATCGGAAGCTGGTTTTTTCTTTGGCAGTTGTCTTTTGGGCTGAGAAGGTTCGAAGACACTTTTTTGGTTTGCATTTTCCTCAAGATGGATCAGAATCTCATTGGCGCGCGCAATCACAGCAGGGGGCAGTCCTGCTAAGCGGCCGACATGAATCCCATAGCTTTTATCGGTGCCGCCTTTAATAATTTTGCGCAGAAAGATGATTTGATCTGCATTTTCTTGTACAGCCACATTGTAGTTGACGGCTCCAGGAATTTTTTCTTCAAGTTTGGTCAATTCCCAATAGTGCGTGGCAAATAAGGTCTTAGCCATTTTCCCTTCAGTTATGAGGAGGTATTCTGCCACAGACCAGGCAATAGAAATTCCGTCATAAGTGCTTGTCCCGCGCCCAATTTCATCTAAGATAACCAGAGAACGGGAGGTCGCGTTATGAAGAATATTGGCCGTCTCGACCATCTCTACCATGAAAGTGGATTGCCCTCTCGAGAGGTCATCGCTAGCCCCTATGCGGGTGAAAACTTTATCAATCAGCCCGATATGGGCTTCTTTGGCAGGGATAAAAGAGCCCATTTGGGCCATGATGGTGAGTAAAGCCACTTGGCGAATGTAGGTGGATTTACCTGCCATATTAGGACCCGTGATAAGCAATAAGCGGTTATCAGAGCCATCGAGTAAAGTGTCATTTGGAATAAACCTTTCTCCCACTCGGGCTGCTTCTATCACAGGGTGACGCCCATCTGTGATTTTCAAATAGGCAGAATCATCCACAAGAGGGCGCACATATTGATTGGCGCGTGCAGCTTCGCCAAAAGAGCGCAAGCAGTCGATACGTGCTAACGCTTGTGCGGTGGTTAAGACTTGTTTAGAAAATTGAGCAATTTGTTGACGAAGCGTTTGGAAAAGCTCGTTTTCAATGGCACTAATCCGTTCTTCCGCATTTAAAACTTTGGCTTCGTAATTTTTCAGCTCAGGCGTAATGAACCGTTCGGCATTCACTAATGTTTGACGTCTTTGAAAGGAATCGGGCATTTTTTCGGCCTGCCCTTTGCTGACCTCAATATAATAGCCAAACATCCGATTGAAGCCTACTTTGAGGCTTTTTAATCCGGTCTCTTCCCTGATCTGAGTTTGGTACCGGGCGATCCAAGATTTACTATCGCGGCTGATTTCGCGCAGTTCATCTAATTCGGGATGGTAACCATCGCGGAAAATTTTCCCTTCGGTGATTCTAACTGGGGGGTCATCAACTAGAGCATTGGCAATGAGACGCGTCATTTCGGGTAAGAAATCAATGCGTTGAGCTTCGGCGGCTAACAAGGTCGATTGGTCAGCTAAGTTAAGCAAAAGGGTTTTAATTTCGGGAAGCGATTCCATAGAAAATCGCAAGGAGACAAGGTCTTTTGGCGTGGCATATCCCGAACTTACGCGCATCATTAAGCGCTCTAAATCCCTAACTTGTTCGAGCACCGCCCCCATACGTTGCATGAGGGGAGGGGTCCCATAAAAAGCTTGAACGGCTTCTTGGCGCTTATGGATTTCAGGGATAGAAAGAAGCGGCTGCTTGATCCATTGGCGCAAAAGGCGCGCTCCCATAGGCGTATGGGTGTAGTCCAACACCCCTAATAACGTGTTTTTTCGGTTACCGTGATGGAGGGGATCGATAAGTTCAAGATGGCGCAATGTCATTCGATCTAACGACAGATACTGGGAAGTCGTGTAAGGTTGAATTTCACAAATATGCTCAATAGGCAAGCTGAGTTCGTTTTGCAAATATTGGAGAAGGGCTCCGGCGGCGTGAATGCCTGGGACCATGCCTTTAAGGCCAAACCCATCTAAAGAATGTACTTTGAAGTGTTGAATCAGAAAGTTATAGGTGACTTGATGTTCAAAATGCCAATCGTCATGCGTATTGACGAGAGCTGAGCTATTTTTGAGAATCTCCTCAAAGAAATGGGGATGTTTTTGAGAAAATTTTTGAGAAGTTAAAAATTCTGCCGGATTAAGGCGGAAGATCTCATTTAACAATTCTTGCTCATGCTCAAACTCAATGACTCTAAATTCAGAGGTGGTGAGATCGAGAAAGGCTAAACCATACAAAGCCCCCACTTGAATAACGGAGGCAAAGAAATTGTTTGTGCTTTCAGAGAGAAGAGAGGATGTAATCACGGTACCAGGGGTCACCATCCTCACAATTTCCCGTTTGACAAGCCCTTTAGTTTCTTTAGCCGATTCCACTTGTTCGGCAATGGCCACTCGAAAACCTTTGGAAACTAATTTATCGACATAAGCTTCGCTTGAATGATGGGGAACGCCGCTCATCGGAATCCCTTGCCGACGAGTGAGTGTCAGATCTGCCTCTTTGGCTAAAAGAACCGCATCTTCGTAAAAGGCTTCGTAAAAATCTCCCATGCGAAATAAAAGGATTGCTGCACCTGCTTGCTGCTTGCAAGCGTGCCATTGGGCCATCATGGGCGAAACTTTTTGATCTTGAATGTTTTGCGAAGCTGAAACTGTTAAATCCATACCTAATAACCAGCGCTGATAAAATCCTTGTTTGGGTACGCAGTATGGCTGAACAAAAAGGGAATGGCAAGAAAAAAGTTGGGCCTGTTTTTTTAGAGAGGGTTTTTGGTTGAAGTTATCTTGAGGGGGAGTTTGAAATTTTGTAATAAAACCTTTAATTAAAGAGTGGGATGTTTATTTAATATTTTCGAAATGGTAATTAATGAGGAAAGTTTCAAGGTTTAGTTTTATTAAAACTATGAAAAATCGAGTTTTTAATAAATTTTCTTTTTTTTGTTTGACTTACAAAAATAATCCCTCTAGTTTTATTTTTTAGAAATAAGCATTAAAAAAAACAAGTTGCTATCAACCATTGCATTGCCTATGGGGAAGTAAAGCCAAGTAAGGGCTGCTTGTTTTATTCAGAGAAGTGGAATAGGTTCCCATACATACTAAATCCTATACGATCCTCCCCTAAACTTTAGAAAATAAAAACATAAAAGGAGAGGGACCTCGTGAAGGCTATCAAAATTGCTACCGTCCTAGCCTTGGGTTTGGCTTATTGGAAGGATATTCTCCGAGGATCTGGCAAGGTGGTCACACGAAGCCGCCCAGGCTCGGCATTTGACCATCTTATCGTCAAGGGGCCCATTGATGTGTTTTTAACACAAGGTGGGGAACAACCTTTAATAGTTGCCGCGGAAGACAATCTTATAGATGATGTGCTTACCGAAATTAAGGAAGGTCATCTTCTTGTTAGATTAAAAAAACCGTTCGACTGGTGGGAAGTGAGTCCTGCAGAAAGAATAAAAGTTTATACAACCACCCCAAGCATCGCATCTATTCACCTTAAAGGCCCTGGAGATGTGTTTGGTAAGGGGCAATGGCAGTTTAAAAAGCTGGAAATTTATATCAAAGGTTCTGGTGATGTTCGAATGTCCCTAGCAGGAGAAGAGTTAATGGCATGTGTGAAAGGATCTGGCGATCTTAACCTTGACGGCGCTGTTAAGCATCAGAGCGTTTTTATTTCGGGTTCAGGGGAATATAAAGGTAGAGGCTTGCGTAGCGAAACGGCGGCGGTTAGGATAAGAGGCTCAGGAAATGCTATCTTGAGCGTTGAAAAGGAATTAGATGTTCAGATTTCAGGCAGTGGCCACGTTCAATATCGAGGTAATCCCGCTTTGTCTAGCAAGGTGCGCGGTAGCGGAAAAATCCAAAAATTGTAAAAGCAATTTAGGTCTTTAAGGCATGCCGTTTTTATTTCCTGATTGAAAATAGGGGCCTTTCAATGAAGCTTTTTTGGACTATATTATGAGGACATTTCAGTTGAACTCATCATTTTTTTCTTTATAATGCAGGACGCTCTTAAGGGGAGGGAAAAATGGCAAACAGAGGATCCCCAGCAGGAGTATTGAAATAAAGCTGCAACAAAACCAAACGGATAAGTCGATGAATACAGGATTACGGACTGAATTTTTTATATTTCCTGTGCTTAAGGAAATAGAGAAGCAAAAACGCATAAATAGTAATGGGTAGATAGAGGTTTTTCAAAGAATATTCGGTTGCTTGGAGTCGCGAGAGTTATACAGAGCAAAGGGAGCATAGAAGGGGTGATTGAAACGGATCCGACATTAAATTATTTTAGAAATAACTCTCAAAAGGGCCTCCTCTCTACTATGGGTGGCGCTATGGAGGAGGAAAATGAAAGCAGCCAAAACCGGCTTCTTGACTTGCCCCTGGAGCTTTATATCAAGGTTTTTTCCTGTTTACCTCTTCGAGATATAGCTGTTCTCCCTTTGGTAAGCAAGGAATGGAAGGCTATGGCCTCTGATAGATTCCTTTGGGCCGCTCTTCTTGAGCGAACTTTTCCTCTATTAGCTTCTGTCTCAAAAAAACTAGGGATCCACCCCAAAGATCAGCTAATAGCCCAAGCTAATATGAAGGCTAACCGCGTGCAGGAATCGAAGTGCTTATGGTTTGAAGGTCGGAGGCCTTTCCCTATTAGCTTCCTAGCGCTCTCTTCGGATGGTCGGCTGGCTGCTACATTAACCTTTGGGGAGCCTGAGGCTGTACCCCGCATTTGGGATCTCGAAACAAAGAGGCAGCTGTATCACTTAAAAATACCTATGGAATACAACTGGGATGTCATTTTTTCTCCTAATAGCAAGCTAATTGCTACCGGCTCTAATGACCATAAAACACGACTCTGGGATGTAGAAAAAGGGAATTTTTTATACGCTTTGGAAGGGCATAAACCAACTGTAAAAACGGTAGCGTTTTCCCCAGATAGCAAATTAATTGCTACAAGCCCCGATGGCCATACCGTGCACCTTTGGGAAGTAGAGGCTGGTACGTATAAAAGTATTTTAGAAGGGCATGAAGCTGGGATCAAAAGCGTAGAGTTTTCCCCAGATGGTAAATTCGTGGTGACAATCTCTAGTGATTGTACAGCTCGCCTTTGGGAAGTAGAAAGTGGCCGGTGCAAACATATCTTCCAATCCCCTCAGGAGAGTGTGATAAAAGTTGCTTTCTCTCCCGATAATCAGTTGCTTGCCACGGGTATTCTTGGCAGGGGGAGGCGTCTTTCCGTCAAATTGTGGGATCTACCTTCGGTTGAATCCCAACGGCTACTTGGAGAAAATACAGACAATTTTTCTGGTCATGAGAATTCGAAGTTTAAGTTTTCCCTGGATGGCAAGTGGATTGCCGTAGGGAGATATGGGGATGGCGATAGCTGGAAGACTTTTGATTATGATAGCAAGAAAGTTTGCCTTTACGATGTAGAGAGTGGGAAACGTGTGCACACTTTGAAAGGAGGGCATAAGAACTCAATTAGTGATTTTGATTTTTCTCCCAATGGCAAATGGATAGCAACCTGCTCGGATAAGAAAACGATTTGTTTATGGGAAATAGAAACAGGAATACTTTTAAGTACTTTAAAAACAGGCAATCGCTCTCTTTTCTCTGTGAAGTTTTCGCCTAATGGAGGACACCTTTTTGCCAATAGCCAAATTTTCGATTTTTTCCCTGCAAAAAAAGACAGCTTCCAACCAGAGGAAATGATAGAAGATCGATTAAGCGAAGAGCAAGCAGGCAACTTAACAAAAAGGGCGGTAACCGAAAAATTTAAAAAAAGAAAATCGAGAAGCGGTAGAAACCAACAAGACGGCAACCACAATTTAACCGAAGTAGAACATGCTTTGCCTTCTCCCCAGAAAAAAAAGAAAAAAGAGGAATAAATTACGTTTTTTAATATTAAAAAATTAAACAGTAATTGCTTAAGAGAAGAGCTAATTTCCCAAATCGAAGACAAGAAACCCGTTTTTAGGGTTTGTCAAAAAGCAGTATGACTGAACAAAAAGTGAATGGCAAGAAAAGAGTTGGGCATGTTTTTTTAAGATAAAGGAGGGACTCCTTTTTCTTGTGCAGTCAAAGGGAGAATCCCGGCGGTAGGGGAGAATATTGTTCTTCAAAAACAAAAGTTTTTAAAAAAGATTTTCTAGTCGCGCTTTTACTCATCGGCTTTTAATTAAAGCGCGATTAGATCGTCTCTATTCAATCAATTGAAACTTTTCAAGGGTATTTTTGGCCTCTTCAAATAAACCAAGGGCTTCATCGACCACTTTGGGGAAGTTCTGACCTATATAACTGGCCGCTTCTTTCGCAATCAGGTAACTTTTTTCTTTGAGCATTTTTCCTACAATTGCTTTGTTGTCTACATCCTTTACTTTGTGAAGTAATAACAGGCAGGGGGTGATTTGTTATATTCCTCTATACGCCACCTTTTTTGGTAGGCTTCATAGATTCGGTCAGCATTACTATTTAAGTCGTTTGTAGCGACGTGTAGAATGCCTGTAGAGCTGTCTTCGTTTTTGAAAATCTTTGTCACTAATGCTACAGGGAAGGTGAGATCCTTAAGATAGCCTATCTTTTTTTCTCCATCTTGAAAATGAAACGCACTGAGGTTTTGGTACTGACCCTTTTTTCTTTCCTCCTCTGAAAAAGCGATTAATCGATTGCTCTTGATGCCAAATATAAAAAATCTCTTTAGATCATAATGGATGAATTCCATGTTGTCCTTTGCCCCAAACCAATTATCAGCAAGCACATAATCAAAGTTTACTTGATTGGCAACGGTCTGCTTTGCAAGTGCCCTAAAATGCTGGTTTTTGATTCGATAGCATTTCATGAGGCGACTCCTATGCACTTGTGGTTAACCGCAAGAGTCTGCTTATATTTAAATTTTTAATTAATAAGATTTTTCAAATTTTGCATGAATGCCCGTCAGGGCATTTATGCAACAAGGCCATTTTATCTGCCAATCGATAGATTAAGCTAGGAGCTTTTTCAGTACCTCGTTGATGTAATTATTGAGGATTTCTCCTTAGAGCTGTACTGTAATGGACAAATTTAGCATGCAAGGTTGGTGGAATGCATAGGTTAAATTTCTCAGACAGAGGTCGTTCAGGCTCTTCTTTTCTCTCCTCAAAAAAAGCCAGGTAATCCTTGCCTGAGTCCTTAAATGCCTTCCCAATCTCTTTGATAGAGGTGCTTAAGAAAGTAACGCAGTTCTTGATCCCAAGCACCTCGACATGAAAAATCTTGGTTGTGTCATCCTATCCGTCTTAGCCGGTATAACCTTTGTACTTCATCATGGCTATTTATTCTTGGCTCATGCATTTTTTAAAGGGTTTCCATTCAGTACTGTTGTACACCTGTCAAGCCGCTTGATTTCTACAGGAAGATCTGTCAGCTGATTGTAGCTTAAGCTAAGCCATTGCAGCTGAGAAAGTTGTCCAAGGGTGGCAGGAATAGTCGTTAGCTGGTTATGGTCTAGCCAAAACGCTTTCAAGTGAGAAAGCTTTCCAAGGATGGCAGGAATAACCGCCAACTGATTGCGGCTTAAGTCAAGCCCCTTCAGCTTTTAAAGGGTTTCCATTCAGTACTGTTGTACACCTGTCAAGCCGCTTGATTTCTACAGGAAGATCTGTCAGCTGATTGTAGCTTAAGCTAAGCCATTGCAGCTGAGAAAGCTGTCCAAGGGTGGCAGGAATAGTCGTTAGCTGGTTATGGTCTAGCCAAAACGCTTTCAAGTGAGAAAGCTTTCCAAGGATGGCAGGAATAACCGCCAACTGATTGCGGCTTAAGTCAAGCCCCTTCAGCTGAGAAAGCTGTCCAAGGGTAGAAGGGAGGGTCGTTAGCAGGTTTGATTTTAACCAAAGCTCTTTCAGCTGAGAAAGCTGTCCAATACTTGCAGGAAGAACAGTTAGCTGGTTTATGCTTAAATTAAGCTTTTGCAATTGAGAAAAGTGTTTAATTTCTGGTGGTAAAAAAGTTAAGCCTGTATCACCTAACTCTAACTCGGAGATATTTTTTCCATGCTCTTTTATCCATGCTTTTAAAAGCTCTCCTTTTTGCTTCAAGGTTAAAGCTTTAATCTCTGGTTGGCTTAAGTAGTCTTCCCCTGCAGGAAGCTTTTGCCAAAGCAAAAGGCGGTTAATATTTAGGAGATAGGATGTATAATTAGCCAAAGTAAAAGGTTCGTTTTTCAAATTCTTGCTCTCAAATTCTAAAGGAGAAAGGGATTGGGCTTGCTTGAAGAGGCTTTCAAAGATGAGGGGCACTTTGGCTTCACTACCTAGGCCGGAGCCAATATTGTAAATTTTATCTAAAATGGGGGCTTTTTTTGCCAGATTTTCGCTTTCTTCAGGAAAATGAAAATGCAGGATCTCCCGATAAAGAGAGACCATTGCCACTGAAGAGAAGTCTTGTACTGTTGTAGCAGAGATACTCGCTAAAGAAGGGCTTAATCGCAAAGCTTGTAGCAAAGCTTCTATCGCGGCTTCCTGCTTGCCTTTTTCACAAAGCTCTTTTCCCCGTAAGAAATGTGCTTGGGCCTCGGCCATGAGCTCTTCTTCTGAGGGATGCGCTGCAACTGCGTCGGCTAGCTGCCTAATTGCATAGTTACGGACATATTTTTCAATAGGTTGCCTATCCAAGGGGCAAAGCTTTTTGCTCGCTAAACATTGGATCACCGTATCTTCATCAAAAGTATGGCCACAAGGGACCAAAGTCACCGCTTTCCTCATCGGCTCTCCTGAAACGGCATCCTCGATGTACTCTGAAACCATGGTTCGAAAGTTTGCGTGTGTATTAGAAGTAGAAGTTGTTGGCGGTCCCATATAAGCTCCTTCAATTGTATGGTAAGATAGCTAATCAAGTTTAAATATAGCTAATATTTTACTTAAAGTATTTATTCTTTTTTCCTTTTTTAGGCAATTTCATTTTAATAGCTGCGAGACAAAGCATAATATTTGAGCTGGACTTTTTAATTGGCATCTCTAATTGTTAAGGAAAAGATTGGGTGTTTAAAAACTTGTCAGTAGGCAGATGATAAGCAGCGTGATAAGTACAGCATTAGTACTACAGCGGTAATTAACTAAAAATTCTTTTTGCCTTTGATAATAGTAATAGCAAGCGCTTGCTTGATGCTTGCGTCACCGAGTAGACCATTCCAGCCAATAGCTCCATGCTTGTTTGATAGGCTTTTGAACATAGTTTAACAAATGTCTAACTTCCTGCAAGGTATAGCAGATTAAATTAAATGGTGCGCTTTTAAAAACTTTTCCATATGCGGCTTGATCGCTTTTTTTCTCCACTACTTGGTTAAAAACTTGGCGGAAGGCAGATAGAAATCTTAAGGCTACTAGGCACAGCGCCATATGCCGATACCAACCTGTGTAGCTCCTGGCTTCATAGTGATCTAGCCCAATTTCTCCTTTAGATGCCTTAAAAACACTCTTCAATAGCCCAACGACTACCTGCGGCTTTAGCCATTTCTTGCAAAGTCCTAACTATCTATGAGAAGCAGATCTTGATCCCCATTGTTCTCCAATGGGAACATCAGCCCAACGGCCCCCATTAATCAAAATCCAAAAAATTGTATTGCAGACTTTCCTCCAAGGAGTATGCGGCTTGCCCGCGTAAACTTTTTCCTCAGGCATAAAGGGTTCTAAAATCTCCCATTGAGCATCTGTCAATCCTTCAAATCTTCCAGCCCTGTTGTGTCTCCTTTCTTTATCAGAAAGATATCTTAAACGGCGGTCTAATTTTTTTGAATATCGGGATAGATTCGGTAGGGCAGTCATCTGTAATTATAAAGACTTCTCAACAAAACTTATTGAGCTTTTTTATTTTAATTTGGTTAAGCATAAGCGGTAAACAATGGCGAAAGAGGAAAAAAGAATGCCTTATTTTGACAAGGCATTCACAGGGGAATAGTTCTGAAAAAGAGGGGGAATTAGGAGTTCCTTCGAAACATTTCAAGTGTTTTCAGAATTGCTATCTGGATCGCATGTTTCTTCGTCGTTCTAAATAAGGCTCCTTTTTTAGAGGGGGCATGGCTTTAAGCATGGCTGCATTTGTTCTCTTATCTGAGTCAGAATACTCTTCCGGGCTTTTTACAGTGACATGTTTGCCCTGAAAAACTTGCAGGAAGGAGGGAGCCTGGGGAACGGATGAGTTTAAAATGGTTTGCGCGAGTTGTTAGGCTGTTGGATTAGCGGGGATAACAGAGACTTGAGTATTGGATCTAAAGCTGGAGGGGAAGTACGATTTGGATTAATAGTTGAATCAATAGGTGAACTCACAATAAAACTCTCATGTTAAAATAAATTAAAACAATAGGTGAACACGCACCTATGCTAGCTAAACAAATTATTAATTTCCGCATGCTCTTGCCGCAATTAAGTTTCTTTTGATAATAAAAAAGGCCATTTTTTTTCCATTATGCGCGCCACAGGTCGGCAATCTTGAGCAATTGCATACAGGTTTGCAAGGTCTTCGTGTAAAGCCTTAGTTTTTCCTTCTCTGCAACAGTCTTTAAAATGATGAGACATTAAATTGATAATATTTCTGGCGTCATTAATGCGTCCTTGTTTGATCGCTTTATAGACACATTCAAAGAGTTCTAGCCAAGTTTCTTCTTCGGTTTCTTCTCCTTTAAGCTCATGGATATGCTGGTAGATAACATATGGTTGATAAAGACAACGGATGACCCAGCTACGGTGAAAGATAATCGCAAAAATGATAGAAGCTATTAATGCTGCAAATAATTGACTTAAATAATGTTCAACAAAATACATTTTTTGCAGAGAAATAATTAAAAAAGACATAATAGCTGCCGTGACTAAAACATAGAGGCCAAAATGGGCTGTCGTTCTGTTGGAAATGCGAGAAAAGAAACCAGGAGACAACCTTCCTTCCACCGTTTGAAAAGGAATCATAGTCAAAAATATGATCACCCCAAAAATAGAGACTGAAAAAAAGCCCAGGTCAGCAAATTGTTCCGTTTTTATTTCAGGAAAACAAATCCCTGCTTGCGTTAAGCCAATAAAGAACAACCAAAATGCTCCAATTGTAACCAGAGTCAAAGAAACGAGCATAATAAAATTAGACAACCGAAACGGTAGGATTTTTTTAAAAGTTGGCATTTTTAATCTCCTTAAATTTCCTATCAGGGGCGGAAAGCTATATAAATAACAGGAAGCTGTATAAGGTGCGCTGCGTGGAAGTTCAGGCAAGAGGTTAAAGTCAAACCTCTGCAGCTATCAGCCCTCTGAAGTTTGAAACTTGCTAATTTTCCTCTACCGAAATAGGCTTATGGTCATTAGCATAGCTTTCCCTTGAACCCATCTAGTAAAGTTGATTGTAAGTAATAAACTATTTTAAATCAAATAGTTGGGAGAAAAGCTTTTGCTTTGTTTGAGTGAATGTTCTCCTAATAGGTGGAAACTTTCTTTAAGCATTGACTGCAACGAGCCTGAGGCGGTTTTGCTCCTTTTCCTGAAAAAGGGCAAGTTGGCGCAAGGCTGCTGTTTCTAAAAATTGCTCCGCAGAGGCGAGCAGGTGGTGCAGTTGTTTTTTTCGCCCTTTCAAAATGCGATTAATGTGATCGATATTCAGAAGGGTAATGCGCGGATCTCTCGCTAACTTGGGCTCCACATTTCGGGGGACTGAAAGGTCAATCACCAGTTTGTGGCCGATATTTTTTTGATAGAGGTCTTGTTGCGTCAATAAATGCTCTGGGCATTTTGTACCTAAAATAATCCAATCAAAATTGGACCACTTGGAAATATCTTCCCATGGGAGAATGTCTACCTGATGCTCTTGGGAAACGGCTTGCGCTGCATCTAAGGTGCGGTTGCAAAGAGCGATGCTTTGTACGTTTTTAGTTTTCAAATATTTTAAAATTTTTTGGTTGATTTCAGAAGCCCCGATAAACAAAACTTTGGCTTCTTTTGGGTGCCGGAGTTTAGATTGCCCGATATTAAACACCGCATGTTCCAAGTTTGGAATTCCTCTCCCAAGGGAATAAAGGGACCGAAACTCTTTCCCTATTTTGAGGGCTTTTTGAAAAAGGTAATGGAGCTCAAAAGGAAGGCTTTCCAAAGCACAAGCCGATTCATAAGCTTGTTTGACTTGCCCTTGAATTTCTGTTTCAGCCAAAATGGCGCTATCTAATCCCGCAGTGACTCTCACCAAGTGCAAAAAGCAGTCGGCATTAAAATAAGAATATAATTTCTGCTCAAAATTTTCTTCCGTTCCCTCGAGTTCCCCTTTGAGGATATTCAAGAGGTAAGAATGAGCCGCTGCGAGATCTTCAGCAAAAAAATAGACTTCGGTGCGGTTACAGGTGGAAAGCAGAACGAAAGAGATAAATGCATGGGAAGAAGATAAAAAACCAAAGCGGCGATGGCATACTTTTGCTAAGGATTCTCTTAATTTAAGATCTCCTAATTTGTGGTTAATTCCAATCACCCCGACACGCATATGAGAACTCCCGAGCCTTATCATTGATGTGCGATCTTCTAAAAGTAAGGTATATAGATAAAACCTCATATTCTTGCCACTCCTTTGATTGCAATCCGCCATTTTGAGGAAGAAGGGACAGAAGGAAGAGGCGAAATGCGCTATTCCTTATTTTTGGAGGAATAGGTTAGGAAGAGTATAAGGCAATTCTTGAAAGCATGTTTGAGGCGGAAACTTGAGCTCGCTATCCATGCCTAGTATCTCGAAGGGGTAAACTGCAGGGGATGGTTCGCCCCCGCAGAAAAAATTCTCGCTATGCTTTGCAGAAGTTGTTGTTATTAAATAGTTTTTAGCAAATCTTGAAGTTTTTCTTTGGAAAGCCACTGCCGATTGGTATCGGAGGCATAGCGAAATTCCTCTGGCAGGGTTTCATTCAAGCAGCCTTGTTGATATTTGGCGATTAGAGTGGGATGATTTTGGTAAATTTCCGGGATGATGGCGTAGTGATTTTCAAATTCTAATGTATGCCGAGCATCTTCGGCGCTGATCATCAGTTCGTGCAGTTTTTCTCCTTCTCGAATTCCCATTTGAGTAAGAGGAAGCCCTGGGGCCATGGCTGCCGCTAAATCGACGATCTTCATACTGGGGATTTTAGGGACAAAAATTTCTCCTCCATGCATTTTAGAAAAGCAGAACCGCACAAAAGAAACTGTTTCCTCTAAGGTAATCCAGAAGCGCGTCATTCGGGGATCTGTCAAAGGAAGAGAGGGGCTTCCATCTTCAATCAGTTTTCTCCAAAATGGGATGAGGCTTCCGCGACTTCCCAATACATTCCCATAACGCACGACGGAAAACTTGGGATATCCTTTGGCTCCGACATAACTGTTGCCCGCTACAAAAAGTTTATCGGAGCATAATTTAGTCGCCCCATAAAGATTGACGGGATTGACCGCTTTGTCGGTAGATAAGGCAATCACTTTTTCCACCCCGCAATCAATTGCCGCATCAATCACATGCATGGCGCCCAAAACATTTGTATTGATAAACTCCGAAGGGTTATACTCTGCGGCAGGAACTTGCTTGAGAGCTGCTGCGTGGACCACAAAATGGACCTCGTTAAAGGCTCTACGTAGTCGCTCTTTATCCCGTATGTCTCCTAAAAAATAGCGCATTTTCGGATGAGCAAAGAGAGGACTTGATTGTTTCATTTCCCACTGCTTCCATTCATCGCGACTAAAAACGATGACTTTATTGCATGCATTTTCTTCGATAAGGTTTTTAGCAAAGGCGCGCCCAAAGCTACCTGTACCGCCGGTGATGAGGACATTTTTATTTGCAAATAGAGAGCTTTGACTCATGGATTCTCCTGGATGAATGAATCATATCTGGATTCTGAATTCGGTTTTATTATATTCTGCTCGTTCCTTTATTTTATATAGCAGTAGAGTTTGAATCATGGCAAAAAAATATGATGAAAGCAGTGTAAAAACTCTCGGGGCCTTAGAGCATATCCGTTTGCGTTCCGGGATGTATATTGGGCGTCTGGGTGACGGTTCCCACCCCGACGACGGAATTTACATTATGGTGAAAGAAGTCATCGATAACAGTGTAGATGAATTCATCATGAAGCACGGGAGTCGGATTATAATTGGAGTGGATGCAGAACAAGGTCTCATTTCCGTGCGCGACTTTGGACGGGGGATTCCTCTGGGGAAGGTGGTGGATTGTGTCAGCCAAATCAATACAGGGGCCAAGTATAACGACGATGTCTTTCAATTTTCTGTCGGCCTGAATGGTGTCGGGACAAAGGCTGTCAATGCGTTGTCCAGTCATTTTTTAGTTAGAAGTCATCGGGAAGGCAAATCCATGGAAGCTGTGTTCTCCCAGGGAAAGCTTATCAAGGAAAAATCTCAAAAAACAAGCGAGCCTGACGGGACATATGTGGAATTTATTCCTGATAAAGAAATTTTTAAAAAGTACCGTTTTGATCCCGAATATATTTTGAAGCGTTTATGGCATTACGCTTATTTAAATACCGGTTTAATTTTAGAATATAATGGGCAAGATATTTACTCTGAAAATGGGTTGCTTGATTTGCTAAACGAAGAAGTGACTGAGGATCGATTGTATGAACCTTTGTATTACCGCGGAAAGCACTTAGAGTTTGCTTTGTTGCACACGCAAAGCTATGGAGAAAGTTATTTCTCTTTTGTCAACGGTCAATATACTTCCGATGGGGGAACGCACTTATCTGCTTTTAGAGAAGGGATCTTAAAAGGAGTTAACGAGTACTCTAAAAAGAATTTCCAAGGAGTTGATTTACGGGAAGGGATTGTAGGAACTGTGGCAGTGCGGGTCAAAGATCCCGTTTTTGAGTCCCAAACTAAAAACAAGCTGGGCAATACTGAATTGCGTGGTCCACTCGTACAAGAAGTCAAGGATGCTTTGGTCAACTTGCTTTATAAAAACCCTACCACAGCTAATCGCATCATTGAGCGGATTATTTTTAATGAAAAATTGCGCAAAGAACTAGCTGCTGTCAAAAAAGAGGCCAAAGAAAAGCAAAAGAAAATTTCCTTTAAAATTCCTAAACTGCGAGATAGCAAATACCATGCTCAGGATAAAGCAGATGTTGGGGAAAAAACCATGATTTTCTTAACAGAAGGGGATTCGGCAAGCGCCTCGATTGTGGCCTCGCGAGACCCTCTGATGCAGGCTGTTTTTTCTCTGCGAGGAAAACCTTTAAATGTCTATGGGATGAAGATCGACCAGCTTTACAAAAATGAAGAGATGTTCAATTTGATGAGCGCTTTGAATATCGAAGATGACATTCAGAATTTAAGGTACCAAAAAGTGATTTTAGCTACCGATGCGGATGTAGACGGGATGCACATTCGCAATCTGTTGATCACCTTCTTCTTGACCTATTTTGAAGGGCTTGTTTTAAATGGACATCTTTTTATTCTGGAAACCCCTTTGTTTAAAGTGCGCAACCGAGAAAAAACCCTTTATTGTTATTCGGAAGAGGAACGGGATAAAGCGATTAAACAACTGAAAAAAGGGATTGAAGTGACCCGTTTCAAAGGACTGGGAGAAATTTCTCCCAATGAATTCAAACAATTTATAGGAAAAGATATTCGTTTAATTCCGGTTACCATCAATATGTTTTCCGACATCAAGACCACCCTCGGTTTTTACATGGGCAAAAATACGCCTCAACGGAAGCAATTTATTATGGAAAATCTGATCAATGAATTAGAACCCACTCTGGAGGCTGCTTACACAGCAGGATAAGGTATGGAAGATGTTAAGCAATTAATGCGTCATCACTATCTCAAGTATGCATCGTATGTGATTTTAGATAGAGCGATCCCGCATGTGACGGATGGGTTAAAACCTGTCCAAAGGCGTATCTTGCACACGTTGTGGTCAATGGATGATGGCAAGCTCCATAAAGTCGCCAATGTCGCTGGGCAGACCATGGCTTACCATCCTCATGGAGATGCCCCCATTGTAGAAGCTCTCGTTAATATGGCTAATCGAGGCTATCTCTTAGAGCAGCAAGGAAACTTTGGGAATATTTTTACAGGAGACCCCGCCGCCGCAGCGCGTTATATTGAAACGCGCTTAGCTGCCCTTGCAAAAGAGACTCTCTTTAATCCTGATCTGACTGCTTATGTGCCATCTTACGATGGGAGGCACCAAGAGCCGATCGTTTTGCCGGCCAAAATCCCCCTTTTACTGATGCAAGGAGCGAGTGGGATTGCGGTAGGAATGTCAACTTCCGTTCTTCCCCACAATTTTGGCGAGCTTTTAGAGGCGGAAATTGCCATTTTAGAAGGACGCGATTTCTCTGTTTTTCCCGATTTTCCCACCGGTGGAATTATGGATGCCTCTGATTACAATCAAGGGCGAGGCAAGGTCAAACTGCGTGCAAAAATTGAGGTACGGGATTCAAAAACATTAGTCATTACGGAAATATGTTACGGAACGACAACAGAATCTTTAATCCGCTCGATTGATGAAGCTGCCAAGCGCGGAAAAATTAAAATCGACGCGATTAACGATTACACGGCAGAAAAAGTAGAAATAGAAATTAAGCTGCCTCGCGGACAATACGCGGAAGAATTGATTCAGGCCCTTTACGCTTATACAGAATGTGAAGTCACCATTCATTCTCAAATTGTGGTGATTAAAGACGATTTACCGTGGGAAACAGACGTTGCTTCTATTTTGCACTTGCACACAGAAAAATTGCAGGAGTATCTGCGCATAGAATTAGAGTTAGAACGGGACAGATTAAAGGAAAAGATCTTTGCCAAGACTCTCGAACAAATTTTTATCGAGAATCGCCTGTATAAGAACATTGAGAATGCCGATTCCTATGAAAAAGTGCACGAGACCATTGAAAAGGGGCTCTTTCCTTTTCATGCCCAGCTTTCCCGCATTCCCCATTACCAGGATAGGGAAGGCTTACTCAGCATTCCCATTAGAAGAATTTCTAAATTTGATTTAGAAAAAAATCAGTCGGAAATTCATGCCCTCGCGAAGCAACTAGGGGAAGTGGAAAAGCAATTAAAAAATGTTAAAAAATTTGCCATTAATTATTTGAGAAAGCTTTTAGCAAAGTATGCAAAAGATTTTCCCCGCCGAACCGAAATGACCGCAATTGAAGAAATTAACATGCGCGCCATTGAGACTCGACAAATGGCCATTGGCTTTGATCCCACCACAGGGTTTTTAGGGACTAAGGTAACGGGAAAGCTCTCTTTTGAATGTACGAATTTTGATAAGGTGTTAATTTTGTTTGATGACGGCACCTATACGGTCATCAATATTCCCGAAAAACAATACTTGCATACAGATAAGAAGAAAGTGGTATATGTGGGATGTGCCGATAAAAAAACAGTCATGAATGTATTAGTGAAAGACCCTAAAACTCACTTCTGCTTTGCTAAACGTTTTATTATTTCGCAATTTATCTTAGATAAAGTTTATCGTTATTTTGATGAAGAGTTAGAATTGCAATTTATTTCGACCAAACCTAATGTAAAATTAGAGATCCAATTTATCCCTAAGTTGAAACAAAAGGTTTCTAAAATGGAATTTGATTTTAATGAAACGTTAGTGAAAGGGGTCAATTCAAAAGGAATAAGAATTGCAAATCGGGGGGTCAAAAAAGTTTTGGTAGGTAAAAATGAAGGAACAACCTAGCCATGAAAAAAATTAGGTGGGCACCAACCCCTAAAAACAGTCATTTAGTGGTTTGGGTGGATGAGGAAGAGTGGAAAACTATTCACACTGCTGTTTGGGGGCATAAACCCCACCTTCCTCAAGAGTGCTTAACGATTTCCCTTTTTGAAGAGCAATTTTATGCATTAGAATATCAGGCAACTAAGCAATATGTCTTGCGTAAGTTGGCTGTGCGCGGTTATTTTACTCAAGAGTTAGAACAGACTTTAAGGAAACTTTTGGTCAGTGCCCCCACTATCAGCCGCGTAATCGAGGAGATGACTCAGAAAGGCTACTTAGATGATCAATTGCATGGGGCGCAGTGGATAAAATCACAAGCTACCAAGAAATGGGGCCCTCACATGATTGCCCAAAAGCTTAAAGCTAAAGGGGTGGTAATTGAAGGCTTGCCCGACCTTTTTGAATCCTTGTATGGGCTTGATGAACGTAAAAAACAAATTCAACGCTTACTAGCCAAGCAGGCTCTTAAGCGAGATTTATCGGATTACTCACAGAGGCAAAAAGCTATCGCTTCTCTCGTGCGCAAAGGATTTAGCCCAGCTGAAATTCTCCATGTGCTGGAAGCCGACTTTATCCAATAATTTTTTTGGCTGTTTGGCGTCTTGCTCTCAAAAGCTGCCCATATAACATTGGATCTTCCTCCTTGACGTATTCATCAAGAGGGGGCCTTGGGTTGCAGATCTCGTCTGGTAGTCAAAAATTCCCAGTTTAGCGTCTAGGTCTGCTCCAGCTTCAAGTAAAATTCTGACGACCGTTGATCGACGTAAACCTTGTAGTTTTTGAACAGCTGCCACTAGTAAGTTTGTCGTTATTCCTTTTCCTTCCTCATAAAAAATGACAGGAGTATGGATAGAGTTATATTTTTTAAATCTCATGAGATTATACTTAAAATTTGGCGTAGAGGGATGGTGATTATCTCTAACACGAGTCTTTTATAAATTAAAGAGCCGATCCTATCGAGAGGCTCATCGGTGTACCTTATCGCTATACTTTTAAGGTCGCGGCTCCTCTTAAGCTCAGCTCTTGCATGAGAATCAGAGCTTTGGCGGGGTCTGAAATATCGAGGATAGCAGTCGCAAGTAAGGGAATTAAATCTTTTTTGCTTGGAACAGGAGGGCTTTTCCTAAATAGGAGTTTATTTAATCCCTCTTCAGGCAGCGAATCGATGATTTTTTTATCTCAGCAAGAGAACACAGATTTAAAACCCCTAATCCTTTTTTTTAAAACTTGCCGGAAAGTTTATCGTGGAAAACCGGGTAAAAAAAATTCAATGATTTTTTTGTTGGTAGGCTTTATTTTTTTACGAAAGAATTTCCTTGAATTTTTTTGAGAATTTTATTCCCTTGCGACTCTACAGGATGTGACTCATCATCTTTTTCATTGTGATCGCAACTTTTGTTATTTCGCAATCATGAAAGGAATCATTTTTCCCAAGAACTTGCGGAGGCAGCGTTAAATTTTCCCTAGAAAAGTGGCTACTTTTAAAGTGCTTCCATCTTTCCCTATCACCAGAAAATTTTTATCAAAAGCCTTTGATTGCAAGATATTTAAATTTGTAGCGGAACTCATAAATTGTCGTAAGATGGAATAAAGATCGAATGAAGGTTAACGCTTTTTTAATTTAGTTAAATACCTAATAAAAACAAAAAAATTCTGTGGTTAAAGTTGCCAAAAAGAGAGTTTTTTATTGAAAAGGCTGATTGATTCGCAAAAAGTTAAATGTTAAATTTAAAGAGTGAATAAAGAAAAAGTTAATTGACTGTGCCAACCTGCCTTATTAAATCCAAGCGTTTAAATCCCTCTTTTGTTACCTCAACCTTAACCGGTTTAATAAAGAAATTCTCAAATTTTCCCTTTCATAAGGGGAGCTTTTTTGCTCTTATAGCCTTCCTTATCACCCTTTCCTGAAACACTCGATTGTAGATACGCTTAAATTTAGGCAGAGATATCCGCTTACTTTCAAAATAAAATAATACCATATCCTTATAGTTTGTGAACTAAAGCTTAGGGGGTAGCTCCCTTGAAAAGTTTTATAGCGGGTTACCAATTCAAATAAATTGTTTACTTAGTTTATAATAAAAATTAGTTGAAAAATCAGAATTTTATTATAATTTAAATAGGCAAGTTATGAATTCTTTACCAAGTGTTAGTAATAATAACCAACCTACAAATAATTCTTCCCCTCAAACAAAAAAAGTCGGTAACACTCAAAATAAAATCTTAGAAAAAATCGCAAAAAAGCTCGTTAAATGGAAAAAAAATCGACCATTGGGTTTAGTTTCAACTGTGGTGACTTCATTTATTTCGGAAAAGCTTTCAAGTTTAGTAAATAAAATTATAAAATTATCTAATCTAGTTTTTAATAGAAAGATTCCAAATCAAAATAAGTTACTCTTAAGCCAAGAAAAAATAGATAAAAGCAAAAATGCTTGGTTTATGAATCTGGCTCTTATTCGAGAAGCGGCTGATTCTGCAGAGTTGACAGAAGAGCAAAAAAAACAGATTCAGTTTCTAGCCTCCAATTATTTAGCTAAAACTGCTCCTATTCATCTAAAAATAATGCGCACATTTTTTAGAAAATTGGCCTTTTTATTTCAAGTGAGCGGCACCCCGAATGAGCACGATTATTACCATCGATTTTCTTTGCGCAAATTAATCCATTTAGGGGCAAGTATAAACTTGAGACTTGCTTATGGAGAGGAAAGTCCTTTCATTTTAACGGATACCACCGAGTTTCAACATTTGCTTCCCTTAAAGTTTCACGTCATAGAGAAAATACACCCCGACTCAGATTCAATTTTAACGGGGTTAGTTAAACATTTTGGGGCCAGCGGTAAAAAGGCCCTAGGGGCTCCCATGTCGTGCCCTTTCCTTTTTGACCTCAGTGCGACACTGGGACAAAAGATTGAAACCGCCAGAAATAAGCAAAAAGAAACAACTTTTAGGAGAGAATTTGGCCTATTTAAATCCGAACTTAATGCCGCCATTGGGCAGGCCGTTGATAAGTTAATTTTACAAAAGCCCGAACTCGCAAGGCATCGATCTAAATTGATAAAATTTGTGAAAAAAAATTCCACCTGCATATGCCGTACTCAGGTAGATCGGGTGGCAGGCATAAAAGTTCTTCCTTTATTTTCTAAAATTCAAAGATTCCGGGCTTTAAAAATGCACCATGCCCTTGCTGATTTTGTTATTTCAACGGGCATTGGAATGGGAGCGGTGAGCTTACGTAAGGAGATGCCTAATAGCTTGGAGCAGCATAAAAAGGTCAGCTATGCTGCTAAAGCGTCAAATCCTTCTCCTTTCGTACGCTTTTATCCTCAAATTCATACTTTTACAGAAGCAGCTTTTTATCAACGATTTTCAGCTATTTTTGGATCTATTTCTGCTACGGCCCCTTTAGAGAAACAAATAGGGATAAGCGCAGAAGATCTTCGTCTTAGAAAAGCCGACATTGCTAAACACCCTCACACGCTACTACTCGGTAAGGCAACCATGGACTTACTCACAGGCTTATTAAGCCAGATAGAGGGGACTCACTGGGAAGAAGTTCATCAGCATGCGACTTATTCCCAAATTATACAAGCTTCTTTGTTTAAGATTCGGGAGTCCTTAGCAACGGCAGAGCTTCATCTAGATAAATTCAACCAATTTGCACAACAAATGGAGCTTATTCACGCTGAACTAGCAACTCTTCTGGAAATTTTTCGGCCCTACCAACCAAGCGCATTTAGCGATATTTTTAAAGAGGCACTTCGTCCCACAATTCCTGAGAACTTGCAGGAATATGTGCATGTAGGGCTAGGAAAAACCGCTGTAAATTTATGCGCGGGAATTAATGAAGCCGTGTGGCACATCAATCCTGCGCCCCATTGCGTCTACAGCAAGGGTTTTTACTTTGAGCAAGCTGCCTTTGTGGGGTATGAGAACCAATTTGAAAAAATAAGGGAAGAGGATTCTTCTCCCCCCGTGGATTTATATTTTGGGCAATTTAATCCCAATATTGAAATAGCCTCTAATTTTGTTGGCTATGAACGGCGCGATGTAGCAAAGGATATACGCGCCCTGCTTGTTAGTGGAAAAGCTGCCCCTCAGCTAACTGTAGCGATTGATTGTACAATTGATAAATACGACTCTGAAAATGTCCGCGACCTCTTGCAACAGTTCGAAAAAGAAATCGAGGCGGGAAGCTTAAATTTTGTATTTTTCAGGAGTGGTCAAAAATTTGATATGCTTGGCATGGACAACTATTTTGGAGCCCCTTTTTACGCTGTCAATAATGGGTCCGAAAAATGGAAGCCTTTCAATAGGCTTCCCACACGAGAGGTCCACCAAACGGATATTTTAAGCTGCCAATGGTTTTGTTTGGCAAATCAATACGCTACTACAGTTCTTTCGCAGTATCGAAAACTTATTTTTGATAATACTCGACAAATCTTGAACCATATCCCAGAAAAATTAAAACCTGGCAATCCTCTCAACCCCAAGCAGCGTCTTAGAATCAATACCGCTTCTGAGGACATGGATGCCTGTTTCATTGATATCAAAGTTTTAG
The DNA here is from genome assembly GCF_018342475.1 of Parachlamydia sp. AcF125. NCBI lineage: Bacteria > Pseudomonadati > Chlamydiota > Chlamydiia > Parachlamydiales > Parachlamydiaceae > Parachlamydia > Parachlamydia sp. AcF125. The sequence goes on along the minus strand of NZ_JAEMUD010000003.1, from coordinate 332,484 downwards.
GATTAGGCCATAAAGCGCGTAGTATAGAGCTACTAGGCAGGTTCTATGAAAAAATGATTTCGAAGGGGATCAAGCTACAGACGCGCGCGACTTTTGGCTTATATCACCCCAATGCTTTAATTATTTCTGTCAATGAGGTAGAAGATTCAAGTACTATTCGGCTCCATCCCGGTTTAAATCCTGAAGAAAATGCGGTCTTTATTGAATACTTTGAGAGCTTAGCCTAACTAAAAAGAGAAAAGCCAAGTGCTTTTCCCGTAAAGCGCTAGGCTTTAAGTTGGGTGCAATGGTTAATCTCTCAAAACGCCCTCTAGGCCTTTTCATCCTTTCGCATTAGGAGGAGAGCAGCGCAGGCTGCTTAGCTTTTCCCCTTCTTTTTGGTTTGTGGGATAGATTCATTTCCCGTAAATAAAATCCTGTCAAAGAAGTGGGATGGTCGGCGATTTTTTCGGGAGTTCCTACTCCTATAATTTCTCCCCCTTTTTCTCCAGCTTCTGGACCAAGATCAATGATGTAATCGCTATTCTGGATGAAATCCAGGTGGTGTTCAATCACGACCAACGTATTTCCTTTGTCCACAAGTTTGTGTAAAACTTTTAATAATTTTTCAATGTCGTCGCTGTGCAGTCCCGTTGTGGGCTCATCTAAGAGATATAAAGTTTTGCCAGTTGAACGTTTAGCAAGCTCGCGACTTAGCTTAATACGTTGAGCTTCTCCTCCCGATAAGGTGACCATTTCTTGCCCTAATTGCAAATAGCCTAGTCCCACTGAAATAAGGGTATCTAAAATGCGGACAATGCGAGGGTGGTTCTCAAAAGCGAGGCGAGCTTCGTCTACCGTCATTTGGAGATATTGACCCAAATTTTTTCCGTTATAGGACACTTCTAAGCTGATCGGATTCAATCTCAATCCTTTACATTCTTCACAGACTACTTGAACGGCTGGTAGAAAATGCATTTCGACTCGCCGATAGCCAAGGCCCCAGCAAGCTGTGCACATGCCTTTGCGATGATTATAGCTGAAGTGCTTAGGCTGTAATCCCTTAGATCTTGCTAAGGGCAAGGATGCAAAAAATTCTCGGATGCGTGTTAAGACGTCCACATAGGTACAGACATCTGAGCGGATAGTATGGCCAATCGGGTTTTGATCAATCGAAATCATTTTATCAAAATTTGCAATCCCGGAGACGGTGGCTCCCGGCAGTGCGACCACATCTGTTTTTAAAAGCCCTTTTTCAAAGGCGGGAACTAGAATTTGGCCCAAAAGGGTAGATTTGCCTGACCCTGAAACTCCCGTTAAACAGGTAAATACTCCTTTGGGGATTTTTACCGAAATATTTTTCAAGTTGTGCAGAGTCGCCTTTTTGATAGAAATGCCTTCTTCTAAGACAACTTTGCGCCGTTTCTTAGGGATAGGAATCGTTTTAACCCCCGATAGGTAAGCTCCAGTCAACGATTGGGGATCGTGTAAGATTTCTTGATAGGTGCCGCGCGCTGTCACATGCCCCCCATGTTCTCCAGATTGAGGGCCAAAATCGAGAATGTAATCGGCTTTTTGAATGGAGCGCGCATCGTGTTCAACCATCAAGAGAGTGTTCCCTAAATTTTTAAGGTCTTGCAAAGCTTGGTTTAGCCGATCGCTATCTCGAGGATGTAAGCCAATAGTAGGTTCATCCAGTACGTACAGTACGCCAGTCAACCCACTTCCTAATTGGCGGGCTAAACGAATTCTTTGGGCCTCTCCGCCGCTTAAGGTGGGAGCACGCCTTTCAAGCGCCAGATAGTGCAAGCCAACTTGGCAGAGAAAGCGCAGCCGATTTAAAAGCTGGGTTTTAACCTCGTCTAGAAGCTTCGATTCTTCTTGTTTAAGGGAAAGCTGGTTGATGAATTGCAAAGTTTGCTCGATCGGTTGTTGGCAAACTTGATGGATATTTAATCCATTGAGGGTGACGTGCCTGGCTAATGGGGTAATGCGCGACCCTCCACAGGATGGGCATTCATATTCATCCAACAAAGGGATCACTCCATCTTTAAGCTCCCCTTTTCCATGTTTGCCCACTTTTGAAAGCACGTGATCAATTCCTGGCCAGCGGTAAGTCAGGGGAAGTTTGCCTTTAGAGGCGAGCGTATAAAGTGCCTCGGATCCTTTCATTAAAAGTTGTAATTGTTCGGCAGGAAGCTGGTTAAGGGGGCAATAAGGATCGATCTGTTCCTCAGATAGGAATTTTTCTAAAAAGCTTAAGGCAGAATGAGTGGTGTTTTCTCCCCATAGCCAGTGCATAAGGCCTTCTACAGAATGATTCATGACCTCATTTTTTTGAGCGAGATTAGCCCCATACTGATATCCTAAGCCTTGGCAATCTAGACACATTCCTTCGGCAGTGTTAAAGGCGAAGGTGTGAGGGGTAATTTCTGGATACGATTTTCCTGTTTTTTCAACCGCAAAAGAGAGGTTGAAAAGCTCGTCCCCTTTTTCGTGCATCACAACTAACTTTCCTCCTCCTTTTTCTGAGGCATTTTCGATAGCTTCTAAAAGGCGTTGTCGAATGGTAGGGGAGACTTTAAGTCGGTCGATGACTAGATAAAGCTCATTTTTTCGTTTTCGATCAAAAGGGATGGCGGCGGGGTCTATATCTAATTCATAAAATTCCCCATTTAAACGAATCCGGACAAAACCTTGTCTATTTAAGCGGGTGATCACGTCCGTAAATTTTTCGTTTTTTCGAAGTTCTATGGGGGCCAAGATTTGAATTTTTTCATCTAATGGGTAATTCAAAATGCGATCTGCCACATGATCTTTACTGATGGCTTTAATCACTTCGCCTGTTTCAGGGCAATGGGGAATGCCGAGGCGGGCAAACAGAATGCGGAGATAATCGTAAATTTCGGTCATGGTCCCCACGGTACTGCGGGGATTTCCGGCATGTGATTTTTGTTCAATGGCAATTGCGGGAGAAAGACCTTCCGCATGCTGAACTTTAGGTTTAGGCATTTGTTTGACAAATTGGCGGGCATACGGGGAAAGAGATTCAATGTATCTTCTTTGCCCTTCTGCGTAAATGGTGTCGAAAGCCAGCGAGCTTTTTCCTGATCCTGAGGGGCCGGTACAAACCGTTAATTTTTCACGTGGAATTGCCACATCCACAAGTTTCAAGTTGTTTTGTTCCGCACCTACTACCGTAATAGAGTGAATGGTTTCGGTAGAGGAGTCAGGTTTTAACTGTTTTTTCTTTTGATGCTTATTTGCTAAAATCTCCTCAGCCTTTTTTGCAAAGGAATGCTCAAGGGCAGTCCGAATTGCAAGGCCTGTGGGGGTATCTTGCTTTGCAATTTTTTCGGGAGTTCCTGTGGCGACGATTCTTCCACCTTCTGAGCCTCCTTCTGGGCCAATATCGATAATCCAATCTGCCGTTTTGATCACGTCTGTATTATGCTCGATCACTAAAACGGTGTTTTGACGTTCGACGAGCTCATGTAAGACTTCTAACAAGTGGTTAATATCGTGAAAATGCAATCCTGTGGTAGGTTCATCAAAAATATAAAGGGTTTTGCCTGTAGAGGGTCTTACAAGCTCTTTAGCCAGCTTAATGCGTTGAGCTTCCCCTCCAGAAAGGGTTGTAGAGGATTGCCCGAGCTTAATGTATTCCATCCCCACTTTTTGCAACATTTCTAGTTTGTGTTTAATGGAAGGAATGTTTGTAAAAAAAGCTAAAGCTTGGGAGACATCCATTTCTAGGATGTCGTAAATGTTTTTTCCTTTGTAGAAAACCGACAGAGTCTCATGATCGAAGCGTTTCCCTTTACACTGCTCACATTCTACCCAGGCGTCGTCAAGAAAATCCATATCCACTTTAACAAGGCCCATCCCCCCACAATTTAAACAAGAGCCTTCCCGTACATTAAAGCTGAAGCGCCCCGGCTTATACCCGCGTGCTTGGCTTTCGGGTAGCATGCTAAAGAGATCCCGAATTTCATCAAAAACTTTAACATAAGTGGCTGGATTGGAGCGAGGATTGCGTCCAATAGGGGATTGATCAATGGCAATCACTTTATCGATCGCCTCAATTCCTTGGATCCCTTTGTGGGTCCCTACCCGGTGATCGCCACCATGGAGATGATTAGACAAAGCGGGATAGAGAATATCGGTAATGAGAGAAGATTTACCCGAACCTGAGACCCCTGTCACTGCAATAAAAACGCCGAGTGGAATCTTGGCATCCACATTTTTCAAATTATGATGGGTGGCTCCTTGGATTTCTAAGCACTCTTTTTGGGGCTTGCGCCTTTTTTTAGGAATAAAAATCTGCTTACGGCCAGAAAGGTAGGCTCCCGTTAGAGAAACAGGGTGGGTCAAAAGGGCAGTTAAATCCCCATCCACCACAATTTCACCCCCTAAAACACCCGGACCTGGACCAAAATCCAAAATATGGTCGGCCGCCCAAATGGTCTCTTCGTCGTGTTCAACCACGATAACTGTATTGCCCAGGTCACGCAAATGCTTGAGGGTGGCGATAAGTTTGGTGTTGTCGCGGGGATGAAGACCGATAGAGGGTTCATCGAGAATGTAGGTGATCCCGACCAAGCCGCATCCAATTTGAGAGGCAAGTCTAACACGTTGGGCTTCTCCTCCAGAAAGGGTGGGAGCCGTACGATCGAGAGTCAAATAGTGCAATCCAACTTCCATTAAGAAATGAAGCCTTTCTTGAATTTCTTTCAGTAATTCGCCGGCAATTAAAGTTTCCTGCTTGGTGAGCTGGAGGCTTGCAAAAAAGTGGGCGCACTGCGCAATGGTCATCGCTGACAGTTCCGAAATCCTTTTCCCGTTTAGCTCTGTTGCCGCTGGGTAAGGTTTTAAGCGCTGTCCTTGGCATTCAGGGCAAACTTGCTGTTGCATGAGTTTTTGCATTTTCTTTTGATAGGTGTCACTTTTAGCCTCTGTGTAACGGGTGTGTGCTTCGTGCAAAACTCCTTTCCATTGGATTCTATCTACCCAGCTATAGCCTGTGACTGGGTGGACAAACTGCATCTTAGTCCATTTTTTTTCTGTTCCATATAAAAATATTTTTTTTGCTTTTTCGCTTAATTTAGCCCAAGGAGTATGCACGCTGAACCCAAACTGCTCAGCCAGGTTGTTATAAATGTTGCCGTAGCGGACAGTTTGATAAGAGCTGCCTATCGAACAGCAATCTTCAGCGATGCTCAAAGCAGGATTAATGATCAGCTCTAGATTATATTCCACCACAGTGCCAAGTCCACTACATCTCGGGCACATGCCAGCTGGGCTATTGAAAGAAAAGTCATGCGGTTCTAATGAATGATAGGAAAGCCCCGATTTAGGAGAATAGGCATGCATGGAAAAAAATTGCTCATCCTCTCCGTTTGCGCTTAAAGCAATGCATTCCCCTTGGCTGAGATTAAGCGCATGAGTAACCGATTCTGCAATGCGCGAGTGATTTTCCGATTTAACTTCAATCCGATCCACCACAATGTCGATGTCATGAGCAACAGAACCATCTAAGGTGATATTATCTTCCAAACTCACAACTTGCCCATCCACTCTTACTCGCATAAAACCTTTGCGCAATAAATCCTGGAAGTCTTCTTTAAACTCCGCCTTTTTCCCTCGCGCAAAAGGAGACAGGATGAGCAGCTTAGTCCCTTCAGGCATTGTTTGGATGGTTTTAATGATTCGTTCTTTACTTTGAGGAGAGACAACTTCTCCGCTCTCAGGGCAATGGGGAATCCCAATGCGCGCATAAAGGACGCGAAGATAATCGTACACTTCTGTCATGGTCCCAACTGTAGAGCGAGGATTACGCCCGGCAGTTTTCTGCTCGATGGAAATCGTGGGAGAAATCCCGGAGGCATGCTCGAGATCGGGCTTTGCCATATCGCCTAATTGTCGCCTGGCAAAGGTAGAAAGGGATTCAATGTAGCGGCGCTGCCCTTCGACGTACAAAGTGTCAAACGCTAAAGAAGATTTGCCAGATCCTGATACGCCTGTGAGGACAACCAGCTGGTTGGGATTAATTGTTAGATCCACCGATTTAAGGTTGTGGACCTTAACCTTTTTTAAAATAATTTGGCGATTATTCACTTTTTTTATTTATTAGGTGGAGTGGATTGCTGTTTTGTAAAAATGAAACTTCGGTAAAAAACCGTAAATTCGTATAGCAATTTTATACGATATCCGCTAAATCTGGCAAGCTTTGCGGAAAAAAATATTAAAGCTCATTTTAAAGGGATAAAAACTTTTATTTGTCAAAAATATTCTCTTGTTTCTGAGCCATTTCGGAAAAAGAATTTTGAGATGTTTTGGAGGAAAGAGTCTGGGGTTTAGCAAGACAGCCTGAAAAGGGGCTAACAGCTTATTTCATGGTTGGCGCTGCCATGCATTTAGATGGAGGGAAGCTGTTACAAACAAACATCTCTTTTTTGCAAATTAGGAGAGCGGTATAAAAGTAGCAATCTGGAAGAGCCGGCTACTCAATCTGCTATTTCCGAGACTTTTTTATCCCCAGACGTATGGGAAGATACTTTAATGGATGCGGCTGAGTTCTCCCATTGCTCCCTAGCTTGAATATGAAGTTCTTGTAAAAGCAATTTGAAGGCCAGTTGTTGCTCAGCTTTATGAGTATTTAATAGGTGAATAGTTTTTCTCATTTCTTCTGATTCCCACGCATTTAATTTTTCTTGCATGCGCGCTGGCAAATGTTCGTGTAAAAGAATTTGTTGGGTCTTTCGCTTAATTTTCTCCCATTTTTCTTCTAAATGGTGTCCTTGAATCTCTAGATGGCTTCCAATCAATACCACTTTTCCTTTTTCAGCAAATGTAGTTGAAATAGCCACAGGGACATGGGACTCATATTCCAGTAATATTTTGGCTGCATTTTGATTAGGAATATGAAAGCCAAGAGCGTGATTGGAAAAGATGGCAAACGGCTTTTTTATCTCCTCTGATGCTACCCACTTAACAGCCGTAGCGCGGTGGTGAAGCGGCGAAGAGGGATCGGGATTGGAATGGCTAAAAAGAGGGCCAAAGCAATTTCCTTTAAGTAATCCTAAATATTTTGGCGAATAAAGCTGGGAATTTTTAGAAGGAGGGGATTCTAAGCTCGTATGGAGGCAGGTCCCTTCGGCCGCTATTCCCGCTCCGGCACAAGCGCCGAAATAATTTCCGCCGAGAGCGACAAACTTCCGAATGCGTTGAACCTCCTGCATGGTCAAACCATCTAAAATTTTTAAAACGTGACCTCCAGGCACTACCAGGGTCTTCCCATAGCAATCTAATAAGGGCAGTTGGGAAATCTGTTTAAGGTATTTCACTTGATAATGAGAAGCTGCCGTGTTTTCAAATTTATTCCCTATTCTTTGCGCACAAAGCCGATCTATCCCTGGACCGTGGTAGATAAAAATTTCACCAGAATCAATCGGGCAATTGGAAATGTTCATGGGAATTCTTTTTTTAAAAAGAGGAAAAGGCCAAATTCAGCATGCTTTGAGTCTCACTTTCAAAAAGAGGGTCGAGAAGCAACAGCTCCTGCATTTCAGTATATTTGTTCAAGCAAGGGGTAACAAATAAGCCTTTGGCTGATTCAAAAGCTGGACTGGGGGAGGAGAAGTTAAAAGTTAATTCAATTTCTTTTTGTTGCACAATCAGTTTTTCTTCTTCAAGTTGCCGGATGAATGCGAGAATCTCTTGTTCAACTGTTTGGGGGATCTCCTCATAGCAGACATAGAGATCTTGCAAGATTTGCTGGGCAGAAGCTCCTTCCATCAGGTGAGCCCATATAAAGGTGCCTACCAGATCGAGGCTATAATAAGTCCCTGTTTCCAGATGCACGATAACAGCCTCCTCATCTAAAATTTGGTAGTTCACGCCTGGCTGGTTTAGCTTATATCGCCGAGATAGGCCCATAAGAAATCTCTCTCCATTTTTTCGTTCTCGCAATTTCAAAATAATCACAACTTCATTGAGATCGTGCTAGGTTTGTAAATGTTACAGAATTTTTTTTCAATCTTTTTAATTTAGTGGGAGAGAGGAGAAAATTTTAAATGCTAAAAAGTTGTTAAAAAACAGCACAAACTTGACACAGTTTTATTTTAAGAAAAAAGCAGGTGAAGGGAAGGTGAATCGGAAGAGGAGGGATTTGAACCCCCGGTACTATTGCTAGTACATCTGTTTTCGAAACAGACGCAATCGGCCACTCTGCCACTCTTCCAAGAACCAATCAGTTTGCCACAATTCCATAAGAGAAATCAAGCTGTTTCATGTGACAAGTTAGAAGGCTACAAAATGGCTATCGGTTTGACATCCGAATTTAAGTTTTATTTAATAATTTTTTTATTTTAAGCTGCTTTTTATAAATTATAACTTAAACATGCGGGGCTTAAGACCATCTGCTAGAATTACCGTATTTTTGTAATTGTTTTTTTAGGACATACGTGCATTCTTGCTCTCCTATTAATTTTTAGAAGTAGGCATTTGGCTATCTAAAAATCTAGTGGTTTTTATGGTGGCTAATGAGTAAAGATCATGAATGCCTGGCTGCTAAGGGGCGAACTTGCTTCGTAGGTTTTATTTTATCTTGTTAATAGTACTAGGGAAAGGTAGCCTTTATCCTCAAATACTTCCCTAAAAACCTTGTCGATTAGAATAGAAAAGGATTTTCTATTGTTCATATTGCCAGCTGAAATCATATAAGCTAACAGTTTTCCTTTACCATTGTTAGCCCGAGATAGTTTAAAGGTGCAAAAATAAACGGGAGAAGATTTTTCCTCGCTTTGCTATCCCTTTAAATACCTTTTTAGCAGCTGAGATCAGAAGCTTTTTTACCCCGTTATGCTAGATTAAAGCGGCAGGGGAGATGCAAAGTAAATTGAAGAAGAACTCTTTACCTGTGAAGCTCACCGGATTGTCCGGTTTTATGCCCTCTTAAATCGGCGCCGCTTAGAAGCTGAGCAAGACGCCTCAGCTACTTTTAAGGTGGAGGACATTCAATGGGCTTATGAGAAAATTCTAAGCAAAATGGAATAGCCACATTAATCGGCTTGGGATATTTTAAGTGGAATAGCTTCTGTTTTAAGTAATTCTACTTCGATTTGTTTTTTTGCTTCAGTCAACGTGATCTCTCCTTGAATAAATTGGATTTGAATGCGATCGATGCTTGCAGCAAAATGAGGATGTTGTAAACGATAGAGCTGGTAATTGGCAAGCCCTTGAATCACCGCATTGAAAGAATAGTTCTCCCGAATATAAGCTCCCAGTGTTTTAGCCTCTTGAACGATTTTTGGAGAAAAGGGGAACAATTGGGCAAAGGCATTAGAAGTATACAGTTTAGCTGACAGGTATTGATGAAGCTCTGAGTCTAAACCTAGTTTTTCTTCCACTAGCTTAAGTAAATTAGCAGCTAGGCTAACTTTATGAGGGGACTTTTCATAAAAAGGAATTTTTCCGTAGGAAAGAGCTGCGGCGAGAGAATTATCGCCAGTGCATCCGACTAAGGGGGCACTTAATTGGACTAAAATTTTGAAGTCTTTAGGCGAAAGGGGCCCCACGTCTATGATTCTTAAGACGAGCCCTTTATCTAGTACGCTTAGGGATGACTCTTTTAAGCCATTTTCCTCATACACTATTACTTTTACACAAGCGATGTTGTGTTTAATCAATTGGGCTCTTTCACCTTTAAGTTTGCTGAGAAGGGGAGCTAAATTTCCCTTACAAGGAAAGCAGATATCGAGCAGTTTTAGTTGAGGTTGAAGTTTAGCAAAAGCGGCCGCATCGAAAATAAAATGTACGGCTTGATTTAAGCTAGTCATGTAACAGAAAAAAAGATGGTGTTGGGAGAGATAGGCTTCGATTGCTTCTGGGCTGGGGTGCTCACTTCCAAATAAAAAGGATTTAAGGATTTTATTTTCCAGCATTTCCCATTTAAAAGCTTTATCACTTAAAGTAAATATCCCATAGCTTGTCGAGCCTAAACCCATGACTAGGGAATGTTTCCAGTGTGGGTAGCCTCCTGAATGGCCGGGGGTGGAAGGATCGTCGTCGTATTCATAAATATTGACTCCTTTTTCTTTATGCTGAGCGGCAAGATGATCTAACTTCCAGGGAATACTGATAGGGCCTGAAATCCATAGCGCGGCTTTTTGAATTTTTTGGAGGGTTTTTTCCTCAAAAGAGGGGCTCCCTTAGGAGATTTGATAGGAGCAACGGTTTATTTTGGGTGGAGGCAGCTGTCCTGTGTGAATGGGAGTGCAACTCACAATTAAATGAATTTGACGTTGGGGAAATTTTTTATGAAGCTGCTTAACAAGGGAAAGCATATGAAAGTAATCCCCTTTGCCGTCAGGAAATACGCCACCTGAGACAATGATTTCTCCTTGTCCAGGAACAGGGGCGTGTCTTTGAAAAATCTGAAATAAAACCTTATATAGCTCTCGATTTTTTTGCTTAGAATGGATAAAAAGTTGATAGGGGTCGAGGGTGTTATTTAGATACTGGATATTCATATTTTTTTTGTAATGGTTTGTTTTAAAAAATATTAGGTTATTTGGTGTTTATAAATAAAGATATACTAATTTATTTACAGTGGCTAAAATGCATATTCTAGTTTTAAATGTGGGATCGAGTAGCATTAAAGCTGCGCTATTCAAGAAAGGAGAGGAAGGCCTTGAAACCCGATGGAAGGGGACTTTGGCGCGCCGAAAAGAGAATGTTTTTATTCTTAAGTTGACTCAAGAAGGGGGTTCGCACGAAGAGCCGATTGAACTCTCTTCCCTGTATGAGGGGGTAAAACCTCTTTTGGAAAACCTATGGGCAGGAAAGAGTCCCCTTTTGCATCACCCTGCAGAGATTTCCAGGGTGGGCCATCGCATTGTGCATGGGGGAGAGAAGCTTTTAAAACCTACGGTGATCACGGCAGAGGTAAAAAAAGAGATCGAGTCCCTTTGCTCGATAGCTCCCCTACATAATCCCCCTGGATTGCAGGGGATTGAAGCGGCGCAAAAACTTTTCCCCACAAGTCTCCATATTGCCGTTTTTGATACTTCCTTCCATCAAACCATGAGCGAAGCTGTTTATACCTATCCAGGTCCTTATGAATGGAGAGAGCAGGGGATTCGCCGCTATGGCTTCCATGGAATTAGTCATGGATATTGCGCCGCTAAAGCCCGAGAAATGTTGCATCCTTTTCCTGCCGAAAAAATGATTTGTTGCCATCTTGGCAACGGTTGCTCGGTAACAGCTATCCATCAAGGGCGCAGTGTGGTCAACTCGATGGGTTTTACGCCCCTTGAAGGCTTGATGATGGGAAGTCGAAGCGGTTCAGTTGATCCTGCCATTCTTTTGCATTTATTGCGCTATAATAAGGCTTCAATCGATTCCTTGGATCATTTGCTTAACTACGACTCGGGATTAAAGGGAATTAGTGGAGAGAGTGGCGATATGCAATGGATTGTCCAGCAAAACGACGCAGGTCATTCGCGAGCCAAATTGGCTTTTGAGATGTTTATTTATCATCTAAAATTTTATATCGGAGCATTTACGACTATTCTAGAGGGCTTGGATGCCCTAGTTTTTACAGGGGGAATTGGGGAAAACGCCATACGGGTTCGCGAAGAAACGTGCAAAGGGCTTGCATTTTTAGGGATTCATTTAGACCAAAAAGCGAATCACAATTGCATCCCCAACCAAGATGTGGCAAAAAAAGATTCTCCCGTTCGAATTCTCGTCATTCATACCCAAGAAGAGCTCGCGATTGCGGAGGCTTGCCTAAGCATGGAAAGTTAGTTTTACCACACATTCGACATGGGCTGTTTGAGGGAACATGTCAAAAGGGGTCACCTGTTCGATCCGATAGCCGTGCTTGACAAGGATTTTCAGATCTCGGGCCAACGTCGCAGGATCGCAGGACATATAAAGAATGGTTTCAGGTTTAACTGTTTTTAGACGGTCTAACAAGCTCTCTTCACACCCTTTTCTGGGAGGGTTTAGAAAGACCACATCGAGAGCTTTAAGAGATTGAATTTTTGACTCTGCCTGATCGCAATAAAAAGTGACGTTCGAAATTTGATTCAGCTGAGCATTGGCAACCGCATCTTCAATTGCTTGCGGAACGCATTCAATCCCTATGCATTCTTTAGCATGCTCTGCTGCGATTAAAGTCATGGTTCCCACCCCGCAAAATGCATCTAAAAAAGTTTTGGTTTTGTCTAAATTTGCAAGCGATAACACATGCTGATAAATGGCTTCAGCTTGCGCAGGGTTCACTTGAAAGAAGGCGGAAGGAGAGATATGAAAATAGCGGTTGCAAATTATCTCTTGAATGTAGGGTTTCCCAGCTAAAGTTTGCCACTCAGCTCCCAAAATCACGTTATCCCGTTTCCGATTGATATTTTGCACCACCCCCTTGACTTGTGGGCATGCTTGCATGATCTCATCTGCTAAAGTTTGCAGGGCAGGGCTTTTTTCAGGGGAAGTGACAAGAATCACCAGGCTTTCTGAGGTCTTCAGCGCACTTTTAATGAGCAAATGTCTCAAAATTCCTTGGCCTGTTTTTTCATCATACGGAGCGATAGGGGCTTGCTTCAAAAGCTGGGTTATGGCTTGGTAAACAGTTTCCCCTTGTCCGCAATGAATGAGGCAGTGATCGACAGGGATGACTGTATGGGAATTTCGCGCATAAAGCCCAACGGTAACTCCATTCGGTTTTAATATGACAGGGAGTTGGATTTTATTCCGATAGCCCAATTCATAAGGGGAGGAGACACAAGGATCAACCTCAACGTTTTTTAAATGGCCGATTCTTTCTAGCGCATTGCGTACGATTTGCTGTTTCATTTCAAGCTGTTTTGGATAGCTCAAATGCATCACTTGGCAACCCCCACATTGGTTAAAAATCGGGCAACGGGGCTGTAATCGATCGGGCGAGGAATGGAGGACTTTTAAAAGCTTTCCCCGCCCATAGTTTTTCTTTAGCTCTGTAATTTGCACGCGGACAGTTTCTTTAGGCAGAGCACCCTCTATAAAAAAAGTTAATCCCTCGTAAGAACCAACCCCCTCTCCATAAGAACCAAGCGAGCGTATAAAAAGATCGATCTGTTGGTGAAGTTGCAAATGCATATTCTCTAAATTTTTAAAATTCATTTCATTATATCATTAATAAGGGACGTTTGGCAAGAAGCGGTTTTGCTTGAGCTCAGGATAAGGGATAGTCTACAGTATAAAATTTTTGATTTGAGATTCCTCGGCAAACAGCTAATTTTAATTTAAGTTGATAAATCATGGCTATGACTGCCAGGAGAGCCACGTAGACCTTAGGAATTAAGGTAAAGAGCCCTCCTTTAGGTTTTACCAGTTTTTTCAGTGGATGGAAAATAACACGGTCTTTCAAAACAGAGTGAAGCGAGAATTCAGAGTGTTCGGGGATACAATCGAGACCATCGTTCGGATTTTAATATCTACTTAAAAGCCATGGATGCGATTTCCATTGACTTGGAATAGATGATGGATAAAAATGTAGGAAAAAGTTAAAATTTACCAACATTATTATCCATGAATGCAAGACAGAAAGCTATAAAGCTCTTTAAAAAAAACCAAGGGCTTCTTCGGACTGCCGAAGCGATCCGTTTGGGCATTCATCCTCGCCTGATCTACCAGTTGCGAGATGAAGGGCTATTAGAGCAATTGGCTAAAGGGACTTACAGGCTGGTTGAAGCGCCTGATTTTTCCGAGACAGATCTGGTTCTTGTTTCCAAGAAAATTCCTCAGGGCATCATATGTTTGATTTCAGCTCTGGCTTATCATGAACTCACGACCCAAATTCCCCACTTTGTGTATATTGCCATTCCTACGAAGTCAAGACAGTCTCGATTAGATTATCCACCTATTCGTTACTTTTATTATTCTGAAAAATTTTATAAGACGGGTATTAAAACAGCATCAATTGGAGGCTATCCAGTCAAAATTTATAATATCGAAAAAACTTTAGCTGATTGTGTTAAGTTTCGTAATAAAATTGGCATGGATGTTGTCATTGAAGCGTTAAAGATGTACTGGCAACGCAAAAGAACTCGGATTGATCGATTATATGAATATGCAAAAATGAATCGGGTTGAAAAAGTGCTTCAACCTATTATGGAAACCATAGTGAGCCAATAAAAATGGAGAGGGTTAAAAAGAATCTAGATGAGTCGATCTACAGTCGCTTAAAGAATGTCGCGAGGCAGAGAAAAAGACCAGTCCAGGAAGTGCTGAAATATTATGCAATGGAACGTTTTTTATATCGCTTGAGCGTATCTCCTTATCAAAATGCCTTTTATCTAAAGGGAGGTTTGATGTTAAAGGTTTGGAATCCTATGAGCCATCGAGCTACAGTGGATATTGATCTTCTTGCAAAGACTTCAAATTCTATAGAAAATTTGCAAAAAATTATTAATGCTATTTGCGATATCGAGGTATTCTCTGATGGTTTGAAATTTGCTTCAGAAACATTGAAATTATCGGAAGCGCAGTTAGAAGCTGAATATCGTGGGATCAGTGCCGCTTTTTCAGCCCACTTATTTACGGCAAAGTTCCCCTTGCGAATAGATTTTGGGTTTAGTGATACTATTCTACCTCATCCTGCTGTAATCAAGTATCCTACTCTTTTAGATTTCCCAGCCCCAGAATTAAGGGGATATACGCCTCAAACATCCATAGCAGAGAAATTTGAATCTATCATACGATTGGGGTTTGCTAATACGCGCATGAAGGACTTCTATGACATATGGTTATTGATACAGCAGTTCGATTTTGATCGAAAAGAACTTCAAGAAATCATTCGCCAAGTTCTAAAAAACCGAGGAACCGCTATTGAAGCTCGTCCAAATGCTTTTTTGGAATCCTTCTATAACCATCCGATTAAAAAAAATAAGTGGAATGCCTTTTTGGAAGATATTTCCCATGAGCCTCTCCCATTTGAGAAGGTTATTAAAGATTTAAGTGAGTTCTTCGCTAAAGTTTTAGAATAGGTACTTAGGTATAAAGATGGGGCGTTCTCCAACTTATCAAAATCTATGGAAAGGGGAAGTACCCTAGAATGCTAACAAATCGCTGTTAATCTCATCTAAATCACCCTTTGTTCAGCAAATAGAGAGATTTTTGAGAGAGAAATAGGGCGAGAAACAATTTTAAAAATCAAAATCAATAAAAAAACATTTTAAAAATCCCAAAGGTTGAGTAGAACTTAAGCGGTTTGGTTTAAGCAAAAAAATTGCCAAAAAGAGGATTTCACCTATAATCTGGCGGATTGGCTAACTGCGATAAAGAGACAGGTGCATGAGGTTTGAGAATTGTAAGGATTTTTTAGAGAACGGAACCATTATGAGTTTGGGAGGGGGAGCTTTTTTGCTCGGCTATGGAGCGCGCACATGGCTAAGTTCCCCTTGCGATTTGTCCCCTAGCTTTTATTTTCCAGACTTTTTTTTACAAACGGCATCTGCTTGGTTTAAGCATGAGTATTGGGAAGAAAGATCTTATGAGGAATTAAAAGATTTCTTTCAACCGATCAAATCAACTAAGCAAGATTGGATCAATTCGGACCGAGAGTATTTTATAAAAGGGTTTGACGATCTGCAAAAGATGTTTTGCCAGGGGAAAATGGAAAAAGCCGTTCCTTTCGCTTTTGAACTATCAAGCCCTTCTATGTCTTGCGAAAAACTTCAAAATTGCCTGTCCCGCTTGTTAGATTATTCGGACGCTCATCCTGTCCATGTGTATGGATTTTGGAATCAGCAAGGCGGCATTTTAGGAGGGACCCCGGAGGTATTATTTAAAATTCAGCAAAAAGAGAAAAGTCTCTTATCTACTCATGCTTGTGCAGGTACCCGCTGTTACGCAGAAGCGGCAAGTTTATTTGATGA
Organism: Parachlamydia sp. AcF125; assembly: GCF_018342475.1. Taxonomy (NCBI): domain Bacteria; kingdom Pseudomonadati; phylum Chlamydiota; class Chlamydiia; order Parachlamydiales; family Parachlamydiaceae; genus Parachlamydia; species Parachlamydia sp. AcF125. The sequence continues at coordinate 316,582 of NZ_JAEMUD010000003.1, read as the reverse complement.
AAAAGAAAGGCATGAGCATCAGGTGGTTGTGCGGGGGATTGTGGAGTCGTTAACTCCTTTTGGAAGGATTCAGGTGGGGGAATTAAAAACCTTGCATTTGCCCTTTTTATCCCATCTTATCACTCCCATCGAAGTGGAATTGCATGCTTTGGCAGATTTTGAGAAAATTGTGCAGGCCTTGCATCCAACCCCAGCTTTGGGGGGCTTTCCTAAGAAAGAGAGTTTTGATTGGATGAAAGATTACCAAACGACGGTTAAACGTGCCCGCTTTGGGGCACCAGCTGGGTATATCTACAAAAACTTAGCAAGCTGTTTTGTCTCTATCCGCAATGTGCAATGGAATGCCGAACGTATGATGATTGGAGCGGGTTGCGGAGTGGTGGCAAAAAGCCAAGTCGATCACGAATGGAAGGAGATTAACCTAAAAATGCAATCAATTAAGGAAATGCTTGATTTATGAGCAAAATTTTGGCTTTAAAAGTGCTGGAAGAAGCCCTTAAAAAAGGGGTGCAGGAATTTTGCATTTGTGCAGCTTCTCGAAATGCAGATTTTGTTAAAATTTTAAATCAAGCGATTGGCATTCGGGTTTATTCTTGGTTTGAAGAACGGTCTGCTGGCTACTTTGCTTTGGGCAGAATTAAGCAAACCGGTCGCCCTGTGGGGGTGATTACGACCTCTGGGACTGCAGCGGGGGAGCTACTTCCTGCGATGATGGAAGGGTATTATTCAGGCTTGCCTTTACTTGCCATAACTGCCGATCGGCCACGCAGGTTAAGAGGCACAGGGGCCCCTCAAACAGCCGAGCAAGTGAATTTATATGGTCCTTACGCGATTTTTTCTGAAGATTTGGCGGATGGGGAAAATTGCCACCTTAAAAAATGGGATTTAAGCGCTCCCGCGCACCTCAATGTTTGTCTAGAGGATCCGAGTGGTATGGCTTCTGAGGAAGCTGAAAGGGTAGACTTCCGGGATTTGAAAAAAGAGCCTTTGTATGCTTCCTCAGATGCTGAAAATCCCTTAAACCGCGCTTTATTGGATCAATTTTTTAAGCTATCTAAAAGGCCTTTAGTCATAGTGAGTGCTTTAAAAGTGGTTGATAAAGAGGCCGTGGCCGATTTTTTGGTAAAATTGGGTGCCCCTTGCTATTTAGAAGCAACCTCGGGGTTGCGCGAAAATCCTAAACTGCAGCCTCTTCGCATTACACGCACAGAAAACTTGTGGAAACATGCCGAAAGAGCAGGATATGAAATCGATGGAGTTTTACGTCTTGGAGGGGTTCCCACCGTTCGTCTATGGCGAGATCTCGAGGACCAAAGACAACATGTGCACGTCTGTTCCATTAGCGAGTTGCCATTTGCGGGTCTTAACCGAGGTGCGCATATCCGAACAGCTTTAAAACCTTTTTTTGCGAGCTATGAAAAATTAGTCTCCTTTGAAAGATCGGCGCGCCCTTGGATTGAGGCGGATCAGCAATACCAATTGGCTTTTCAAGCTCTATGCCATGAAGAGCCTGAAGCCGAGCCTTCGATGATCGCCTCTCTTTCAAAATTATTGCCTCCTCGTTCCAGAATATATTTGGGAAATAGTTTGCCTATTCGAGAGTGGGATATGGCTGCTAGCCATGAAGATCGGGATATTCAGGTGGAGGCGAACCGAGGGATGAGTGGAATCGAAGGGCAAATTTCCACCTTTTTAGGATGGTGTGTTCCGCATACTCCTCAGTTTGCTTTGTTAGGGGATTTAACCGCCCTGTATGATTTGGCCGGCCCCTGGATTCTGCCTCAATTGCCACATATTTCAGCTCAAATTATGGTGGTCAATAATCAGGGAGGAAAAATTTTCTCCCGCATGTACAGGGAAGAAATTTTTCAAAATGGACATCAAATTTCATTTCAGCATTTTGCTGCTTTTTGGAATCTCCCTTACGCGCTATGGGAGAGGATCCCCGATCAATTAAAGATAGAGGGTTGCGCTTTGATTGAGTTGCGCCCTAATAGTGAAGCAACCACACGATTTTGGAAAAAATTAGGAACCCTTTAAAGAGATATGGCCATTTCATTATTCGCTTTGCACGGCTTTTTGGGTCTTCCTTCTGATTGGGAGGAGTTTAAGCATTTAAAGCAAGAAACCCAATTGCATTCCGTCCCTCTTTTTGATCCTGCTTTTTATACGAAAGGGAAGGGGCTTAAAGGGTGGGCAGCCTCATTTAATGCCCACGTAATAGGGTTGAAAAATCCCTTTCGGCGGGTTCTTTTGGGATATTCTTTGGGGGCCCGCTTAGCTATGCATGCTCTTTTAGATGCTGAGAAGATTTGGACTGCGGCCATTCTTATCGCAGGGAACTTAGGTTTGCAGACGGAAAGCGAGAAAGCTTCTCGAAGGGTAGCCGATCAGAAGTGGGCAGAAGAATTTAAGACAAAAGGATGGGAAAATTTACTGTTAAAGTGGAACGCCCAGCCAGCTTTTAAAGGAATTTCTCCCCGCTTGAAAAGAAGAGAAACAGAATTTTCGCGAGAACAATTGGTAGACGCCTTGATGACTTGGTCTTTGGGTAATCAGGCCAACTTAAAAATTCCCATGCAGTCGCTCGATCTTCCTATCTTATGGATAGTGGGGGAAGAGGATACTCCCTATGTGCAAATTGCCCAATCGCTCCGCCTTACACATCCTCAATCGGCTATCGCGGTTGTTCCCGGCGCTGCCCATCGCGTGCCTTGGGAAAAGCCTCATTTATTTGAATCGCACGTTGTCAACTTTTTGAAAAAATTATAAGCAAGGAAACCAATGGTTACAGAAAGTTTGTTATGGTCCCCAGTAAAAAAATATGAAGATATTAAGTTTGAAAAAACGGAGGATGGAATTGGGAAAATTACGATCAATCGTCCCCATGTTAGAAATGCCTTTCGCCCTGAAACTGTGATGGAGATGCAAAAGGCTTTTGAATACTGCCGCAACAGCCCTGAGATTGGGGTGATAATTCTGACCGGGGAAGGAAAAGACGCTTTCTGTTCGGGGGGAGATCAAAAAATTCGGGGCGCTGAGGGGTATGTAGGGGATGACGGAGTATCACGCTTAAATGTACTAGACCTTCAAAAGCAGATCCGCTCTTTGCCTAAACCTGTGGTGGCGATGGTTGCGGGGTATGCGATTGGCGGCGGGCATGTATTGCATGTGGTATGCGATTTAACCATTGCGGCAGACAATGCTAAATTTGGTCAAGTTGGCCCCAAAGTGGGATCATTTGACGGAGGATTGGGGAGTAGTTATTTAGCGCGAATTGTGGGGCAAAAAAAAGCGCGTGAGATTTGGTACCTTTGCCGCCAGTATGATGCGCAGCAAGCTTTAGACATGGGGTTGGTGAACTGTGTCGTCCCTTATGAGGAATTAGAAAAAGTAACTTTAGAATGGTGTAGAGAGATTCTTCAACACTCTCCCTTAGCTTTGCGCTGTTTAAAGAGTGCTCTAAATGCTGACTGTGATGGCCAAATCGGGTTGCAAGAATTAGCAGGAAATGCCACCCTGTTGTACTACATGAGTGAAGAAGCCCAAGAAGGGAAGAACGCTTTTCTAGAAAAAAGAAAGCCCGATTTTTCAAAATTTACGCGCCTTCCTTAATTTATTGAGATAGGGCATAAGCGTATGCCCTTACAATCAGGAATATTTTTATGGTTAGTAAAAATTTAACAGCTAAGCTTGAACAGATGCGCCCTTGGATTTTAACCGCACGTCCTAAAACCTTGGTCGCCTCTTTTGTTCCTACATTTATCGGCACCTCGCTAGCGATAGGATTGACAAAAACTTTTGAAGGGTGGACAGCTCTTTTTGCCCTTTTGTCTGCTATTTTTATCCAAACAGGGACAAATCTTGTGAATGACGCCTTGGATTTTCAAAAAGGTGCCGATAATGAAGCCCGTTTGGGGCCTGTGCGAGTGACCCAACTGGGTTTGTTGACTTCTCAACAAATTTTATGGGGAGGATTGTTGAGCTTTCTCTTAGCCCTGTGTGTCGGTATTCCTTTGGTGTTAAAAGGAGGTCCGATTCTTTTTCTAACGCTGGTTCTTTCAGCAATTTGTGGGTATTTGTATACAGGGGGGCCTTTTCCGCTTGCTTATGTCGGGCTAGGGGATTTATTTGTGATTATCTTTTTTGGATGGGTAGCGACTTGCTCAGCTTTTTATCTACAAACAGGTAACTTGGGTATTTTAGCTTTGCTAGCTGGAACTCAAGTGGGCCTCCATTCTACCGTGATGATTGCCATCAATAATTTGCGAGATGTGGAGGGGGATGCTAAGGTGAATAAGCGAACGTTAGCTGTTAGATTTGGAAAGGTATTCGTCCGGAAGGAGATTACTTTTCTCATTTTCTGCCCTTTTATTTTAAACCTTGCGTGGTTAATGGCTGGCTTTTATCTGGCAGCTACCTTGCCTCTGCTACTTTTGCCATTAGCTATCCGCCTCAATCAAGACATCTGGAAAACAGAACCCAGTCCTGCCTATAATGGATTTTTAGCCCGGGGAGCTTTGCTTCATTTTATTTTTGGGGGGCTGCAGGGGCTAGGATTTATCCTGTCTTAGGCCTTTTCCATTTACAGTTCCTGCAAGAGCTGGCTTTGCTGTCAGATAGGAAAAAAGGGCGATGCTAAGTAAGCTGACAGTAAAGCCGGGAATCATTGAAGGAATCTCGAGTTCGAACAACCGATGATTGATTAAGGGCCATATTCCCGCCGTCACACCTCCCAAAATAATTCCCGCGATTGCCCCTTGCCGATTGGCATGCTTAGAATAAAGGGCGGCTAAAACTAGTGGGCCAAAAGAGCATCCTAATCCTGACCACGCATATAATACAGTATCAAGGATAGAAGAATTATTGCTGAAGGCGATTGCTAGAGAAATGAAGGAAACGAGAACCACACCGATCCTTGAAACGAGCAACAGCTCCTTTGAAGAAGCGTGGGAATGAAACATATGTTTGTAAAGATCTTCGCTTAAAATCGAACTACACACTAAGATCTGCGAGTCCATCGTGGACATATTGGCGGCTAAGATGGCGCAGATAATGAAAGACGCTGAAAAGGGATGGAACAAACTTTGCACAATATCAATAAATAAGAGTTCGGGGTTGTCTAAAGGTTCATTAAAAAAGCCGATGGCTACAAACCCAATTGCAACGGAGCCAGTGAGGGCCACAACTTGCCAAGCCATACCCACATATTTTGATTTATTGATCTCTTCAGGGTTTTTAATTCCCATAAATTTGGTTAAGATATGTGGCATCCCAAAATATCCTAATCCCCACCCTAAAATAGGAAGAAGAATGCTTCCATAGGAAGTGGCGGAGATTTTGTGGAAGAAACCTGTCTGGATATCTTGCACGGCTGCGGCTTGTGCAATCGTTTCTAATCCGTTAGGTAGATGGATGTAAGCCATAACAGGTACGAAAACAATAATAAAGAGCAAGAAAAGGGCTTGGAAGAGGTCGATCCAGGCAATCGTTGTAAAGCCCCCAAAAGAGGTGTAGAACACCACCACAAATAAGGCGATTGTAAGGCCCATATAATAATCAATTCCAAAGACAGATTCAAATAAACGACCCATAGCGATCATGCCTGCTGACAGGTAGCAGGTTAAAAAGATCAGAGCCATAGAAGCTGTTAAGAGGCGAATGGTTCCGCTTCGGTCATTAAAGCGGCTTTCAAAATAACTCGATAAGGTATAGCTTTGATACCTTTCTGTTTCTTGGCGCAATTTCTTGGCAATATACTGCCAATTGAGAAACATGCCAAGCAAAAGTCCAAACGCAATCCAAGATTGAGATAGCCCTCCTAGCATAACCGCAGCAGGCAGCGCCATAAAGAGCCAAGCACTCATATCACTGGCATGGGCGGATAAGGCAGTTAACCAAAAGTTCAAGGAGCGATTCCCTAAAATGAAATCTGCCGAAGTGCGGAGTCTTTGGTGTGCGATAACGCCGATTGTAACAAGAATAGTAAAATAGGTGAGAAAGGCAGCTAAAGCGTATAAATCCATAAATTTCACGTTGGGAGTAAGGGGTATCTTGGCTTCAAAGTATGAAAGAGATCGCTTTTGGGTTTTGTAAGAAAAGCTACTCTAACTTCGGAAGTTAAATTGTGGACAATTATTATGAATTGCTTACGCAAAGTCAAGAGATATTTAGTTTGTTTTGAAGAAATAATTTGTCTTTTTATGGGGGTGTTTAAGGTGATTAATACCCAGCGGTAGCCTTAATGAGCGATTCACTTTTTTGCTCCAGCTGGATTGTCCATAGCGTTTTATAAAAGCCTATTATAAGATCTCCGTCTCCAGCACTTCTCTATTTTTATTCACGCATAGTATCTATTGCAAAATCCAAGAATAAGGGTTAGTATGGTTAACTTAAATTGAAATGAAGCTTTTGACTTGATAACAGAAAAAAAGGTATTTCTGGAGCAAAAATGGCCCCTAGTGCTATTCGAAAGACCGCTGATGAAGATTACGAACATATCAACCGCCTTTTAAGGGTGTCTTAACAAAAGGGCGTCCTGCTTTCGGTTGAAGGTTCGTATACCAATAAAGAGAACCTCTTTCCCGTTCCCATGAAATCCACAGCTAAGCTTCAAGTATGCCCATCCCCTGCCTTTCTTTAATTCAGGTGGTTTTGGTACCATACATCAGGAATAAATGGCTCTGCCTTTGCTAACTCTAGGAGAAATCATGCACAAAGCAAAAATTGTAATTATTGGCTCAGGTCCCGCTGGATATACTGCTGCTATTTATGCTGCCCGCGCAAATCTTCAACCCGTTCTTTTTGAAGGGTTCTATTCTGGTGTTGCGGGGGGGCAGTTGATGACTACAACAGAGGTCGAAAATTTTCCTGGATTTCCCCAAGGTATTACTGGGCCTGCTTTAGTGGATAATTTTCGTCAGCAAGCCCTCCGCTTTAATACGACGTTTTTAAGCGAGGATGTGGCAGCAGTTGACTTTAGCCAACACCCTTATATCGTTTATGGAACCAAAATGACCTATCAGGCGGATGCAGTCATTATTTCAACCGGAGCAAGTGCGAATCGTTTGAATATCCCTGGAGCTAATGACGGAGAATTTTGGCAAAAAGGTGTGACGGCATGTGCCGTATGTGACGGGGCAATGCCTATTTTTAGAAACAAAGACTTATATGTGGTGGGTGGCGGAGATTCAGCAGTAGAAGAGGCTTTGTATCTGACTAAATTTGCAAGTAAGGTTTATCTGGTGCATAGGCGAGACGAATTGCGTGCATCCAAAATTATGCAAGAGCGAGCTAAGAATCATCCTAAAGTGGAGATCCTATGGAGCCATGTCATTGAGCGCATTGAAGGGGATGATGTTGTTAGGCAGGTGGTATTAAAAGATTTGAAAACCAGCCAAGAAACTAGGCGAGAAGCGGGGGGAGTCTTTTTCGCAGTAGGGCATACTCCTAATACAGCCTTTTTAAAAAATCAGCTCGACCTGCACGATAACGGTTATATTAAAGTAAAGCCAGGCACCTGCCAAACAAGCAAAGAGCTTGTATTTGCCTGTGGAGATGTACAAGATCATGTGTATCGGCAAGCGATCACAGCCGCTGGAACAGGCTGTATGGCTGCGATTGAAGCGGAAAGAGAGCTTGCCGCGCGGGGGCATATCTAAGAATGCGAAAAATTTTGCTTTTCTCCCTTTTTTTGTGGGGTTGCTTTTCTATATCTATTAGCCATGCCTTGGACTTTTCCCCTTGGTATGGGCGTAATTTAGAAATCCAAAGCCGTTTGTTCAACAGAATTCAAGCCTATTCTTCAGTTAATGCCAAAGGATCGAGCCGCTATTCTTCTACAGATTACTTCTTAGAGGGGAGCTTATCGGTTCCTATTCTAGACCTTATCAACGTGGAAATTGAATGTGGTTTTCTTAAGACGCACCGGCATAGCTTTAACTTTGACCATTTAAGTTTGCTAGGACGTTATTTATGGATGAATGATGTGATTGGAGAACGTGTAAGTTTAGTCACGGGGGTAGCTTTTACCCAAGTATTTAGGCAAGGTCTAAATGATATCAGCGTTTTTCATCATGGGGGCTTCGAAATAGAGCCACACATTGCCTGGGGAAAAGAGGTTAGCAGCGAAGAATTTTGGACATCACGTGGATGGGGCTTGCTTGCTCTAGGGATCGCGGATCAGGGGGCTCCTTGGATTCGGGCCAATCTTCACTGGGAGAATAATCATGGGGATCGACATCAATGGGGGATGTTTGTGCGTTCTTTGTGGGGCTTAGGAACGAGAAGGTTGCGTATCCATAAGTTTCAGGGGTATGGCAGAGTTCGACACCAGTCTGTTGATTGCGGGGCCAAGTATCAATATGCATGGGATTCTACGGCTACGGCTGAGATAGAATTTGGGATGCGGGTGTATGCTCATAATTGCCCGCGTACAGCAAGCCAATTGACCATTTCGATCCTTTATCCCTTTGGTCTTTAACAAATCTTTTTACCAGCTTTGATGTTTAGCTTCATCGGTCCAGATAGCACAGGCGGTGGCGTACTCTTTGCAGTGGCTGATTGAAATGAAAATTTGGGTATCGGGGGGAAGGCGAAGTTCCAAAGCCGCGGATAAGCGAACATGAGGCTTCCCTGAAGGATCGTTGAGGATTTCAAGGTCTGTCCATGCAACTTGCGTTCCGAAACCTGTGCCAAATGCTTTGACGATTGCTTCTTTGGCAGCAAAGCGTCCAGCAAAGTGACGATCTGATTGCCGATACTGCAGGCAATAAGCTTGCTCTTGGTTTGTGAATAGGCGGTCAAGAAACTTTTGACCGTATTGCTCAATGTTCTTTGCTATGCGGCTAATTTCAATAATATCATTCCCTATTCCAAGGATGGCCATTTTTTAATTCTCCGCATGCAAAGGGCTTTTATATCGTGTAGTAGTTTTTATTTTTAACCTTAAGATCGGCAGCTTCTTGTTCAGGAAGATCAGGAGTGAGTTCGTCGTCAGATGCGTTGCAAAATATCATCCGCCCAGAAGCTGTATGCTTGACTGATAAAACATAGGCTTTGATTTCTTCTCCAATAAATTCAGCTCCTCCATTGACAACCACCATGGTTCCATCTTTCAAATATCCCACGCCTTGGCGAGGCTCTTTCCCATACCTTTGAATTTTAATTGTGAGGCATTCTCCTGTTTGGGTCATGGGTTTTAAAGCATTGGACAGAAAATGAATATTGATAATCGAAATTTCGTCCGAACTTTGGGGGGTACGGCTCATGTCAGCTGTTAAAATTTTTGCCGGTAAAACGGTGGCAAGGCGATTTAATTTCGCCCTGGTGTCTCCTCCCAGATCAGTGAAATCTATATCGGAATGCCGAAGTTCTAAGTGGGGAAGAGCTTCTAGTTTTTTGATGATATCAAGAGCTGCGCGACCCTTAGCTTTGCTTTGTTCATCGATTTGATCCGCGAACTGCTGTAATTCTTTTGTGACAAACGAAGGGATGATTAAATGGTTGTCCAAAATGCCCGAAGCAGCTAAGTCAATAATCCTAGGATCCATAAGAGCAGAGGAATCAATCAATATGTTAGAAGTATAGCTGGTGCTGGCTTCTTTCTTTTTCCAATAAGACTGGAGTTGAAGCTTATAAGCAGTGTGGAAAAGAGCGCTTAAGCTAAAGTAGATCGAAATTAGAAAAACGCTAGCTTTAAAAAGAGAGGCGATCTCAGCAGAGGGGCTGTAAAAAGATAAAGGCTGCAAGATTGTCCAAAGGGCTTCTCCCATAAAGTTCCCGAGGACGATACCTGCTAATGTAAGGGCAAATTCAATGATTCCGAAACGCTTCCAGGTGCTTTCTAACCCCACGATAATAAAGCTTGCGACTAATCCTCCTAAAATTCCCATAGAAAGGTTGAGGAATGGGGAGAAACTAAGGGGATAAATTGTGACATAAGCTAGGGCAATAAGAACGGCGAATGCCACAAAAAATGCGCGGATACATACGAGAGAAATACTCATCATTTTAATTAAGTCCTCTTAATTTTTCAGTCGATCTTTGTTGTATTCTGATCACTATATTGTTACGGTCTTGCTAATGTTTTCTGATTTTAGTCCACCATCTGGAGTCCGAAATGAAAAATCAAACCTTTAAGCATTGCTCGCATTAAATAAAGCTATTCTCATGTGGTTTTTGAAAACTGGTTTTCTTGAGGAAAACGAGGTGAGCACGAAAAATAGCAGAAGGCTAAGCGGTTTTGCGGATAAGCCTCATGTGTTTATATTTGATTAAACAATTGACTTGAGGATGGCAGCCAGACCGTCCCCAACTTGGTATAATTGAACGGTCTATTTTTTGTCTATATATTAAAAAAAATAACAGGCGGGAAATTAGATCTGTTTCGAAATCTCTTTTGTTTATCTTTCTTCTCTTTATTCCATTTTTTTTGTGGATTTAAGGGAATTCAAACGTTTTTCTACTTGTTGCCTATTTGCAAGTCATCGAAGGTCGCTTATTTAGGATTTCCCAATTTTATCCATAAGCTGTATAAAAAGCTGGGCTTTTAAGAAGGGAGTCAACAGCGACCTTTAGAGGGGGAGATCGCTGTAGTGCGATAGAATGGAGGCTATTAAGAAAAGTCCCTGTTTTTCCTCCTTTTAAATCTATTGACGCTTTCATCAGCCAAGTTATATCATTGTCTTGTAAACCTGAGGAAACCCTTTCAATTCAGCTTGTAATCGATAAAAGAGCAGGCTTAAGACGCTGCAGGCTCAGCTTGCAGGGTAAAGAGCTTTATAGCAGGGGCCTTAGCGGCATGGACTTACTTATGAAGAACTTGATATTTCTCTATCTATTCTCAACAGAACACGTTTTTGCCGTTAATGCAGCCCAAAATAATGTTGTTCCTCGGATAAGAGGGCAGGGTCCAACTCCAAGAGCCTTCAGGCGAGGATGGGTCCAATCGTTTATTATATGTTAAATCTATTTAAGGAAGAGTATGTTTAAAGTCAGTCATAAAACTTTAATCGTGATTGCAGGTTCAATGTGGATTGGAATTGGCGTTTTTTTATTGCAACTGGGATTAGGATTTTTAATGGAAGCCGTGCAATCTTTGCTTTTGCAATCGGAAGGGACGTATCCGTTAATGAACCAATTAAGTGCGGTAGGAGAAGTGAAGATTGCAGCTTTAGCCCTTGTGGTGTTAAGCCTTTTGACAGGATTTTTTAAGGGGCGGGTTGTCTTGAAAAAAGCAGTCTTGCGAAACTTGCTGAGAATTAAAGCTTTTTCTGACCCCACTCATCTTCTCAACATTTACAGTAGAGGAAATTTCCTTCTAATTGTGGCGATGATAGGATTAGGGGTGATGATGCGTGTGTTAGGGATGCCTTCAGATGTGCGGGCTTTCATCGATATTGCCGTTGGAACAGCGTTAATTCAGGGAGGTATTTACTATCTGAGATCTGCGCTTCCTCGCATGGAGCAGATTTAATAAGCCATTATTTGTGGTAGCGAGAGCCTTTGGCAATTTCGAGGGCTCGATAAATTTGTTCAATCAAAACCACACGTGCAATTTGATGGGTAAATGTTAAAAGTGAAAGGCTGATGGCTTCTTTATTTTGTTTGAGAAACAAGGGAAGCCCCTCAGCTCCTCCAATAACAAATGTTAAGCGGCTTCCCCCTTCTTCTAGTTTACGCATGAGAAATGAGGAAAACTGCTCGCTAGAAAGCATTTTTCCCTGGGGATCTAGGCAAACCACCAAGGGTTCGCGGCTAACGAGAGCCATCAGTTGAGGGTCATCCTTAGCCCATACCCATTCCATTTCAACCTGTCCTTGAAGCCTTTTTTGGTATTCTTCAATAGCCGTATTGAGCCATGTTTCTTTGGTTTTGCCAACAGATAAAATTTTGATTTTTAACATGGAAGCTTAAGTTGCATTTTTAAGGGCTCTTTGCATTTTACGGGTATCTTCTTTTTCTCGAATAGAATCCCGTTTGTCGATGTTTTTCTTTCCTTTTGCTGTAGCGATGCGGACCTTGACTCTTCCATTTTTTAAGAAAAAAGCTAAAGGAATCAAGGTAAGTCCTTTTTCCTGCACGGCTTCTTTCAAGCGCAAGATTTCTCGCTTGTGCATCAAAAGTTTACGTTGCCGCCTTTCGTCGTGATTATGAATATTGCCAAAACGGTAAGGCGCAATATTGCATCCAAGCAGCCATAACTCGTCGTCGAAAATTTTAACGTAAGCTTCTTGGAGGCTTCCTCCATGATCGCGTAAAGATTTGATTTCGGTGCCTAAAAGAACAATACCTGTTTCGAATGTTTGCAAAATTTCATAGTTAAAGGTGGCACGGCGGTTGGAAACGAGCTCTTGCTTTTGTTCATTCATAATAGATGATCAGTTAGGTTGAGTTGATGGCAAGTTAGCAGGAGCAGGGCTGTTTTTGGTTATCTACCATGCGGGCTTGAATAGGCCTTTAGAATTTCTGCGCTGCTCATAAATAGTATAGGACAAAACAGTAAATAATGCTATGATTTCTTCATTTGAATGTCTGCCCATAAAACACGTCCCATTAAACGCTTGTAGGGACTTTAGAGCTTAAGTTAAGGAAAAAAACATGAAGTTTGTGATTTCAACGCAGGAACTAAATTTTTTGGTTAATAAATGTCTAAACATCGTTTCACAAAAAGCGACTATTCCGATTCTTTCCAATTTTCTTATGGAGGCAAAAAATGGAGAGTTGATTTTAACAGCCACAGATTTAACGGTGGGAGTCCGTTGCCATACTGAAGCGAAAGTCCTTGAAGAAGGAGCGACAGCATTACCAGCAAAGCGATTTGCTCAATTAATTCGAGAACTTACTTCTATAAATGTGGAAATTTCGACAAACGATAATGAAACCACCCAGATCAGCGCCGATAGCTCTCGTTTCAAATTGCATGGAATGAATAAAAGTGAATTTCCTTCGTTGCCCCAAATGGAAGGAGCCGTACAATTTAAGATTTCAGAAAGCGATCTAAAGGAGATGCTGTTTTGCACAGCCTTTGCTGTTTCCAGAGATGATAACCGATTTGCTTTGACAGGTGTGTTTATGCAAATTACTGAGGGAAAGGCGATATTTGCAGGAACAGATGGAAAACGGTTATCAAGAACTTACCTTTCTTTAGGTTTGGATGCTGCGTTTAATGGAAATTACATTCTTCCTATTAAAGCAGTAGAAGAAATCTTAAAAAACCTTTCAGATAGTGGAGAAGCAACGGTTTACTTGATGCATGATAAAATTGGAATAGAAACCACTAATACCCTGCTTGTTACGAAGCTACTCTCCGGGGATTATCCGGATGTTAGCCGCGTGATCCCTTCTCAATTAGAAACTGTCTTAAGCCTTCATAGAGAAGAACTCATTACCCTTCTGCGACAAGTTTCCTTATTCACAGTGGATACTTCTCATTCTGTGCGCTTTACCTTTACTGAAGGGGAGCTTCGCTTAGCTGCCAATACCATGGAAATTGGAGAAGGCAAAGTGAGCATGCCGGTGAATTACACGGGGCCACGTCTAGAAATTGCCTTTAATCCGATCTACTTTTTGGATATTTTGCGACATAGCAAAGGAGAGACTGTCACAATGGGTTTAACGGATCCTTTTAACCCTGGAGTGATTACAGATAAGGAAGGGATTTCCCAAATTAATTCATCCGTGAGTCCTTTATTTGTCTTGATGCCTATGCGCTTAAATGAAGATGCATAAATGGGTATGTTCTTACGTACGCTCCATTTGCATCAATTTCGCTCATATCGAGAAGCTAGTTTTGATTTTTCCCCTTCTATTAATGTAATTTGTGGTCCTAATGCGGTGGGAAAAACTACCCTTTTAGAGGCCATCCATTTTTTAATGGCTGGCCGCTCTTTTAGGACCTCTCAAATAGCTGACCTTATCCATACAAAGTCTGCTTATTTTTCGCTTGAAGCTACCTTTATCAAGCAAGGGATCGAGCAGAGCTTAAAAGTTTTCTACAATGGGAAGGAAAGAAAAGTCATTTTGAATCACACCTCTTACCATTCCTTCATCTATTTGTTAGGAGTATTTTATGGAGTGTGCATAAGCCCTGATGATTCAGCTCTCATTAAAGGGGCCCCTGTAATGCGCCGCGCCTTTCTTGATTTGCAACTTGCTCAAAGCGATCCTTTGTACGTTCATAAATTAACCCGCTTTAATCGCGCTATGCGGCAGCGAAACTACTTGTTAAGAGGGAAAAATTTAACCACCATCGAAAGTTGGGAATATGAAATGGCTCATGCCGCCTCTTACCTTATCTTAAAACGAGCGGCAATTACCCATGAATTGTGCCAAAAAGGATCTCAGATTTATGAGCAATTAAGTGCAGATCGTGAAAAATTATCGGTCATTTATAAAACGGCTGCTCCACAAGGAGCTTCTGAAGAGGAATTAAAAAATTATTATTTAGAACAATTTCAAAAGCTTCGCAAAAAAGAGAGCGAGTTAGGGTATACCTTAATAGGACCGCACAAAGACGATTTACATTTATATTTAAATGACAAAGAAGCTCGTTATTTTGCGAGTGAAGGGCAGCAGCGCAGTTTCGTTGCTGCTTTAAAACTGGCAGAATGGGACTCCCTTAAGGCTATCACGGGAGAGACCCCTCTCATGTTGATTGACGATGCAGGCATGGGCTGGGATTCCTTTCGCAAGGCTAAATTATTCCAATATATTGAAGGATTGCATCAAGTCTTTCTAACTACTACGCAAGAGATGCCAAGGGGCGAAGGCATCTCTTCAGAAAAGCGAACGATTCGCTTAGCCTAAGCATAATCATCGAGCGCATGGTAGCCATAAGAGGTGATGCAAAAACAGCGCTTGCCTTTATGCGTGCCTGTAGAGACAATCCCTCCCACTAAAAGATAAAGAAAAATAAATGTTTCCAAAAAGTCCATTTCTTCTACTGAATAAGAGGGGAGGGTATATCTCCATCTCTTTCCTTTAGGGACGAGCATAATGTTGTCAGCACGTCCAATAGGAGCCGTGAATCCTTTTAAGAAATCTTGGTAGTAAATCCACCCCTTTTTACGGACCGACTTTAAGAATTTTAATATTTCGCGTGTATCTTTATCAAAAAATTGCGATTGAGAAGTAAGAAATTTCATAAGAGAGCTTTGATATGCCCCTAAAGCTCGAGTTTCCAAGTCTTTTTGCAGCCATTCGATCGATTTGGGATGTTGACGCAGCCATCCTTCATCTTCAAAAGCAAGCTCTAATTCGATAAGTTGTTCTGATAGCTGAGAAAGATAAGCTTGCGAAGAGACTAAAGTAGAAATATGGGGGAGCATTTCCAGGGTTTTATCTTGTAACGTATGGTAGGGAATAGGGGCTTGCCCTAGATGTCGAGTTAATACAGTTAAATCGTGCACAAATCCAAAAGGAAAGGGGTGCCTATTTTCAATGAGGTCTACCTCTTTAATGGGTGAGGGGGCCATGTTTTGCTTAAATAAAAGGAATTCACTCCACTCATGAAAGGGGATTAGCATTTCTTCCCAGCCATTACCTTTTCTCTCATATTTTGAACAGCAAAGAAGATTGAACTCTAAACGCATTACACATTCGGCAAATTCCTTGTCTTTTAGTTGGTATTTATTTTTTAAAAAGGAGCTGGAAAGAGAAAGAGAAGAGGAAGCAAAAACTTCAGAAGCGATTGCATACAAAAGAGGTTCTTCCACCTCAATTTCCTGCAAATATCTTTCATAAATTTTGGGGGTCAGCAAGTGTTTATTAATGATCGCCTGAATAATATGCGTAGAATTTTTGGGAATCGTATACCATACGGGGAGTAAGTGAATAGGAACTTGATTTAACAATCCTTGTAAAAATTCAATGGAGGGTTCAAAATCTGTGCTAAAGCGAGAAATATGCAATTCATAGTATTTGCGCATTTCTTTATTGATGAGAATTTTTTTACCCTGAATTTGCAGCAATTTTAAACGAGCAAATTTTTCAAGCGAAAGAATCATCTCCTCTTCGTTGAGGTTTAATTCGTCTTCTAGCTCTTGAAAATTCATCGTTAATGAGCCATTTAAAATCACATCCAGAAGATCAATTTCTAATGGAGAAAAAGAAGCCATCTGTAGGCGATTTTCTAAATCCTTTTCATAAGGATAATCACTCAAGTTGATCCGAGATTTTTTTGGTTGGGGCTTTAACATAAGTATATCACGCTTAATTAGTTATTATTAATGAAGTTGAATATTGTAGCAAATGTTTAATTGAACTGTTTGTTTATTATTTAATTTAAAGCCGGCTTGTTTTAGTATAAATTTTAAAATATAATTGTAATAAAAACAATAATAAATGTAGTTAATTTAATTTTTGTTTTATGTGATTAAAGAAAGGTGCTTAAAATCATTTTAGGTAAGAAAAGCTGAAAAAAATCTATCCTTTTTTGGCCTTGCTAATAAAAAAGGTACGAAAAGAATCAACAGGCTGCTAAATATAGGGATAAAAGAAATAAAAGGAGAGGTGTCATGGCTGAGATGCGAAAAAGGAAGCATTCTTTGGGTAACCAGGCAGAAATGAAATATGAAGAGAC